>CABUZI010000044.1 GCA_902496005.1 uncultured Collinsella sp.
CGGACACTTACCTGGGCGGCATCGCCAAGATGCTCAACGGGCGCGGCGAAAAAAGCGCGTTTGACCGCGGCGTCTCGAGCGTCTCCATGCTGCTGGTGCGCCTGATGCTCGTTATGGCGCCGGCCGTCTTTGCCATCAACGCCGCCACCAAGGGCAACGTCATCGACGCGCTGCTGTTCGCCACAAGCGTGGCCGTGGGCATCACGCCGCAGATGCTTCCCGTCATCGTGACCACGAGCCTGTCGCAGGGCGCCAAGGACCTCGCCCGTCGCCAGGTTATCGTCAAGGAGCTGCCGGCGATTCAAAACCTCGGAGCGATGGACGTCCTGTGCTGCGACAAGACCGGCACCCTCACCGAAGACCGCATCGTGCTCGAGCGCTACCTCAACACCGATGGCAACGAGGACGCGCGCGTGCTGCGCCATGCGTTTTTGAATAGCTTCTTCCAAACCGGCCTCAAAAACCTTATCGACCTGGCCGTAATCGACCGTGCCGATGTGACGCCCTCGACCGTCGTGCCCGATTCTATGCTGGACCAGAGTCTGCGCGACCGCTATACCAAGGTCGACGAGGTTCCCTTCGATTTCTCGCGCCGTCGCCTGAGCGTAGTTGTCGCCGACGCCCAAGGCAAAACCCAGATGGTTACCAAGGGCGCTGCCGAGGAAATGCTCGAGATCTGCTCCTTTGTCGAGATCGATGGCATCGCTCAGCCGCTCACCGACGAGAAGCTCGCCCAGATTCGCAAGCAGGTCGCCGGACTTAACGCCGAGGGCCTACGCGTAATTGCCGTGGCGCAGAAGACCAATCCGCGCTGCGTGGGCGAGTTTGGCATCGCCGACGAGTGCGACATGGTGCTGATGGGCTTTTTGGCCTTCCTCGACCCGCCCAAAGCAAGTGCCGCGGGCGCCGTCGCCACCCTCGAGGCCAAGGGCGTGGCGGTCAAGGTCCTAACCGGCGACAACGACCGCGTCGCCGCCACCGTCTGCGAGCAGATTGGTATCGATGCGAGCAACGTCTTGCTCGGCTCCGAGATCGATGCGCTCGATGACGCCGAACTTGCCAAGCGCGCCGAGAAAACCCACCTCTTCGCCAAGCTCTCGCCGCTGCAGAAGGCGCGCCTGGTACGTGTCATGCGCGAGATGCTCGGCCACACCGTGGGCTTTATGGGCGACGGCATCAACGACGCCGCCGCCATGCGTGCGAGCGATTGCGGCATCTCGGTCGATTCGGCCGTCGATATTGCCAAGGAATCCGCCGATATCATCTTGCTTCAGAAGGACCTGGGCGTGCTCGAGCGCGGCATCATCGAAGGCCGCCGCACTTACGGCAACCTGCTCAAGTACCTCAAGACCACGGTGAGCTCCAACTTTGGCAATGTGCTGTCCGTGACCGTCGCGAGCCTGTTCTTGCCGTTTTTGCCCATGAGCGCCCTGCAGCTGGTACTGCTGTCGCTGGTCTACGAGATCGTGTGCATCGCACTGCCGTGGGACACCGTCGATGACGCCCGGACTGCCCGCCCGCGTGCCTGGGACGCCGCATCCATCAAGGGCTTTATGCTCGAGCTGGGCCCCGTGAGCTCGCTGTTTGACATCGTGACCTTCGCCGCGCTCTTCTTTGTCGTGTGCCCCGCCGCCGTGGACGCAAGCTGGTCCGAGCTTGCCGCCGCGGGCGACGTCGCGGGTATGGCGACCTTTGCTGCGCTCTTCCAGAGCGGCTGGTTTGTCGAGTCCATGTGGTCGCAGACACTCGTGGTCCACATGTTGCGCTCCCCGCATCTGCCGAGCCCGCGCGACCACGCCGCGCCCGCATTGTGCGTTCTTACCGTGCTGGGCCTGGCGCTCGTCACCTGGCTGCCGGCAAGCCCCATCGCCGATGTGCTCGGCCTCATGCCGCTGCCCACGAGCTTTTTTGGGCTGCTCATTGGCATCGTTATCGCCTATATCGCGCTCACCCAGCTGGCAAAGTGCCGCTACATTGCCCGCCACGGCGAGCTGCTGTAGCAAGTAGACGGAAAACACCCTGCCAGCTGCCGTTGCCACTACCACAGCTGCCAACGCCGCTGCCGCTGCCTCTGCCGCCGCCGCAGTCTATCCCCCCAGCAGTTGCGGTGAAATAGTCCCTAAATTAAAGCCCCGTGACTTTAATTTAGGGACTATTCCACCGCAACTTATTGGGAGGTTAGCTAGTCCTTGGGTGTCCAGGACCAGAAGAAGTTGATAAGGGCCACACGCGAGGCGGTACCGGCCTTTTTGTTGATCGAGGAAATGTGGCGATAGAGCGTGGAGCGCGAAAGAAAGAGCGTTGTGGCGATGTCCTGAACGCTCTGGTCCGAAACGACCAAGACCTCAAGAATATCGCGCTCGCGCTCTGTAAGCCCAAAGGTGGCGACGAAGGCATCAAGGCGTTCATCGGACGTGAGCTCCGCTGCCTCCACGGGCTCGGGGTCGGAGCATGTGGGCGCAAGATCCCCACCAAGATCGTCGGTGGCAAGCGGCAGTCCGTCCCGCATCGCGGCATCATCGGCCCGTTGCCCCAACTGCCCCAGCAGCGTAATCGCAATGCCCACAAACATCACGAGCGCCGCACCGACCGCAGCCAGCACATTTTGACTCGAGATAATCGCCACTGCCGGCGCCGTCACGAACATCGAGCACACGTTGTTGACGACGCGACCCATGCACGGCCAAAAATATGACCAGCGCGCATAGAGCGAGACGGCGGCATATTTTGTGGTAAAGAACACCACGAAAAAGCCCAAGCCCAGATAAAAGATGATCGTGGCAGCAAGCTCGTTGCCGCCATTGCCATCGACGATGAGCACAAAGAACGAAAGCGTGGACAGTATGGCGGCACATGTCATGCCGATATTCATATACGAGCGGCCGTGCAGGTCAAATAGTGCGCCAGCGACCAACGAGCTCACGACAAGCAGCAGGCGCGGCCAATCGCCCAAATCGACGGCTCCGACAGCATGCAGGGTCGTGAAGCCCGCGTTGAGAGCGGCGAATACGCTGGAAAGATACGCCGTCGCCACGGTCAGGCGAACTACGGCGCGACGGAATGCCGCCTTTGCCTCGGGATCGTCATGCCACTTGGCGCCATATTCCAGAGCATCTACCGAAAGCCCGGCAGCACTGGGTTCAAAGTTGGGATCGGACTCGTCGCGCAGCTTGGCGCGTCGGGCACCGTGGAGCAACGCCACCTGCGCGATCGCACAGACGACCAGAACAGCCTGCTGAGGAATGCCGACAGGCACCACCATGTGGTTGAGAACCTGCACCAGAACGCCCATGGCGTAAGAAAGTGCGGCGGCGCGCGCCAAGCAGGGCGTTCGCGCAAAGCGCCTCGCAAAATTTGCATGAGCAGTCGATCCGCAGTAGCCCAGCGCGCAGCACGCCACCAAACCGCCGGTAATTACCACCTCAACCTGAACCGCCATAATCAACAGCAGCAATGCCGCCACCAGCAAAACGCCCGTGACGTCACTCGTCGCGTCAATGGCATTGGGACGGCGATAGTACAGAATGGGACGCACAAAAAAGCCAATCACGCTCGCGCCGATGACAAGGCTCTCATAAATAACGACCTCGTTCGGAGACACGAACTCGGCCATGCGCACATCAAAAAGATACTCGCACGCCAAAAACGTGAAGAAGAACAGCACCAGGCATATAATCTCCCGAATGCCCCGACGCAAATATGCGGTTGTGTCTCCCATGCCCCTCATGGTTAACCCCCAGCCTTTCAATTGTCTGGAAATCTATTTTAATAAAGAACCAGTCTCAATATCGAAGCCAGGCTTGAAATGCTGCAAATTTGACCCCAGCCGTTCACGTCACACCGCGGTTTTGAGCCTCATGGACCAGAAGGGGCACGCGCGGCCTCTAGCTCGGCAAGGAGTGTCTCCAACTGCCACTCATTTAAGTACGTCCCCAATGAGTGCCCAATGACTACCCGCGGCAAGGAGTGTCCCTATGTGTCGGATGAAAAATGGGCCATGTGTCCCAGTTGTGGAGACTCCTTGAGCCGTCTGGGTATCGCGAAGGATCGCGCACTCCCCCATCATCAAAAGTGACACACGCTACCAGTTGGTGGGAGGCAACCATGGGCTTCTTTGACAAGATGTTCGAGAAGAAAGAGTGCGCGATTTGCGGTACCGAGCTGGGACTTCTAGGTAAGACAAAAATCAATGAAGGCTACCTGTGCAAAGAGTGCGCCGGCAAGCTCTCCCCCTACTTTCACGGCTATCGCTCCAGCACCGCGGACGACATCCGCGAGCAACTCGCCTACCGCGAGGCCAACGCCGAGCGCCTGGCCTCGTTCAACCCCACGCGCACGCTTTCTGCCGGGCGCACCAATATTATGCTCGATGAGGACGCGGGCCTGTTGATCATCACTTCGCAGAGCCGCTGGCGCGACGCCAATCCCGACATCATCGAGTTCTCGCAGGTACTCGGCTGCGATATGGATATCGACGAGCATCGCACCGAGATCTATCGCGAGACCAAGGACGGCGAGCGCGAGAGCTACAATCCGCCGCGCTATGACCTGGATTACGACTTTAACCTGACCATTCACGTCAACACGCCGTACTTTACCGAGATCAACCTGCGCGTGAACGACTCCACCATCGATCAGCGCGGCTCCATCGAATACCGCGAGGCCAAGCGCCAGGCAACCGAGGTCCGCGACGCGCTGGTGCAGCTGCGCCAGGAGACGCGCGATAGCGTCGTGGCCGCCAAGGCCCCCAAGACCGCGGTCACCTGCCCCTTCTGCGGAGCCACCACCATTCCCGATGCCAGCGGGCGCTGCGAATACTGCGGCGGCGCCATCGGCGCATAGCCTCCGGCAGCGAAAGGACCGATCATGGCCTTCGAGAGCGTCAACTATCAATGCCCCGCGTGTGGCGGCCCCCTTCACTTTGCCAGTGCCGAGCAAAAGCTCGTCTGCGACTACTGTGACTCGCGCTTTGAAGTCGAAGAAGTCGAGGCCCTCTATCGCGAGCGCCAGGACAAGGCCGACGCCAAAGCCGATGCGGCAGCCGCAACGCCCAAGCCCGTCGCCGACGACGCGGTGCAGGAGCTCGCCCAAAACGCCGGCTACATCTGCTCGTCGTGCGGCGCCGAGCTCGTGTCCGACGGCACCGTCGCCGTCACCACCTGCCCGTACTGCGGCAACTCCGCCGTGGCGCCCGGCCAGCTCTCGGGCGACTTCTCGCCCGACCTAGTAATTCCGTTTAAGCTCGGGCGCGATGACGTCACGGCCGCACTCAAGGAACACTACAAGGGCAAGATCTTGCTGCCCAAGAGCTTTGTCACCGGCAACCACATCGACGAGGTCCAAGGTGTCTACGTGCCGTTTTGGCTCTACGGCGCCCGCGTTGACGGCGAAGTGTACTTTGACGCGACCAACGAGACCGTGACCGAGGAATCCGACCGCACCGTCACGACCACCGACCACTACGATGCCTATCGCAAGGGCAATATCTCGTTTAAGCGCGTGCCCGTCGACGGATCGTCCAAGATGCCCGACGGCCACATGGATGCCATCGAGCCGTTTGACTACGACGCGCTGCGCCCGTTCTCGGTCGCATATATGCCCGGCTACATCGCCAACCGTTACGACGAGGACTGCGAGACCTGCAAGGCGCGCGCCGAACGCCGTATGGAAGAAAGCACAATCTCGGCCCTGCGCGAGACCGTCGTCGACGAATACGACGATGCCACGGTCGAAAGCAAGCAGCTCGACTACACCTGGGAAGACAGCGACTACGCCCTGTTCCCCGTCTGGATGCTCTCCACCTCGTGGAACGGCAAGAGCTACCTGTTTGCCATGAACGGCCAGACCGGCCGCTTGGTCGGCGAGCTCCCCTGCTCCAAGCCCAAGCTCGCCATCGCCTCGGTGCTGTTCTTTGTGATCGGATTTGTCCTCTCCCAGATCCTCTTCATGGGTGAGAACGCCTTCGATCCGGATTACCTCACCTTTGATATCGAGGGCATCCTCATCAACATCGTCGCGCCGCTGATCATCGTGGTCATCGCAGACGTGCTGCTGGTGGGCCAGCTCAAGACGGCCAACGAGGCCACCCACGCCGATTGCTGCTGTGGCGAGCTCGACCTGACCGAGAAGCACGACACCTTCAGCCACACCGAGACCACCGTTGTCATGAAGGACGACAAGGACGATTAACCATCCTGACCAATACCACCCGGCCTTTGACGAGAAAGGAAGATCACCATGGGACTCTTGAAAGCTGGATTGGGTGCTGCCGGCGGCGTCATGGCCGACCAGTGGAAGGAATTTATCTACTGCGAATCGATGCCCGCTGACGTCTTGGCCTGCAAGGGCAGCAAGCGCACCGGCGGCCGCAGCTCCAACACGCGCGGCGAGGACAACGTCATCTCCAACGGCTCGGTCATCGCCGTCAACGACGGCCAGGGCATGCTCGTGGTGCAAAACGGCAAGATCATCGAAGTCGCGCTGGAGCCCGGTGAGTTAGTCTTTGACACCGGCAGCGAGCCGAGCGTCTTTAGCGGCAACCTGGGCGATTCCATCAAGGAGACCTTCGCCAATATCGGCAGCCGCTTTACCTTTGGCGGCGACGCGGGCAAGGACCAGCGTGTCTACTTCATCAACACCAAGGAGATCATCGGCAACAAGTACGGCACCGCCTCGCCCGTGCCCTTCCGCGTGGTCGATAACAACATTGGCCTGGACGTCGACATCTCCGTGCGCTGCAACGGCGAGTATTCGTACCGCATCACCAACCCGCTGCTGTTCTACACCAACGTATGCGGCAACGTGACCGATAGCTACACGCGCGACAAGATCGACAGCCAGCTTAAGTCCGAGCTGCTCACCGCCCTGCAGCCCGCCTTTGCCAAAATCTCGGAGATGGGCATCCGCTACAGCGCCATCCCCGGCCACACCACCGAGCTCGCCCGCGCGCTCAACGAGGTCCTCTCTGCCGACTGGCGTGACCTGCGCGGCGTTGAGATCGTAAGCTTTGGCGTCAACTCCATCGCCGCCTCGCAAGAAGACGAGCAGATGATCAAGGACCTGCAGAAAGCCGCGGTCATGCGCGATCCCACCATGGCGGCAGCCAACATCGCCAGCGCCCAGAGCGATGCGATGCGCGCGGCAGCCGCCAACCCCAACGGCGCGATGGCAGGCTTTATGGGCATGGGCATGGCAGGTGGCATGGGCGGCATGAACGCCAGCCAGCTGTTCGCCGCCGGCCAGGCACAGCAGCAGGCCGCCCCGCAGCCGGCTCCGGCTCCCGCCCCCGCACCGGCTCCCGCCGCCGCACCTGCGGCCGGCACGTGGACTTGCAGCTGCGGCGCCACCAACACCGGCAAGTTCTGCTCCGAGTGCGGCAGTCCCGCACCCGCCCCGGCACCGGCAAAGTGGTTCTGCCCCAACTGCGGCAGCGAAAACGGCGGCAAGTTCTGCAGCAACTGCGGAACGCCCCGGCCCTAGCCCCTCTATCTGGTAATTGGCGGGGGATCCGCCACCCCCGCATTTGCTTCTATGGGTTTCGTTCGATGAAGGAGGACACCATGAAGACAACGTTCAAAAAGCCCGTACTCGCATTTCTGACATGCGTCCTGGCGCTCGCCTTTGCCCTGACGGGCTGCAGCGGCGGCGGCAAGGACCCCAAGGCCAACTTCGTCGGCAGCTGGCAGTACTCGGGTGGAACCTTGGATGGCGAAGAGCTCACCGATGAGTACATGGATATGCTCAAGGAGTGGGGCCTCAACTGCGTCCTGATCCTCGACGAGGACGGCACAGGCGTCCTCGATATGTTCCTTGAGGTCGCCGACCTGAAATGGGAAGCCAAGGACGCCACCACCGTAACGATCACCGCCGAAGATGAGTCGCACGACCTGAAGCTCAAGGACGACAAGCTCGTCCTTGAGGTGGAAGGCGACAAGCTTATCTTCACCAAGTCCGACAAGGATCTGTCCGGCACGGTGAAGAAGGATCGCGAGGCGGCCGAGAAGGAAGAAGAGGTCGATGAGGCCGTCGAAGACGACGACGTCCAGAGTGTCGAAATCTCCCCCGCCGTCACCGTCGCCGATGACGATCTGTGCACCATCACCATCACCGAGAAATTCAAGGACGACTGGGGCGACATCGGCTTTGTCGTCAACATCACCAACAAGAGCGACAAGGACCTGACCTTCTACGCTCCTTCCGGCAAGACCAACGTCAACGGCACTATGAAGGAACCCTGGTTCTCGGCTAACCTGATGCCCGGCACCAGCGCCACCGAGGAATTCACGTTCTCGAGCGGCGAGCTTGACAGCCTTGACGACCTGGTCAATACGACCATCGGCATCGACGCCTACCTGACCGATTCCTACGAGGACGTCGCCTCTTACAGCGCAACCATCGCGTAACGGCAGACACCGATAGCCGCGGATTGGCGGACACATCCGCGCACTTGCCAGGCGGGGCCGCAGGAAATGATCCCGCGGCCCCGTCGTTTTTATGCCGATGCGTAACGAGCGCTAGCGCTCCATGTTGGGAACGATGCTGCCCTCCGTTACTGCGCGCACGGCCAAGCGCATGATGTTGTCGTAGCCGGTCTTGCTCAGGATCTCCGAGATGCGACGCTTGATGGTGCCCTCACTCATAAACAGCTCGGCCGCGATCTCGCGACGGCTCTTGCCCTCGCAGGCAAGGCGCAAAATCGATAGCTCAACATCGTCGAGTGCCGCCGTACCCGAAAAAATACTCTCGGGCGGCTTGGGAAACGTGCAATAGCCCGCCAGCGTGGAGCGCATCACGGCGAATAGCTCGTCGATACCGACGTTCTTGTACACAAAGCTATCGACGCCCGCCTCGCGGGCCTGATCGACAAAGGTGATCTCGGGCATGCCGGTCATGATAATGACGCGGCACTCGGGCAGTTGTTCTTTAATGCGCGCCGCCGCCACGATGCCGTTGGAATCATGCTCGGTGCATACGTCCATCAGTATCATGTCCGGGCGCTCCTTGAGCGCGACACCCAAGGCCTCGGAAGCATCGGCAATGGCGGAAACAACGGTCATATCGGGCTGGTCGCCAACGGAACGCGCCAGGCTCTCGCGCAGGATGGCCTGGTCTTCGACTATAAGGACGCGGATCATGAGCTTCTCCTTTGAGCTGTGGCGCTGGCGTTGAGCGGGATGGACACCGCAAGCGTAAAGGGCGGGGCGTCATGGATTTCCAGGCAGCCGCCCAGATCTTGCGCGACATGCCTCATACCTGGGATACCCGTTCCCTCGCGATACGATACGGGTGCAGGCGCGCCGTCGTTAGAAACGGTCATCCGCGCAACAGCGCTGTCTTCCGACGTCTCCCGCCACAGGCGCACATGGACCCGATGGGCCTGTGCATGCTTGGTGGCATTGGTCGAGGCTTCGCGGATAATCTGCAGAAAGGCTGCAGCGACACGCACGTCCTCAGGCAGCGCACCCTCTACATCGATCTGCACACTCACCAGGCCAAAAGCATGGACGATGTCACCCAGCTGCTCTGCAGGCTCGCTGGCACCGCCACTGCGCAAATCGGCGGCGATTGAGCGCAGCAACGGGTCAATCTGCTCGAGCGACTCATCGTCCAGACGCCCCTCCTCCAAATAGCGATGAAGAATGGACAGGCGCTGCCCGATCACATCGTGAACGCGGGCGCGCATACGTAGGTAGGCCGCATTGTCGGCAACCTTTTTAACTTCTTCGATCTGGGACTGGAGCTCTTGGCCCGCAAGCTCAAGTAGGTGGTTTGCTTGCGCCAAGCGGTCGTAGGCGTGTGCGTATTCCGTCACGTCCAGTCCGATAATGCGCTCAAAGAGGCGGCCCGAAACCATAACCTCGTCGTGCACAAATAGGCGAATCTCGGCGGGAGAAATCTCGATCACCGCGCGAGCATCACCAAAACGATCCAAGTTAATCCGCACACGGTTCCTACTGCTTTCGGGCATTTGCATGCTGAGTTTGCGCAGGTCGTTCCATGTGCCGCTCATGTCACCTAGATCGGTGGGCATATGAAGTTCCACTAGGTTTTTGCGCATGCAGCGGTTCATGAGCAGCGGACGGCCCCTCGGGTCCAGATACAGGATGCCCACGGGAATCACGTTGATGGTCTCGATCGTCGAGAACGCGGTGATATCCTCCTGGCGGTTACGGACGTCCATCAAGAGCGCCGCGATGGAACGAAACAGGAAAAACGCTCCCTCTGCGATAAGGACAACGGTCCACGCCGAGCCCATGGCAAAAACCACCGGCGGCGTCACGGCGACAACGAGCAACAGTTCGGCCAGCATGACGAGGCGACGATAGTGCACCATAAGCACCACGCCGTAGGCAAAGATTGCGGCATTGAGCCACAGCGCTCCGCCCATTGCCCTGGCGCAAACGTCAAGCGGCGCCACCAGATACGAGCCAGACGACGCGAATAAGATGAGCGCCGAAATCATCAGGTGAAGCACAAGGCTCGCCTCGTAGGCGCAAATCACCTTACGGTTATAGGACGAACGGCGCGATGCGATGAGCGGGACGTGGATCGTCTGCAGACACGCAGCCAGGGCAAAGACAACATCGAGCGCAACGATTTGGGGAAGGATGAGCGAAATCTGCATCGTCACTCACCCGCCCTCGGCATCAAGACGATCATGCGCAGCTGGCCGGGCTCGCCCTCAAGGCGGTATGCCACGTTGCGCCCTTGCAGAGCGCTTTCGAGCTCTTGCGCAGCGGGCGTCTGCGAAAGATCTGCATCATCGTTGGAAAAAAGCGTGGCGCGCAGCTCGACACTGCATCGGTCATGGTCGCCCAAGTGATACATAAGCGCCGGATGGTCGGTGGTGTAGGCAAAAAACGCAAAGTCATACACGCAGTCGTACAGGGCGCTTACCGTACTGGCGTGCAACGGGAGCCGTATGGCGATAATCGAGGCGCAATCGATATCGATGGTGCGCAGGTCGCTTGCGAGCTCGTTGGCGATGAGCTGAATGCGGTCGCGATCAAAACCGCTCTCCCCGTGCTGCGCCAACGTGAGCGATCCCTTGCGCTTGCAATAGGCGACAAGCATCTTGGCGCGCTGCAGCATGCGGTAGCGCTCGTGCGAAGACGCTTCGTCGGTCAACGGCGGCAGCGAGCTCAGCAGGTCGTACATCCCTTTGAGCGCGCGGGCAAGCGCCTGGTCCACGTCTTGGACCAGCAAGGTCTCGGCCTCTTGATCTGCCAGGTGCGTCTTAAGGTCGTAGTCGGCGGCGAGCAGCTCGTTTTGACGCTGCAGCTCCATGCGACGATGTGCCAGTTCACGGTTAAGCTCGTTGAGCTCCGACACGTCTTGGGCAAGCAGGGCCGATCCGCCCAGCAGTGGAAAGGCACGGTACATCACATCGGGATCGGACGCCACGGCAAAGGCATGGGCGCGGCCGTGCTCCTGGGTCCGCAACTCCTCGCGCACGCCTACCGGCACTGGCTTTGACACCGGCGTGGCATAGACCTCCTGCAGGTCGCGCGTTAGAACTTTGAGGTCAAGCGGCAAGGTGTCGAAGATGCCGGCGATGTCGTGATACGACGGAATGACACCGCAATCGAGACAGATTTCCATCGCCACCACGCACAAGACGCAATAGATGAGCGAGAAGTTGAGCCTCCATGCCCAGGGCACGCGCAACGCATAGGAGATGGCAAAGAATGCGCCGCCCAGCAGTACGAGCGCCGCCGTACCCGAGAAACGCTGGATGCGAAAGGACGAGGACCGACCAACCAGGATAAAAAAGGCCACGAAGTTAAAGGCCGTCCACACTAAGACGGCGAAATAACCCCAGCCGTACGTGTAGTCGTTGCTCCAGGTGTCGCTTGTACGGTCAAAGCGGAAGACCTGCTGGTGAAAATCGTTGGTGAGCACAAATCCGATAAGCAGGATGGCCACAATCCACAGCGCAGCGCAGCAGCGGCGACCCAGGCGGTGTTGCTCCAGGCCCGCAAGGCGCAGACCACACAACTGGTAGAGCAGCGGAATGAGCGTCATGGGCACGTAGTACAGGTACCACAGCACGGTGGCATAGAACGGCGTGAACGACTTGTACTTGAGAATGACCTCGATCATCCACAGGGCGCAGATGGTGGCGATGGCAACAAGACGGCGGCGCAACACATAGTCCAAACAGCGCAGATAGACCGATACGCCCCAGATCGAAAATACAATTGCGGCGACAAGCAACGGCAGAGAGCTCGAATGGACGAGCGCATCCACGACCTCTTCGGACGCCTCGCTATAGGCGGGCACGGTGTTAGAAAGTTTGGGGTCGAAGGCGAACAGCGCCGGCAAGACTGCCAAAAGCATGAGGAACAGCGCGGTGATGGCGCCGGCGATAGCAAAGACGCGGTGACGGTACACCTGATGTGTTATGCCAACAAGGAATCGCGGCATGGCGAAGAGCCTGCCGCCCCTGGGATCCGCCACGGGTGCGGATCGGGCGGCCGCGTGGCCGATATGTCGCTCGCGGGTACCCATAGTGCTTTTAGTGTACCGACAGGTGGGCCCAAAAAGCGGGCCACATGTCCCAAAATCCGCAGACGGCAAGGCGCCCGGCAGCCTCTCCCGTCCGGCACTTCCCGATATCCGCCCGCCCCAAACCACCGCAAAGGGGACAGGCACCTTTGTGGTGGTTTGGGGCGATGCGCTAGTCCACGGCGATGTCGAGGTTCTTGCCGATGAGACCTACGTAGCCGCCCTCGGCAGCCTTGGGGCTGTCAGCATGGCAGAGAACCCACTTGTCGGCCTTCCAGTAGCAGTAGCTGTCGCCAGCCGTGGGCATGTCGGCTGCAGCCTCGGGGCGCGGGCCGTTGGTGCCGGCGGGCAGCGCCACCATCACCTGGAAGCCGCCGTCGTCGACCATGCAGGGCGTGTAGTGAAGCGTGGTGTTGAAAACCTCAACAAGCGTGCCGGCCGGCACGCGGAACGCCTTGACGCACGCGGTATCGAGCTTGCCGTCCTCGATCTCCCAGCGATGCGCCACGAGCAGGATAAAGTCGCGGGCGCCCAGGTTGAACTCGCTCGCGCGGTGGTACTCCAGGCAGTTGAGACGCGTGTTGTGGCCGTTGCACCAGCCCAGCTGGAAGGGACGACCGCCAAACATGAGAAAGCCCAGCTTATCGGCATCCATGACACCCTCGAGCTCGGGCGCGGAGGCCACATACTTGCTGCCCTCGGGGATGGGCGTGGAGGCAAGTGCCTCGAGCACGGGCGACGTAAGCTCGGACGGAACGTTATCCCAAACGTTGCCATAGGACTTGAACTCGGGATCAGAGACAGAGTAGATATGCATGTTCGCTCCTGTTCGTTTGTGTGACAGTATGAACATTCTAGAACAATCTTGTTCTGTTTTGAGCACTCGGCATAAAAAAGCGCTCCGCAAAGAGTGAACTGCGCCCCAAAACTTGGACGGCTTAAATAAGAACTACGCCGCAAGGGACTGTCTCCGGAACTCCTCCGGGGTCAGTCCCTTCAGTTTAACCTGGCGCCTCCTCGTGTTCCAA
>CABUZI010000045.1 GCA_902496005.1 uncultured Collinsella sp.
AGGGCGGGTGCTTGCTCAAAATGAGTTCCGCACGCAAAGAAGGCCACTTAATGTGGCCTTCGTCTTGCGCAGGACTGTTCGAAATTTTGAGGAAGCACCCGCCCTGCCGGGGCTCCCGGGTTCCCGTTTACGAGAGCGACGTTCTCAGCAACTCGTTGAAGAGCTTCGGGTTGCCCTTGCCGCGGCTCGCCTTCATGCACTGGCCCACCAAAAAGCCGATGACCTTCTGGTTGCCGTCACGATACTGCTGCGCCTGATCGGCACAGTTTGCCAGCACCTCGTCCACGATCGGCTGCAGCGCGCAGGCATCGCTCACCTGACGCATACCGCGCTCGTCGACGATCTTGTTGGGGTCGTCACCGGTCTGGGCCATGGCCTCAAAGACCTCGTGAGCCTGGTTGGAGCTAATGGCATCGGTCGCCAGCAGCTTAGCCAGCGCTGCCACCTGAGCCGGCGCGATGCCGGACTCGGCGAGCGACACGCCCGCGCCCTTAAGGTAGGCGATCATCTCGTTCACCAGCAAGTTTGCGACCGTCTGAGCCTCCTTGCCAGCCATACCGGCAGCGGCGGCCTCAAAGAACTCGGCAAACTCGGGGTCGCCGGCGATCTGCTCGGCATCGGCCGCCTTAATACCAAAGTCGGCCTCAAAACGGGCGCGCTTGGCATCGGGCAGCTCGGGAATCTCGCCACGGCAGCGGTCGATAAACTCGTCGTCCAGATCGAACGGCGCCAGGTCGGGATCGGGGAACAGACGATAGTCGTCGGCCGTCTCCTTCACACGCATGACCACGGTGCGCTTGCGGCTGGGCTCCCAGTGGCGGGTCTCCTGATAGATGATGCCGCCCTCCTCGAGCACCTCGGCCTGGCGGCAAATCTCGTAGGCAAGGCCGTCGTGCAGGCTCTTAAACGAGTTGAGGTTCTTAAGCTCGGTCTTGGTGCCCAGCTTGGTCTCGCCGCGGCGGCGCAGCGACACGTTGCCGTCGCAGCGCATGGAGCCCTTCTCCATGGAGCAGTCCGAAATGCCCAGCGTCACAAAAATGCGACGGAGCTTCTCCATAAACAGGCGAGCCTCCTCAGGCGTGCGCAGGTCGGGCTCGGTGACGAGCTCAATCAGCGGCGTGCCGCAGCGGTTGTAGTCGACGAGCGACTCGGCCGCGGCGGTAATGCGGCCCTCGGCACCGCCCACGTGGACCATCTTGGCGGCGTCCTCCTCCATGTGGATGCGCAGGATGCGAATGGGCACCGTGTAGGAACCGTCCTCGCGACGCTCGGGCATCTGCAGGTTGGACGCATCATAGCTGGCCAGGTGGCCGGCGCGCTGGTTGCCCTCGCGCATGGTCGACGTCATGGACGTGGACAGGCCCTCGGCGTTGGCCGAGGCGCTCGCCAGGCTCTGGGCCTCGGCCTCGCCAAACGCGCAGTCGGGGCGCTCGGCGGCACCGCGACCGGTCACATCCAGATCCAGGTGACCGTACATGGCAAAAGCGACCGGACCCTGCGTGGTCTGGAAGTTCTTGGCCATATCGGGATAGAAGTAGTGCTTGCGGTAGAACATCGAGTGGCGCTGGATCTCGCAGTTGGTGGCGAGGCCGGCCTTGACGATGCTCTCGATGGCGCGCTTGTTGGGCACCGGCAGGGCGCCGGGCAGGCCCAGGCACACCGGGCACACGTTGGCGTTGGGCTCGTCATCGTGGCTGAGCTTGCAGTTGCAGAACATCTTGGTATCGAGTGCGGTGAGCTCGGTATGGATCTCCAGGCCGATCACGGCCTCCCAATCCTGTAGGACCTCGGAAAGCTCCTTCATTACAGCTCGCCTCCCTTCCCGGCAAAATCGGGCGCGACGGAAAGCGCGGGCGCACCCGTGGCGGCATCGGCAAAGCCGCGCTCCAGGGCGCGGGCAAACGTGAGCAGCTGACGGTCCTTAAAGGCCGGACCCACCAGCTGGGCAGAAACGGGCAGCTGAGTGTCCTCGCCCAGGCCCAGCGGCACCGAGATGCCACCGTTGCCGCAAATGTTGAGCGAGATGGTGTACAGGTCGGAGAGATACATCTGCGTGGGGTCGCTGATCTCGCCAAACTTAAAGGCCGTGCGCGGCGATGCGGGCATGAGGATGGTGTCCACCTTGGCATACGCGGCATCGTAGTCCTGCGTGATGAGCGTGCGGGCCTTTTGCGCGGCGTAGTAGTACTTGTCGTACACGCCCGAGCTCAGCAGGTAGGCGCCGAGCATCTGACGGCGCTTGGCCTCAGCACCAAAGCCGTGGGCGCGCGACAGCGAGCTCTGGTCGGACAGGTTGGCGCAGCCCTCCTCCTGGTAGCCATAGCGAATGCCGTCGAAGCGGGCCAGGTTGGAGAACGCCTCGGCCGGGCCGATGACGTAGTAGGCGGCGATGGCGGCGTCCAGGTGCGGCAGGTCGACCTCGACCAGCTCGGCGCCCTGGTTCTGCAGCTCCTGGGCGGCGCGCTGAACAGCGGCCTTGACCTCGGGCGTCAGGCCCTCGGCCTCCATAAACGCGGGGATGATGCCCACGCGCTTGCCCTCGATGCTGTCGTTGAGGTGCTCGGTAAAGTCGACGGCGCAATCCTGGCTGGTGCAGTCGTACGGATCATGGCCCGCGCCGGTAAGCGCGTTCATGGCCAGCGCGACATCCTCGACCGTGCGGCCAAAGGGACCCACCTGGTCGAGCGACGAGCCAAAGGCGACCACGCCGTAACGGCTCACGGCGCCATACGTGGGCTTAAAGCCCACCACGCCGCACAGCGACGCCGGCTGGCGAATGGAGCCGCCGGTGTCCGAGCCCAGCGAGAGCGCGACCTCGCCCGCGGCGACGGCGGCAGCGGAGCCGCCCGAGGAGCCGCCGGGCACGCGCTCGGTATCCCAGGGGTTGTTGGTGCGGTGGAACGCCGAGCTCTCGGTGGAGCTGCCAAAGGCAAACTCGTCCATGTTGGCCTTGCCCATGGGCAGGCAGCCGGCATCGAGCATGCGCTGGACGCAGGTAGCGGTGTAGACGCTCTGGTAGTCCCCGAGCATGCGGGAAGCGCAGGTGGTACGCGTGCCCACGAGGTTCATGTTGTCCTTGATGGCCAGCGGCACGCCCGCGAGCGGGGGCAGCGGCTTGCCTGCGGCACGGTCGGCATCCACGCGAGCGGCGGCCTCGAGCGCAAGCTCGGGCGCCACCTGCAGGAATGCCTGGACCCCACCTTCGCGCGCCTCGATGGCGGCAAGGGAGGCCTGGGCCACCTCGGTAGCGGTAAAGTCGCCGGCGGCAACGCCCGCGGCGATCTGGGCAGCGGTAAGGGAATCGAAGCTTAGCGCCATTACTCGCTCTCCCCCTCTCCCAAAATGGACGGCACGCGGAAGTAGCGGTCGCGCGCGCTGCCGGCGTTTTCGAGCGCGACGTCGAGCGGCAGGTCGCGCTCGGGCTCGCGCAGGTCATCGCCCATCACGTTGGACAGGCTTCCGATAGGATGGAACGTGGGCTCCACGTCGGGCAAGTCATATTGCAAGACGGGCTCGAGCATCTGGACGGCGTCGTTCATGTAGGACGTCATCTGGGCGAGCTCGTCATCGGTCAGTGCGATCTTTGCGTACTCGGCGATGCCGCGCACGTCTTTCTCGCTGAGTGCCATAGGCGCTCCCTTCCGCATAACAGATAAACCGCTCTAGTATACAAGCCAACGCCGCTTGGAGCAGGTGCTTTACCCAAATGCAGCGAAAACGTAACGAGGGCGGCGGGCTGGCAGGCGGCGGGCTGGCGGTTCTGCAGCGAAACCGTACCGTCCATAGCGAAAACCGTCTCGCCCGCAACGAAAAGCATCACAACATTCGACGCTTTTCGCCAAAATCGATATTTTCATCGAATGTTGTGATGGTTTGGAAGTTCCGACCACCACAAAGGTGCCTGTCCCCATTGTGGTGGTTCTGGAGAATGTCTTATGCCGAGGCCTTGGCCTTGCGGCGCTTGCGGACCGCGTGGATCACGATGTCCAGCAGCAACAGCACAATGGCTACGACCACGATAAGCACGGCAAACTCGCGCTTGCCCCAGTGGCGGCCGGCCAGCGACTTTTGCTTGTCGACGTCCTTCTTGTTGTACTTGGTACGCACGCAATGCACCAGCAGGCGATGGTCGTTCACGCCGTAGGGCGTGCAGGTGACAAGCGTCACCTTGTCGGCGCCCGGCTCGATGGTCAGTGACTCCATCTCTTCGGGCAGCACGACCTCGGAGTCCATCATCTTGTAGGCGAGCGTCTTGTTCATGGTGTGCAGCAGCACCAGGTCGCCGGGCTCCAGCGAATGGATGTCGTCGAACATGCTCAGGTTGCGCATGCCCGAGTGCGCTGTGAGCACGCAATGCGTCGAGGTGCCGCCCACCGGCAGGCTCGTGCCCTCCAGGTGGCCGACGCCCGCCATAAGGACTTCCTCGCTCGTGCCGTGGTAGATGGGCATGCTCACGTCGATGGAGGGGATCTCGACCCAGCTCATCATGGGGTCGCGGTCAAAGATGAGCTGCTGGGCGTAGGGCTCGATCTGGTCGGCGGGAAGCTCGGTGGCCTCGCCCGCCAGCTGCTCGTTAAAGGAGCGCGCCTGGAGCAGGATGCGCTCGCGCTCCTCGGCAGACAACGCGTCCACGGTGCTGGACACCGTGCTGATCTGGTTGAACACGCCCGAAGCCTCGAGCCGGTCCAAGATCCACGGCCAGGTCATAAGGCCCACGCCAATAAGGATGATAACGATGGTGATGAGCCGGTCAGCCCAGCGCGGCAGTCGCTTGCGGCGGCGCTTGGGCTTTGGTTGAGGTTTGGGCTGAGGGCCTGAGCCACCGTTGGCCGCGGCGTTATTGCTCTTCATATGTTTGGCGCCCTGCACCATCACCGGTCACTCCTCTACAACTCAGGTTGTCTAAACAAATAATAGCCGATTAGCGAGCTCATGCGCCGGACAACGCAGCTAGACAGCATTGTGCGGCGCGAGCATAGGCCAGCATTTGCGTTTTCAAAATGTTCCGAATCGGTGGGGCGATTCGGGATACAATGTCAATAGAAAACGACGCACCCCGCGTAAATGTTTGGGAGCGCGGGCGGCCTAGTTTTCTGGTTTTGTTAAATGCCCGGGATCCTACCCCCGGGCATTCTTATTTGCGCTTGTTGCGGCGCAAATGCCTTCTACCGTCCGCACCGCGCGTGCGCCTACGGACCTTAAACCGAACTTCATACGAGTCAAGAAACGCGATGACGAACGAGCCCACCGCCGCGAGGGCGGCGAGCGCGTTAAGGAATTTCAGCATATGGTGACCTCCGATCGAGTCGTCGGCCGCCCGCGCACGGAATGCGTCGCAAGGGTATTTTACTGCGAGCACTCGCACTTACAGCTGGTAAACGCAATATTTGCAAACATCTGTTCGATATTCATACGCTTGATCCATCGAGCAATGGAGGCTGGCTGCGTTATCCCAAAAGAACGGGGCAGACTCCAGTGCGGAGTCTGCCCCGAAAAAAGAATGGCAAAGCAAGAACGTCGATGGACGAGAAAAGTGTCCGCAAGTCTCATGGCCATCACATCCCACCTGCCAAAGGGATGGGTGAGTGAGCGTTACTCTTGCTCGGACTCCTCAGCCTGCTTACGGCTGCGGATGAGGTGAGCCACGCCAATGCACAGCACCGCACCACCAGCGATCCAAGTGAAGGTCACGCCGTTGAGACCGGTCAGCGGGAGGTTGGAGCCCTTCTTATCGGTAACGGTGAGGTGCACCATGCCGTCAGTGGAGTTTTCGGCTTTGACGAGCGTCGGATTGTCTCCATCACTTACCCTAGCCGTAGGGGTAGCCACGGTGGTGTCGTTCTCGGAAAGCTCACCGCGTGTAATGGTGAACGTGATGCCTTTGTCGCCGTGAGAGTTATCGTAGCCAGGTGCGGGCGTGACCTCTGTGAGGACATAAGTGCCCTCATCGAGACCGACAACGTTAATCTTGCCGTTGGAATCCGTGGTAAGCTTGGCGTTCTCGGCGTTCGCCTGTTTTACACCGGTACGATCGATGAACTCATTCTCGAGTTCGCCCTTGTCGTTCTTCTCCTGCAGCTTGAACACAACACCGGAGAGCTTCTTAGGGGTTTCCTCATTACCAACCTTGGTGACGTCAATGCCGTAGGTGTAGTCGTAGGCGGGATGCACGACTGTTGTGCCTGTTTCCTTTTTGTAATCGTTAGAGTGAGGGTTATTGGAATAGGTCAGAGTAACGGTGTTCTTCTGGCCTTTACCGAGCATACCGGCGTTAACCTTAGCAGGATTGATCTTTGCCTTATAGTTCACATAAATCTTGGAGCTACCACTGACGGTGATAACCTCATTCTCGTTAGATTTAATTTCTTTCTTAAGGTTGTCAAAAGAAACAACAAGCTCGTTCTTGGCAGTGTTGTACTGCACATCATAGTATTCCGGCTTAACCGTTTTGTCGCCAATCATTACCTCAACAACGGGCTTATCATTAACGAGCTCGGGCACCATCGTAGAAGGCAGGTCATCGGTGAAGGTATAGAAGTACTCTTTATAAGTATTGATATTGCTGGCCACGGTACCTGCAAGCTGATACTCAACCAGCTGATCGGATGCAGAGTCCGCAACCCTATTGGGCGCCGTAAAGACATCTCGAGAAGAACCCTCGGGAACAACTTTGCTCGAATCAACAAAGCTGCCATTCTTGTCGTCCTTAACGGCCTTGGTCACGTTGGGGACATCCTTTTTGGAATCAACATTCACGTCTTCGCCACCAACGACGGCAAAGATTGGCGAGGTATAGGCGTCGGTATTTCCGTTGGCCAAATCGCTAGACATGGTCGAACCAACACTTGCAGTCACAAAGAGCCAATAGCCAGCGTCCAAAGCCTTAAAGACTCCCTTGCTGGAATCGCTTGGGTTTGTCCAGGTTAGAGTCGAGCCCTCAAGTGCGGCAGCAATCTTATCCAACGTGGAGCCAGCGTCAACCTTGGCAGTCTGACCAACTTTAGCACCGGCATTTTCGTTAATGTACTTGGCCCAAGCCTGAGCGCCTTCATCCGCAGCAGGAGTTCCCTCGACGCCAGCAAATGCACCAGTCACAACATTCATAACTACAGGCGATGCCCAATCAATATCAGAAAGAGTCTTATCGCCTGACCAGGTACTTCCATCCTGATCCTGCGTGACCTTAGCCTTGAAAATCTGGATGCCCTTAAAAGTCGTATCCGTGTAGGTTGAATCCGTAATCGTCACGTTGCCGCTCTGGGCCACCGTCGGCCTACCCGCAGCAAACGCCATGGTCACCGGGGCCATCACGCCGCCGAAGCTCAGCGCTGCTGTGAGGCCGGCGGTTACTGCCAGGCGTGCGATGTTCTTGTTCATGTGCATCTTCTTTCCTCTGCTTTCTACTTCGTAACTCATTTGATCGATCATCATCTGTCTGTGTCTTAGCATCTACTTCGCTACGTCTCGCCCCGCTCTCTGTGGGGCTGCCAGCTACTCTTTATGGCTGCCACCTCCCCGCTTGACCAGGAGCGCGACCACGATGAGCGCGGCTCCGGCGACCGCTGCGGCGGCCGCGGCGTACATTGCCATATCGCCAGTCGAGGGCATGAAGCCTCCGGTGGTAATGCTAGGGGGTGTGCCGGTGGGCGTGTTGATGAGCGACGCCTCCAGGCTGCCCGTCGACCCATCCGCGCTGTCGGCACGCAGGGGCGACTCGGCCGTGATGGTGAGCTTGGGCTTGGCGGCGGCCACCTGGTCGACGTCCAGGCCCTCGGCCTTGACTGTCACGGAGCGCGTGCCCCCAAAGGCAGTGTAGCCCTTGGGTGCCTTGAGCTCGCGGACCTCCAGCTTGCCCGAGTCCACGCCCGAGACGGCCACACGGCCGTCCTCGCCCGTGGTGACGGTGGCCTTGCCCTCCGCATCCCACGTGCTGTCAGCCGCTAGCGTACGACCGCGGTCGTCGGCGATGCTCAGGGCCGCTCCGGGCAGCGGCTTGTCGCCGTCGCTGCCGCGCTTAGTGAGCGCGAGATCCCAGGTGTAGGCGCACGCATCGTCGCTCGGCGTGCGGGTGAAGCCGGTGTCGCCGGACTGGTCGGCAAAGGGAGAGCGCGGGTAGCGCAGGTAGACCTCGTTGGGGTTGCCCTTCGCGATGCCGTGGTTGCATGCGCTGTTGAGCGGCGCGTTGTACACGGCGACCACGCGGGCGCCCGCGGTAAAGGCGTCGGCCCCGCCGAGCGCGGCGATCAGGTCGCCGGTGCGCACGGCGAAGGCATTGCCCTCGACCGAGACCCTGCACTGTGAAGTTATGTCGGTCCACCCTTTAGCCGGCGTCGAGCTGGCGCTGCCGCCCTCACATGAGACCGCGTCGAAGCCGCCCTCGGCGCCCGCCGCCACGTACACGCGCACGCTCGCGGCGACCTTGGAGGGATCGAGCCCCGCGCCCATGGTGTCGACGAACTGCACCGTATAGGTGTCGTAGGCGGCAAGGCCCGCCGGGACCGTGGCAGAGAGGCGCCAGTACAGGTCGTCGGCGACCGTGGCGTCGGCGGCCTTCTGCCAGGCGGCGGTGCCGTCCTCCAGCACGTGCTTGGCGACCTTGGGGGTCGCCGCCTTGGGCTTGACGGTGACGGCGCTGCCGCCCACCAGCGCCATGATCGGCGCGGTGCCGGCCTCGCCCTGGGCGATGGAGTCGTCGTCGACGACGATGAGCCAGTAGCCACAGGGCAGCTCGGTCGCCGCGCCCGCGTTAAGGGCCACGAACACGGCGCCAGAGCTCTGGAGGGAACGAGCGAGCTGTGCGCTCAGCGCGCTCGTAAGGTGGGAATCGGTGTTGAGCCACTTGGCAGCTTCCTGCGCGGTGGTCTGGGAATTGGGCATGCCGGCGCTGTGCAGCACAGGCAGCGCGGCGTCGCGCACGGCGTCGCTTGCCCAGCCGAGATCGGTGGCGATCTTGGCGTCGCTGTCGCCGTCGACGACGTTGGCGCTAAAGATCTGGTAGGCGTCGTAGCTGCGCGCCACGGTGCCGCTCACCGTGATGGAACCGGTCGACGTCGGCGCGGCCTGCGCGGAAGCGGGGAACACAACCGCGCAGGTGCCGATCAGGAGGGCAAGCAGCGCAAACAAGATCGGGAAGGAGCAAACTTTCTTATTCACGACGCTCACCTCCCTTCGCATTCGCCTTGCGACGAATGTGCATCCAGGCCGCAGCAGCGCAAAGCACCGCCGCGCCGGCAAGGTACGTCAGAGTGACGCCCGACATACCAGAAAGGGGCAAAGAGGTGGAGTAGGTGTTGGTGAAGGTGGGGTTATCGGTCTCGCGTTCCACGTCGTTGGCGTCGACCTCGTAGTAGGTCGGCGTGCATTCCAGCGTGCCGTCACCCTTGTCCGTTGCCGTCACCACGACCTTGAACTTCTTGGTGTCGTTCTTGTAGCCTTCGTGTTTGGTGCCATCGACCTTGCTGGCGTCGCATTCACGGATGTAGTAGGTGAATGTTGCTTTACCATTAACCCCGAGAGGGCCGAATATTACCTGATCAGTAAACTTCACCGTCGCCTCGCTGCCCGTCCCCTTATCAGTGAATTGGGTATCGCACAGGTGCTCAACGCCGCGGGAATCCTTGGTGTACAGCTCGAACTTGAACCTTTGCATCTCGCCGCCATCGACCCTCTTGGTCACCCGAGGCGTCCAAGAGCCCGAGGCCTGCTCGTTCCTAAACGCAGGGCTGGAGTTGTTGCCGATTGTTACGGTCGAAACAACGTCGGTGGCCGAATCCTCAGTCCAGTTATAGAAGTCAGCGCCACAGTTAGTGAAGTCCGCCGCGCCCTCCTTTTTTACGGATACTGTGGAAGCGTCCTTATCAACTGCATAACGATTAATACGGATTCCCAAGAGGTCGGTCCATTTAACTGGTGCCGTACCAACCTTTATATGTATTTTGTAAATGGCCTTATCAAAGGTCGTGTGTTCCTCATTGATAGGAACTTCAACAAGGTAGAGGTCGTAATCGCCCGACTGGTAGTTCGCGCCCGTATCAATGAGAATCTCTCCGTTTTCATTGACGGTAGCCGCGGACGTAGCCTCGCATCCGTTTTCGTTAAGCGAGCCGTCCTTATTCCAGAATGGTGCCCTGTTTGAATTGGCAGATGCGCCCAACAGCTTAAACTGATAGGGATGGTCTTTGAGATCCCACTTAGCACCGTCCTTCATAAGGACTTTATTTGCCTTGACTTTGATTGCAGGATACACGTCCAGGGAAGTAACCTCACCGACGATGAGATCGCCGTTGGTCATGATGCCGCCACCGTGGGTGTAGGAGTAGTTGCCACTGATGATGGTCGTAGCCTCTGCCTGCGCCTTTTTTTCGGCCTCTCCATTCGGATGGGCCTCCAAACCGAACATCCACTTAGCCTCGGCACCGCCATTGGCATCGATGGTTATCTTCTTACCATCGCGAGTGCCCTGCCAGCCAGCCGAGCCGCCACCGAGCATCTTGCCGAGAACGACAGCAATTGTCTGATCCGCGCCGTCCTTATTACGCACCAGGAAGAAATCCTTATGGCCGGATGTTTGGAAGTCAGGAGTAACGTAATTTGTTTCATCGTGGTCTTGATTTTTGTTGTTGCCGCCAGCGGAATAATGATACGTTCCCAGCGGATTGCCATCTTGATCAACGTTATCTTTGTTGCCATAGATAGCAGCGCCATATGAGTGCGAAACGATTGTCTCGCCCGTAGGGCATGCGCCAATTCCGCCACTCCAGCCACCAGCTTTGTTGCTGGTGATAAGCGATCTGAGGATGTTAAGCCTACCGTGCTCCTGGATAAAGATGCCACCGCCGCCCCAGTCGCCACCACGGTCTTTAGTGCTGCCCGTCATGGTCTTGTTGTTGGTGATGTAAATCTTGCTGTTCTCACCAGCATTAATTGTTGCCTTCGTACCGCTGTTGTTACCGCCAGCAATACGCAAGCCGCCGCCTTCGCCGTTAACAGATTTGTTGCCCGCAATCGTGCCACCTGTCATGGTAAACGTAATCGCTTTGCCCCAGAAGCCAGCGTAGATTCCGCCACCAGCCTCGTTGGAGTAGTTGGCCGTAACAGAACCGCCCGTCATGTTCAGTGTGCCACCATCGACAGAAGCAATACCGCCGCCGCCGAGCAGACCAAGGTTGAACTTTTCAGTGATATAGGAGTCGACGCGGTTGTTGGTAATATTTGCCGGATCAACGATTTCAACATCAGCATTTTTGGTAAAGACGCCGCCGCCATAGCCATTATTGGGATTGTCGACGTCGTTATAGCGCTCCTTATACGTAGCGTTGCCAGAGATAACACCGCCTAAAAAATTCAGCTTGGCGCCATTGTCAGCATAGATGCCGCCGCCAGAAGCAGCCTTGTTTGCAGCGATTACGCCGTTGGTCATTTCGAGCTTGGCATTTGTGCCCGTCACGCACAGGCCACCGCCCCAGCCGCCGCCGCTACCGTTGGTGACATAACCGCCAGAAATATTAACAGTGCCTTGAGAAAAAATAACATGACCATCGCTGCCCACCAGAGGGCGAGGCGTCGTGATCATGCCTCCGTTGAGGTTAAGCGTACTGCCGTCCGCAACCGAAATGACTCGTTTGACCGAACCGCCGTCGGATGCGGCAACGATTGCGCCGAAACCGCTGACAACATGCTTAGTCGTAGTCTCGGTGGTGCCGAGTTTATCTTCATTAGGCGTGCTCGTGGTTTCATAATAGATTAGGCTCTGAGGAGTGCCGTTGTTGTCACCGGTCCATGCCATAGTTGCAAGTCTGCCAGGATTGTTATCAACGACCAAAGGTGTATCGCCAACTTTGACAGAGTCTTCAACGGTAAGCGCACCGCTCGCTACCGTAATGAACGTGTCGCTATCACCAACGGGGTAATAAAGCTTATGGCCCGCAAGGTCGATCGTAGTATTTTGCCTGATAGTGATTGACTTACTTGAACTAATGTCAGCCTTAAGACGTAGTTTATCGGGTTTAGTCAGGGCGTTAAGGTACGCTGTCAGGTCTCCGTCACTCGTCAGCAGCGTGTACCCATCCTGATCTTTTTTAAGTCCCGGAACCTCACCTTCATTTGCAACAGTAGCGACCTTATAAACAGACTGTCCATCATCCGCGGACTGCGCAGCGCTCTCGGCTTCAGTGTCATCAGACAACGGGGCCGTCTCGAGAGCGTCGTCGCCAGTCTCGTCGCCCTCGGTCTCGTCGCTATTCTGGTTTTCGGCATCCTCGCTGGTGTTATCTACAGCAGCGGACTCACTTGAGGAACCCCCCCATTACAGTTTCCTCGGTAGAAACTGTCTGGCCATCGTTGGCAATGGCCTGCGAGATCGGAGGCATGACGAGCGACAGTACCAGGCTCAACACGGAGGCTCCGCACAAAACGCCTGCCAGTACACGGCGCGTCGCTTTTTTACTCTGCTTAGTTTTTTCTGAATTCGCTTTCATCGATGTCTCCTCCCCAAGAGACCGCGATCTTGCTCTTTCACTATCAAACGTATCCGCGCAATCTGTAATTGCGCACGCTTATAGTACATATTGTAACGATTGTTTGAACATCTAAGCAAAAATACCGATAGTTTTGTAGCGAATTCTCAATTCTCTTGACATTTGCTCGGATTTACCTTCGTTTATTCGCTATGAAATATCTATTTCTACTGGTAATTAAGCTAGTTATCATTTTTTAATAGCATTTTATTTATTTGCACAACATTTTGCTCAAGAGCATGCGTCCTGTGAACGGTCGAAAATCGATCGTGAACGGTAGGTCATTAACCGGGAGGAATAGACTACTAAATTGCTGGGAATATCTTTAACTCATCGGTAGTTACAAGCGTAATGTTCAGACAACCATATTTGAATTTTCGCGCAGATTTTAGGCATCAATTCGCCCAAATCGCCTAAGACCACCACAAAGGTACCTGTCCCCTTTGTGGTGATTCTCCCCCGGCGCTACAGCAGATGCTCCTCGATAAAGATCGCGATGCCGTCTTTGTCGTTGCTCGCGGTTACAAAGTCGGCGGCGGCACGGGTGGCGTCGCTGCCGTTTGCCATGGCCACGCCCACGCCGGCGTCAGCCACCATGCAGGTGTCGTTGTCCGCATCGCCAAACACGCAGATGTCCTGGAGCTCCATGTCGTTGAGCTCCGCCACGCGCACAAGGCCGCGCGTCTTGGACACGCGCGGATCCATGAACTCGTAGAGCCGCTGCGTGGTTTGCAGAGCCGCCGCCTTAACAGTGTCATCGGCAAACGTCGACGCCCGCTCAATCACCCGCGGCATTACCTCGGGCGCCATGGTAAACATCACCTTGGGCTGCGGCTCGCGCAAAAACTCGGCAAAATCGACCACCTGGTAGGGCACGCCGTCGACGCGCGACAGGTGTTCGACGCACGCGTTGCTCTCGGGCACGTAGAACACGCCGTCTCGGGGGCAGACGGGCGTTGCCGGAAGGTCC
>CABUZI010000046.1 GCA_902496005.1 uncultured Collinsella sp.
CACCGCGCCGTCGCCCTCCTCGTTGAGGGCACCCGGGGCCTCCTTGCCCGCCAAGAAGCGGTCGAAGGCCAGCGCGATGGAACGCGGCGAGTTGCCGAACTCGGCCTCCTCCTCGGCCACGGCGTCGAGCGCCTTGAGCACGTTGGCGGCGATGGCCTTGCCCTCGGGGCCGCGCTGCGCCAGGCGCACGAACCAGCCGGAGGCATTGACCGCGTCGCGCGCGATGGCGGCGAACGAATCACGCCCCACGCGACGCAGTGCGTAGCGCAGCACCTCGCGGGCACGCGTCACAAGCGGCAAGCCCTGCAAGCCCGGCACATCGGAATCGCTCATGATGCCCATGTCGATATTCCGGCGCGAGGTCTCCCCCGTCTCGCCATCGAGCTTGGTCGCCAGCGCCAGGAACTCCTGGGCGCCGAGCGCAAACATCGGCGAGGCGAGCAGCGGCATAAGGCCCTGCGCCGTATCGGCCGGATTGGCGAGCGCGCAGACCAGGGCACGCACCGTCTGCACCTCGGCTGCCTGGGCAAAGACCGAGCCGCCTGCGATGACGCAGTCGAGCCCCTGATCGCGGAAGGCCTGGGCGTAGACATCGGCGTTGGTCATGCGGCCCAGCAGCAGTACCATGCCGCCCTGGGGCTGGCCGGCATCGGCAAGCGCGCGGAAGCGCTCGGCGATCGCGCGGGCCTTGGCCTGTGTGCGCTCCTGCATACTGCCGCCGGCAACAAAGAGGGCCTGGCGGCGCGAGGCGTCCGCCACCAGCGTGTCCTTGCGGCCGTCGCTCGCCTCAAGATCCAAAAAGCCCTGCATCAGGCCGCCGTCATCGCCGTCGAAGACGCGTGCCACGTAACGCAGCACCTCGTCATGGCTGCGGAAGTTGCGCACGAGTTTGACGAGTTCGCCGGCAGGGGCATCGGCCACGGCAGTCGCCTCGGGCGCGGCAGACGAGCCCACCTTGCGCTCCTGACGACGGAACACCTCGACCTCGGCGCCACGGAAGCGATAGATGGACTGCTGCGCATCGCCCACGGTGCACAGCGCGCGCTCCCCCGCACCCGTCAGGTAGCGTATCAGATCGACCTGCATCTGGTCGGTATCCTGAAACTCATCGATCATGACCATCTTAAAGCGGCCCTCGTACGCAGCACGGATGGCAGGGTAATCGCGCAGGGCCTCGTAGGCCATACGCAGCAGGTCGTTATTATCGAGGGCGGACTGGGCAGCCTTCAGCGCGCGATACTCAGCCTCCACGGAACGGGCCAGGCCCACCAGCGCATCGAGCGCCGGGCCACCGCAGGCAAGCACGATATTGATAAACGCATCGGCGGCCTCGGCCTTGAGCAGCTCGACCTGCTCCTTAGGGAATGCCTTGCTCGCGCGCGGCATGGTGCACGACATCATGAGTCGCGCTGCATCGGCCATGGTCTTGCCGCTCGCCTCGAACGCGTCAATGGCGTCGAGTGCCATCTGCGCCTTCTCGGTCGCGGCCTTGCTTGCGGCCAGCGCCGCGCGATAGGCATCGGCGAGTGCCGAGGTATCGGCCTGCCCGCGCGCCACGCACACGTCGTCCATACCGCCCGGCAACTGGCTCGACAGCTCCAGCAGGTCGCGCACCAGGCCCTTGATGGTCGCGCCAGCGCCAAAGGAACCGCCCTCGCCCGCCATGGGATACCAGGCATAGAGGGCCTTGAGCGATGCCGCGAGCTCGGGGGCGGCATCGGGCGCCGTCGCGCGGGCCAACACATGCTCAACAGCCTGGTCCATGAGCTCGTCGGTATCGGTGAGCACCGTGAACTCGGGGTCGATGCCCAGCTCCAGCGCATGCGCGCGCAGGATACGCGAGCACATGCCGTGAATGGTCGAGATCCACGCGTCGTCGACGGTCAGTGCCTCCTCGTCCATGCCCTCGTCGATAAGCGCACGGCGCACGCGGTCGCGAATCTCGGCCGCGGCATCTTTGGTAAAGGTAATAGCGAGCACCTGATCCAGATGTTCAACGAACGGACCGGATTCGGGCGAGAGCGCGTAGACGATGCGGCGCGTAAGGGTAAAGGTCTTGCCCGAACCGGCGCCCGCCGAGACAAATAGCGGACGGTCGAGCGTTTTGACAATCTGCAGCTGTTGCGGCATCAAAGTCGAAAGATCCATGGTCTACACGTCCCTCCTTACAAACGTTCCTTGGTGGTTATACGAACAGCGCGCATGCGCGGCTTGCGCCGATGTCGGGTCGACAGCGGCGACGTCACCTGCCTCGAGCTCGCGCAGGCGCTCGGCAATGCCGGTCTCCACGCGGTCGAGCAGGGCATCGAAGTCCATGCTGCCGCCCTCGCCCGGGAAGCCCTTCTTGAGGCCCGGGATGCGACCGTCACCACGCTCTTCCTCGAGCAACTCGGCACTCGCCGCGCCGCGCAGCGCGGGCTTGCCGCCCTTGGTCGAGAAATAGAGCGCAGCACGGGTATCTAGGCCCAGCGCCCGACGCATGGCCTGCGCGTAGATGAGTGTCTGGGTATGGGGCGGCAGCCAGCGCGGGTCGTCGATGGGAGCCTCGCCCGTCTCCTCGTCACGCACCGTGGGGTCGGCAAGCTTAAACTCCTCGACACCCGAACGATGCTTGTAGTCGATTACCACGGCGCGATTCTCGGCATCCACATCTACGCGGTCGATGCGCCCGCCGAGCGGCCAACCGGCATACTCGACCTGGAGCTCGTTGAACGCAAACTCCAGGTAGCGCGGGGCAAAGGGGGCAAGTGCCTCGGACTCGTAGGCAAGCACGCCCTCCAACTGCGGCAAGATCTCGGCCACCTGACGCTCCTCCACCGGGGAGAGCGGCACCAGCGGGCCCTCGGCGCCGCGCTTGCCGGCGTGCTCGGCCAAGGTCTCGTCAAAGACCTCGTGCAGCAGCTCCTGTGCACGCGGCAGATTCTCGGGCGTCACGCGCTTCATGCCCTCTTGGGGCAGACGGGCATGCAGATGCTCCAGCACGTCGTGGACAAAGTTGCCCTTCTCCATGTTGCCAAAGCCCGCGTCGATCGACTGGGGCTTGACGCGATACGACACGAACCAGCACAGCGGGCACGTCGAGTACGCCTCAATCTGCGAGGCGGACGTCAGACGCGGCACGAGCGGCGCGTTCTCGCCCTCGCCATCGCGGCGACGCAGGACCAAATACGGCACGGCCTCGGCACTCAGATGCTGAGGGGCTTCACAGGTCACGCGCTCGCGCTTGAGACCTTCGCCTGCCGCGGGATCAAAGTCGGCGATGATATCGCCTTCGCCCACGCGCATGGGCTTGGCAGCGCCAGCGGCCTCGGCATGTGCCCACAGCTCGGTCCATACGGCTGCCGGGTAGCACTCGCGTGCCTGGCGATCGTGCGTCACACGGGCGAGCGCGACCGGACCGCTCGCCGCCTGCATCGCACGGCCAAAGCGCACGCGCAGCAGGGCAGCGGGCTCCAAAGACACGCCGTCGCGGCGCAGCTCGGCTGTCAACGTGGCAAGCGGGCCCTCTTCGTGCGAAAGCGGATAGCTGTCCAGGTCGACATCGGCAAACAGCACGGCATCGTAGCCGCCAGGACGCAAAACCGACGCATCGGCAAGCGACACGAAGCGCACTTGTGCTCGTGGTGTGCGATCGACCTCGTAGGTCTCGTAATCGTAGGCGGTACTGCGCTTGTCCACCTTGGTTCGAACGCCGTCGAGAACCGGCACGGTCGCGGCCTGCGACACGTCGAGCGCGCGAGCATCGTTCATAAGGATGTCGATGGCATGGCGCAGCAAAGCCGTCTCTGCCTGGCGACGGGCCTGGCCGTCAAGGCCGCCTAGAGCGCGATCGGGCAACGCCTCGGCAACGGCAAGCATGGCCTTAAGCGCCGTCACGGGCTTGTCACGCCACAGCGCCTGGAACACGTCCGAGACCACACACGGTACGTTCTTAAACCAGTTATCGTCGCTCGTCGCCTTGCGCGCGCCCCTCACCTGGCCCTGAACGCTCTGCAGCAGGCTCTTGACGCCCGCGGTAGTCTTGTTGCGCGAGAGACGCATATTCTTATCGAAGGTACGGGCATTGACGGCATCAGCGCCCGAAAGCGGACTGTAGATCCAGTCGGTAAGCTCCGGCGCGGGCCACCACTCGGTCTTGGAAGCGGTGCCCTCGTCGGCGGCTTTCATACGCTCGATCAGGTTGGCGAGCGCCGTAAACTGCCTGCCCGCGATGGACTGGGAAAACGCCGTGAACTCAGTCGTCTCGGCCGCAATGTGACGCGCCGCAAAACGGGCGGCGAGCTCGCCGAACAGCTGGGGTGCCCGGGCAGAAACGACGAGCACGCGCACGGGGTCGGCGGGCGTTGCAGTAGCTTTATCGGCCTTGGACTCCTTGCGCGCTTTCACCAACTTATCGATGGCGTCCGCATAGACATGAGCACGGGCATGGGGGCCGGCGACCTCAATAAAGACAGGCTGAGCGGCGGCCCCGCAAACGACATCAGACGCGACGGCGTCCTCCCCCAGCGGCGCGATCTCAAACAGCACACCGCGGGCATCAAATGCCGTGGCAAGCTCCTCGCGCATCGCCGCCTGCTCGCGGGCAAGCAGCACGACGACCTCTCCCCCATTGTTCGCCACGGCAGACAGCAGCTCGAGTAGACCGTGCGTAAACGACGTGGTACCGCGCACGCATACGGCGCGGGCGCACGCCGGCAGGCTATCGGCCAGGGCACCGGCCATAATGTCAGCTGCCTCGCAGGGCTCGACCATATCTCGACGGTCCAAACCGCCCGCGTAGGCACGCAAAAGCTCAAACACACGAGCCTCGGCATCGCTTTTTGGCTCAGGCTGGCAATTGTTGCCACCGCATCGCTCGGCCGTCGTCCCCGCCACACCCGGCAGCACATCGCGGGCCATGCGCGCGAGCATGCGCACCGTGCCCTGGCTACGCGAAAGCGGCTGCAGGTCGGCATCGTCGAGACGCGTGACCATGTCCGAGAACAGCATCTGGCGCTGCAGGTTGTCAACGAAACCGCGCCCGTCGCCCAAAAGCTCCCAAAGCGAGCGAATCCACGATGTAGGCGTCTTGTAGTCAATACCCAGCGAAATCCCGGCTTCCGCCGCATCATGACGGCACAGGTCGAGCTCGGCAAACGTAGGTGCCAGCAGCACGGCACGTCCGTGGCAGCCAACAAGGTCGGCAAGCAGCGCCGACTCGGCATCACTCAAATCCGTGCCGGCATTGGTGGTATAGATTCGAACAGGCATGGTCCTCCGCTCAAACTGTTCGCAATAATCAATGCATCCATCCTACCCGCCCAAGCGGACACATTGCCACCGCAGCTCCATCTTTTGGTACAAAGCAACCTGACCCCAACGCACCAGCCGATTGCGGGCATATAAAAACCGCCCCCGGAGGGACGGTTCTTCGTAATTCAATGTTGTCGCTGGCCTACTCGCCATCCTCCAACTTAATGAGGATCTTGCGGTAGCCACCGTACTCGCCGTTCAGCGCCTTTGAAACGCGGCTCACCGTGGTGGACGAAGCGCCGGTGCGGGCCTGAACCTCAACATAAGGCTCGCCCTCGTCCAAATAGCGCGCAACCTGCAAACGCTGAGAAAGGTCGCAAATCTCGCGCGGCGTGCAGATATCGGTCAAAAACGCTTGGATATCCTTCTCGTCGTCCAAAAGGCTAAATGCGTGGACCAGCTGCTTGACATCAGGCTTGTCAAACATGTTCTCGATATTCATCGATCACCGCCAAACCCGCCAAAAGGCATCGAAGTTGATACTGACATCGGGCATCGTTCACCCGTTCTATGCAATAGGGCAACGCCTGTGGCTTTTGCCCGTAGCAGTGTAGCACACCACCAAACTAAAGCGACAAGACTCTCTGCCAGCGGCGCGTTTTTCAGGACGAACGCCGTTTAGAAACCATATGCGCACGTAAGCTCCACGAATATTTGAGACAATGGGCGCCCAAACACCGCGGCGCGCCCGCGCAACCATCCAGGTCGCCGCCGTAAGCCGCTTCACGCGACGCCAGCAATCCCGGCGCAAGAAAGGATTCACGCCATGCGCTTTATGCTTAACTGGCTCTTCACCTCGATCGCCATCGCGATCGCCACGTTCCTCGTCCCCGGTATCCAACCCTTCGGCTTTGCCGAGACCTGGGTCTGCTTTGCCTTTGTGGGACTGTTCCTGAACATTGTCGATTCGCTCGTCAAGCCGTTCCTGACCGTCATCTCACTGCCGCTCACTATTATTACGCTTGGTGTTTTTCAGCTCGTAGTCAACAGCTTTATGCTCGAGCTGGCCAGCTACCTGTCGGTCAATCTGCTGGGCGCGGGCATCTCCATCGCCAGCTTTGGATCGGCCTTTATGGGCAGTATCCTGGTATCCATCACGCGCAGCATCCTCGACAGCATCGCCGAGGACTAAAACGGCCATTCCGGCCGTGCCCGTCTCAACAGCCCAAAACGAAGGCCGCCCATCGCAAAAATGGGCGGCCTTCTTATTTGTCAAGTCTCAAAGGGCGAGAGAATCTACCATTTCTACCCCGTCCCCAAATGGCAGGTGTGGGTTAGATGACGTAGTCGTAGCCATGGTTGGGAGCGACAAGTTGATCGAGTGTCACACCGTCGAGGTAGTCGTTGATGAGCTTGTCCAGGTTCTTCCACACGTCGAGCGTGGGGCACTCATCCGAGCGTGAGCAGCCCTTGCAGTCGCCATCCAGGCATGCAACCGGTGCCAGACTGCCCTCGGTCAGGCGCAGGATCTCGCCCACCGTGTACTGCTCGGGCGGGCGCGTGAGCACGTAGCCGCCGCCCTTGCCGCGCATGCCCGAAAGCATGTTGGCGCGCACGAGCGTAGCCAAGATGTTCTCGAGATATTTCTCGGAAATCCCCTGTCGCGCCGCGATCTCTTTGAGCGGGATGCGACCGGCCGCCTGGTGCTCGGCCAGATCGACCATAACGCGCAGGGCATATCTGCCCTTTGTAGAAACCAACATGTATAGTGCTGCCTTTCGGTCATTTAGTCCGTAGAAATTCTAGCCGAAAAATTGGTTTTGAAAATACCCGTTCCGGTCAAGATGGTTAATCAGCTCGTAATAATCTTCTATTTCCTATTGCATTACTAGGCTTTAGTGTCTAGTATGCTTCCCAACAGCTAAACGAACAACCTATAAGGTTTATGGGTTTAGCTGCTACACGCACCGTGAAACCACACGGCAACCAGCAACTTGAACACTTTGGAGGTTCACCATGAGCAAGGTTTACACGTCCATCGATCAGCTTATCGGCCACACCCCGCTCCTGGAGCTCACTCACTTTGAGGCCGACGAGGACCTCAAGGCTCGTGTGCTCGTCAAACTCGAATACTTCAACCCCGCCGGGTCAGTTAAAGACCGCGTCGCCAAGAACATGATTGACGAGGCCGAGAAGGCAGGCAAGCTCGTGCGCGGCGGCGACTACACCATCATCGAGCCCACGAGCGGCAACACCGGCGTCGGCATCGCCTCGGTGGCGGCCGCCCGCGGCTACAAGGTGATCATCACCATGCCCGAGACCATGTCCGTCGAGCGCCGCAAGCTGATGCAGGCATACGGTGCGCAGCTCGTGCTCACCGACGGCTCCAAGGGCATGAAGGGCGCTATCGCCAAGGCAGAGGAACTGCAGAAGGAGACTCCCAACAGCATCATCGCCGGCCAGTTTGTGAACCCCGCCAACCCCGCCATCCACAAGGCCACGACCGGCCCCGAGATCTGGGACGACACCGACGGCAAGGTCGACATCTTCGTCGCCGGCGTCGGCACCGGTGGTACCGTGACCGGCGTGGGCGAGTTCCTCAAGGAGCAGAACCCCGAGATTAAGGTCGTCGCCGTCGAGCCCGCCACCTCCCCGGTGCTCTCCAAGGGCCAGGCCGGCCCGCACAAGATCCAGGGCATCGGCGCCGGCTTTGTGCCCGACGTCCTCGACACCCGGGTCTACGACGAGATCATCCCCGTCGAGAACGACAACGCCTTTGCCACCGGCCGCGCCGTGGGCCACAAGGAGGGTGTGCTCGTGGGCATTTCGTCCGGTGCCGCCGTGTGGGCCGCGCTGCAGCTGGCCAAGCGCCCCGAAAACGAGGGCAAGACCATCGTGGCCCTGCTTGCCGACACCGGCGAGCGCTACCTGTCCACGGCACTGTTCCAGGACTAAGGGCCCGTCACTTGTCGATAGGCCCATGGCATGCCGGCCTATCCTCTCTTCTGGCTGCCTGAGCCCATCTCGTTAGGGTGTCCCACGAGACGTCCGAACTTGCTACAATGTCTGCGGCGCGGAACCAGCCTCCCGCGCCGCTTTTCTTTTTTGGCCACATGCCACCAAGGAGAACCTCCCCATGCACAACAAGCGCGTGCTCGTCGCCATGAGCGGCGGCGTCGATTCTAGCGTGACCGCGTACCTGCTCAAAAGCCAGGGCTACGAATGCGTCGGCGCCACCATGCGCCTCACCTGCCCCGCGCCCGACCCCGCCACGGGCACGAGTAAGGTCGACCGCGACATCGCCGATGCAAAGGCCGTCGCCGAGCGCCTGGGGATACCCCACCATGTGCTCGACCTGCAGCAGACCTTCGACCACAGTGTTATCGAGCGTTTTGTGAACGCCTACCAGGAGGGGCTGACGCCCAACCCGTGCATCATCTGCAACCGCCACATTAAGTTTGGCGCGTTGCTCGATGCGGCGCTGGACATGGGCTGCGACTACATCGCAACGGGACATTACGCCAAAACTAGCCAGGCGCCCGACGGCACCTGGCAGCTGCATCGCGGCGAGGACCCCAAAAAGGACCAGAGTTACTTTTTGTATTCGCTCACGCAAGAGCGCCTGGCACGCACAATCTTTCCGCTGGCAGGCCTGAACAAGGAGCGCGACGTGCGCCGCATTGCCGCCGAGCAGGACTTCATCAACGCCAAGAAGGCCGAAAGCGAGGACATCTGCTTTATTCCAGACGGTGACTACGCGGGCTATATCGAGCGCCGCTGCGGACATCCCGCTGCACCGGGCGACATTGTGTGGCGCGACGGCAGCGTGGTCGGACGCCATAACGGCGCGTTGCGCTATACCATCGGCCAGCGCAAGGGCTTGGGCGTCGCGATGGCGCATCCCGTGTATGTGACGGGCGTCGATGCCGCCAACAACACCGTGCATCTGGGCGAGGCCGAGGACCTAACGGCCACAGCACTCACGGCCGACGACTGGATCTGGAGCGCGCCGGACGCACGCATGGAGGCCGAGCTCGATGCCGGCGGCATTCGCGTAGGCGCCAAGTACCGCTACCGTCAGAAAGACCAGGCAGCGACCCTTACGCGTGACGAAGACGGGCAAATGCTGCTAACTTTTGACGAGCCACAACGAGCCATCGCCCCCGGACAGGCCGTTGTGGTCTACCGCGGCGACGTCGTCCTGGGCGGCGGCACCGTGACCGGCGCACTTAAGTAGCCCCATCCCCTTCATAAATTGCGGTGAAATAGGGACTGTTTAAGCGTTTAAAACCGCCAAACAGTCCCTATTTCACCGCAACTTAGAGAGGACGGCCTCGGTCGGTACTGCCGTATCAGCCGAGGCCGCTGCATCGCTAGCGCTGTACGTAGGCGCGGACGAGCTCGAAGGTGTTGCGCACGCCGTCGATGTGGCTGCGCTCGTAGTTGTGGCTCGCGTACACGCCGGGGCCGATCAGACCATGGCGAATGTCGTAGCCGGCCGAGAGCGTGGCCTCAACGTCCGAGCCGTAATGCGGGTACACGTCGATGGCGTAATCGAGCTCAAGCTCGCGCGCGATATTGGACAGCGTGGTCACCAGATCGTAGTTGTAGGGGCCGCCCGAATCCTTGGCGCAAATCGACACCATGCGCTCGGTGCAGCCCAGGTCGTCGCCCACGCAGCCCATGTCCACGCTGATCATCTCGCGCGTGTCGGCCGGCACAAAGGCACCGCCATGGCCGACCTCCTCGTACACGGTAAAGAGCAGCGAAACCTTACGCGAAAGCGTCACCTCGCCAGCGGCGACGGCACGCGCCAAGCCCAGCAAAATGGCGGCCGAAAGCTTGTCGTCCAGGAAGCGGCTCTTAATGTAGCCACTCTCCGTCACCGTCGTGCGAGGGTCCATAGCGATGATGTCGCCAGTCTGAATACCCAGCTCGAGCACATCGTCCTTGCTGTCGACGTTCTCGTCGAGCAGGATCTCCATGTTCTTCTCGATAGTCTTGACCGGCTCGTCGGCCACGTGCGCCGAAGGCTCGGTATTGAGGACCACACCCGTGTACACATTGCCGTCGCGCGTGTAGACGGTGCAGTTCTCGCCATCGGCCGTAGACCACTGATGCCCGCCGATCGTCGTGGGGCGCAGACGACCATTGTCCTTGATAGAGCGCACCATAGCGCCCAGGGTATCGACATGGCTCGCCAACACGAGCGGCTCACCCTCACCACCAAGCTCAACGAGCACGTTGCCCTTATTAGAACGCTCAGGCCCAAACCCCATATCGCGCAATGTTTCCATTAGATAATCAGTCGCCGCACGGGTATAGCCGGTAGGCGAAGCAATCGAGGTAAGCGCCTTCAGCTGGTCAGTAATATAGGAGAGCATAGAATCCATCTTGGACACCAAAGTCACCCTTTCATATCGAATTAAACCCACAGCAACAATACCACCACGCACAATTATTTACCTAGCGAGACAACCCATCGAGCTTCTCAGAGCAGCGCCTGTCACGATAACGAGCCGGCGGCCCCTGCCCGTTAGCCCCAGAATCTTTCCGCAGGACAGAAGGAGGCCCCGCCGCACGTAGTGCGCAACGGGGCCTCCGACATGTCCGAGGACGATTCTGGGGCTAACGGGCAGGGGCCCGCCGAACCAAGTTAGGCAGCCGGGCAGATCTTCTTGAAGAGCTCGATGACGTCGTCGAGCGTTGCCTCGCGCGGGTTACCCGGGAAGCAGGCGTCGGCCATGGCGTCCTTGGCCAGGACCTCGATCTCGTCAGCCTTCATGGCCTCACAGACGTGCGGGATGTTCACGTCGGCGGAAAGCTGCTTGACGGCGGCGATGGCGGCATCGGCGGCCTCGGCGGTGCTCATGCCCGTGGTGTCAACGCCCATGGCGACGGCAACCTTGGCCAGGCGCTCAGCGCAAACCGGCTTGTTGAACTCCATGGCGATCGGCAGCAGCATGGCGCAAGCGACGCCGTGCGGGGTGTCGTAGTGAGCGGACAGGGTGTGAGCCATGGCGTGGTCGATGCCCAGGCCAACGTTGGAGAAGCCCATGCCGGCGACATACTGGCCAAGGGCCATGCCCTCGCGGCCGGAGCCGGGCTGACCGGACTTGGCCTCGGCGACGGAGTCGCGCAGGTTCTCGCTGATCAGCTTAATAGCCTCAAAGTGGAACATGTCGGAGAGCTCCCAAGCGCCCTTGGTGGTATAGCCCTCGATGGCGTGGGTCAGAGCGTCCATGCCGGTGGAAGCGGTCAGGCCGGCGGGCATGGAAGCCATCATATCGGGGTCGACGACGGCGACCTCGGGGGCGTCGTTGGTGTCGACGCACACGAACTTGCGGACCTTCTCGGGGTCTGTGATGACGTAGTTGATGGTCACCTCGGCAGCGGTACCGGCGGTCGTCGGCACGGCGATGGTGAACACGGCATGGTTCTTGGTGGGAGCAACGCCCTCGAGGCTGCGGACATCGGCGAACTCGGGGTTGTTGATGATGATGCCGATGGCCTTGGCGGTGTCCATGGAGGAGCCACCACCGATGGTCACGATAGCGTCAGCCTCGGCGGCCTTGAAGGCCTCGACGCCGTCCTTGACGTTCTGGATAGTGGGGTTGGGCTTAATCTCGGAGTAGAGGCTCCAAGCGATGCCGGCGGCGTCGAGCTCGTCGGTCACCTTAGCGGTAACGCCAAACTTAACCAAATCGGGGTCGGAGCAGACGAAGATCTTCTTGTAGCCGCGACGCTGGAGCTCGCCGGGGATCTCCTTGATGGCGCCGGAACCATGATAAGAGATGGTATTGAGAACGAAACGATTAGCCATTGATAGCCTCCCATCGTGTGCGGGGCATCCATTACGCCCCACGCTATGAGTCCCATCCTAACGCTTTTGAAACAAAAAACGCGTGAGAACATCAAAAGTGTTAAAGCGTTTCAACAGATGATGAAAAATATTGCGGCAAAGGGACAGCCCCTTTGCCGCATTCGGTTACTTTCGGCAGCCCTCTTTCAAAGCCTCGGCCGCAACCTTCCAGCGTAAGCGCAAATCGCGCTCGCGGTCGATGAACATGATGGCAAACGCGACAAACAGCAGCAAGCTCGCCACGACGATGGCGTGCAGGCCCATGCGCTCAATACACCAGTTGCCCAACACGGCGCCAAACACAAAGGTAAAGATCACGCCAAAGTACAGCAGGCCGTTTTCCAAAAAGCCGCGCCTGTGGGTGATGATGTAATCGTCCACGTTTTGCAGCGCGTTGCGCAAGTTGCCGATGCACATGGTCGTAGCGATGCCGTGACCGTGGATCTTGCGGAAGCTCTCAACTTGCATACCGCAGGCAAACGAGGTGAGGCAGTTGGCGAGCAGGTTGAAATTGCCGCCGGGGATAAAGCTCACGCCCAGCAAGATAACGGCTTCAAAGAACACCGTCACTTGGCGCCAGTGAATCACGCTGCCAAACCGCTCGTGTACCAGATCGGCAAGCATAATGCCCACGGCAAACGACACCACGGGGAAGAAATAGCGTCCCGCAAGTGCCCAGTTGCCCTCCGAGATGCTCACGCCCACGAGCAGGATGTTGCCTGTCTGCGCGTTGGCGAAAACATGATCGCGCCCAATGTACGAATAGACGTCCATAAAGCCACCGGCGAGCGCCAAGATAATGCCCAGCTCGATGGACTCCGATATCTGTTTGGCACGCTGCATCGTCGTGCATCCTCCTTGTTGACGACTCTCTCGTGCGTTGGCGGAAACATAGCCGCCGTTCATACTGTAACCCATTGACAACATGGCGTGCGCGCGAGACGGGTTCTCCAACGCGCAGATACACAGTCTGGAAACAAACAGCGGGCGCGGCGCCGACACCCGACGCCTCGTGTACTCCACCAGTCTTTTTAGCGCCGTCCCAAAAAGACTGGTTACAATTACGTGCAGCATACAGACACCGGGAGGGATCGTGGCAAAAAAGCCTCAGCACGCTCAGAACAACCAGCGCAGTCAACAGGGCAAACAGGGCCAGCAGCAAAAGCGTGGCGGTAAGGCGCAGGC
>CABUZI010000047.1 GCA_902496005.1 uncultured Collinsella sp.
CCATCCTCGCAGTATCCGGTTCTCAAGGTGCACGCTTAGCGGCTGATCCGGTCCGACCGGGCCGCGCGGCAAGGAGATATATTGCCAGACCGGAGGGGCGCCGTGGGCGGGAATCGCGCACTCCATATTTTGTTCACAAATGAATAGATCCCTCAGTCGCGTCACTGAGGTTAAAACTGAAGCATTGGCTTCTGATATTGGCGATGACCAGCTGTTTTACGAGTATTGAGACATCGGTCATCTCTGGAGCGCTACTTTACTCCAAAGGCATCAGCTATTTGTTTCCCATCGGTAAAAGGCGGGTTTTGTTCGCCAAGCGTTCTTATATATAGATAGATACGGGTTCGAACCCATGAAAGGGCGACAAAAAAGACGGCCAACCGAAGTTGACCGTCTCAACAATCTTTGGGTGGGCCGTCAGGGGTTCGAACCCTGGACCTTGGGATTAAAAGTCCCCTGCTCTGCCAGCTGAGCTAACGGCCCGCGGGTGGCATTGTACCACGGTCTGGGACTATTCCCAACTCCATTGGCCGTTCTGGAAAATCACAACTTCACGTCCATCAGGCGTAATGCCCGTAATATCGATGTCGTCCGTGCCGATCATAAAATCGACGTGCGTGCTCGAGACGTTAACGCCATGCTCCAGGAGCTCCTCCTTGGACATGTCATACCCACCCTCGATGCATTCGGGGAAACCGACACCTAGCGCGAGATGGCAGCTAGCGTTCTCGTCATAGAGCGTGTCATAGAACAGAACGCCGCTTTCGCGGATCGGAGTGTTCTTGGAAATGAGCGCGACCTCGCCCAGATGAGCGGCACCTTCATCGGTGTCAATAATGCTCGCAAGCGTTGCCTTGCCCACGCGGGCGTCGTAGTCCACCACGCGGCCGCCCTCGAACTTAATCCAAAAATCTTCGACTTTATTGCCGTGGTGGATGAGCGGCATGGCCGAGTACACGATACCGTCGGCGCGCATGCGATCGGGCGAGGTGAAGACTTCCTCGGTGGGAATGTTGGGGAAGAAGGGGTGTCCATCGGGCGTCTTGCCCTTGCCGCCGGCCCACTCGTGACCCTTCGTCATGCCAATCGTCAGATCGGTTCCATTTGCCGCGGTGTAATGCAAGTAGTCGAAACGATTGTCGTTCAGGAAACGCAGGTTCTTTTCGAATGCGGCGTCATGGAGTTCCCAGTCGCTCTCCGGGTCCTGGCCATCGGCGCGCGCGGTGTGCAGAATCGCATTCCATAGTTTATAGATTGCAACCTCATCGGCGTCTCCTGGGAACACCTCGTGCGCCCAAGCCACGACCGGAGCGCCGGCGATGCACCACGGATTGATGTTGTAATCCAGTCCACGGCGGAAAACTTTGCACTGCGTATTCCTCGCCTTTGATGCCGCGGCCGGCTTGGCTGGATCGATGCCCTTGAGGGCCGCAGGATCCGCACCTTCGATAAAGACAAAGCAGGCACCATCCTGGGCCAAGGAATCCAGCTGCATGCGCTTCCACTCGGGTGTCTGCTCAAAATAGCTTTTCTCGACATGCTCGTACGTGAGCCTCGTCACGGCATCATCGGCCCAAATGACCGTCACGTGGCCGGCGGCGGCAGCATAGGCCTCCGCGACCACCACGCGCGCAAACGGCGCGCACTCGACCGGAGACTGAACGACGACCTCCTGGCCGGGCTTGACGTTTACGCCCTTGCGGACGACCAGGCGCGCGTAGTTTTTAATCTTGGGCTCCAGGGCCTTCATGCCCTCCAGAGCCTCTTCGACCGTCAGGGCAGCTCGAATCATGTGCCACTCCATCTATCTATAGAACAGTAAAAAGGCGCGCCGCAAAAACGACGCGCCTTATATCTTAGCGATAAGTATGTATGCAAACGCTACTTCTTCTTGGAGTCCTTCTGGTCCTCCTCGGCAGCCGCGCGCTCAATAAGAGCGTTGAGCTTGTTCTCGGACATGCCCTCGGCCTGCGCGCGGTACATGTTGCGCAAGGGACGAATACGAGCGAAGTCGTAGATAAAGTCACCTAGGATGATGACATAGGACAAAACGATGCCGACCATCTGGACAGGGCTGGACACCATGCCAGCGGGAGCGAAGTACAGCGAGGCCCAAATTGCCACGACGAGCACCATGCCAATGGCGAGCACAATCCACCAGATGCGACGGCGCTTGGTGTAGTCCTCGTCCTGCTTGAGGAGGATATTCGACACCGTATAGATGCGGTCCTCCTTGGCGCGCTGCTTGGCCTTGCGGGCGCGCTTCTCCTCTTTAGAGAGGCCCTCGAGGTTCTCGCCCTTCTCGAGCTCTTTGCGGCGTGCCTTAGACGAAGCCGGCACGATGCGAACGGAGCTCGCTGCTTGGCGGGCGGGCTTAGCAGATGCGGCAGACTTGCGCGCAACCCCGGTAACTTCGTGGGATTGCGTGCGCTTGTTCGTGGCGCTACGGGTACTCACTTATGCGTTCTCCTTCATGCTTGTGAACTGGGAGCCGGTGATGATCTGGAAGGCCTCGCGATAGCGCTCGGACGTGCCATCGATGACCTCGGCGGGCAGGTGCGGGGTCTCCCCCGTCATATCCCAGTTGGCCTTGAGCCAATTGCGGACGAATTGCTTGTCGTAGCTAGGCTGGATCTTGCCCTCCTCGTAGCTGGCAGCAGGCCAGAAACGGCTGGAGTCGGGCGTGAGGCACTCGTCGATCAGCGTGACCTTGCCATCAATAACACCAAACTCGAACTTGGTGTCGGCAATGATGATGCCACGGGTCGCGGCGTACTCGGCAGCGGCCTTGTAGATCTTGAGGGAAAGGTCACGAATCTGCGTGGCGATGTCCTCGCCCACGATCTCGCAGCAACGCTCGAACGAGATGTTCTCGTCGTGGTCACCGATCTCGGCCTTCGTGGACGGCGTGAACAACGGCTCGGGAAGCTTGGAAGCCTCGGTCAGGCCCTCAGGCAGCTGGATGCCGCAGACGGTGCCGTTCTCGTCGTAGGTCTTCTTGCCCGAACCGGTCAGATAGCCGCGGACGATGCACTCGATAGGAATCGTCTGGGCCTTCTTAACCAGCATGGCGCGGCCAGCGAGGTAGTCACGATACTCAGCAAACTCCTCGGGGAAATCCGCCGGGTCGATGGAAACGAGATGGTTGGGGACGATGTCGGCAAACTTATCGAACCAGAATGCCGAGATGCGATTGAGCACCTCTCCCTTAAACGGAATCTCGTCGGGAAGAATGAAGTCGAACGCAGAAATGCGGTCGGTGGCGACCATCAGCAGGTTTTCACCGGCATCGTAAATATCACGAACCTTGCCACGGGAATCCGGACGACGCTCCATCGTTGTCACGTGAGTCACTCCTTACCTAAATACGACAGAAATGCGGGTTCTTTCCCGCATGTTTTCGCAAACTCGGAGCGGCAGGGACGCGGCCCCTCCTTCACCGAATAGCGAAAAGCTAGTGCTCCATTGTAGTAGATGCCGCGTCTGCCGTGTGCTCGCGGGGCAGATGAATTGTAAAAGTCGTACCCTTTCCAAGCTCCGACTCCACGGATATGTAGCCATGGTGACGCTCGACAATCTGCTTGGTCACGGCGAGGCCGACGCCCAGGCCGCCAGCTTCGCGGGCGCGGCTGGCATCGGCGCGCCAAAACCGCCCGAAAATGCGCGACAGATCGTCCTTGGCAATACCGATGCCGGTATCAGAAACGGCAATGCTGACGTGCCTGCGGTCACTGAGCACCGACACCACGACCCAACCGCCCTCGGGGGTGTAGCGCATGGCGTTGCTCATGAGGTTGATAACACATTGCGTGATCATGTCGGGATCTGCCTCGACAACGTCATCGTGGCCCTGCGTCTCATCTGCAAAGCGCAAACGCAGGTCACGGTCGGCAAACAGGCGCTCCTGGCCATTCACAATCGATCGCACGAACGGAACCATGTCCACCGGTTCTAGATTGAGCGGAGCCGTGCTGTTTTCCATACGCGATAGGTCGAGCATCTGCTGCACCAGACGAGCCAGGCGACGCGTCTCGGAAGCAACGGTCTCCAAATGCTCATCGTCGGTGGGATACACGCCATCCTGCATGGCCTCGACCGTTGCGAGCATGGCCATAAGCGGCGTGCGAAGCTCGTGTGCAACGTCTGAGGTCAGGCGCTTCTCGTGTTTCATATCCTTCTCGAGCGAAGTGGCCATCTCATCGAAGGTCTCACCCAGCTGATCGATCTCGTCATCACCGCGCAGTCCCGTGCGAGCCGACAGGTCGCCGTCACGGATTTGCTTTGCGGTACTGGTGATGCGATGAATCGGCTTGGTGAGCATGCGCGACACGAGCGATCCGATAACGACCGAAATGCAGATTGCAACAACCGCGGCGAGGGCCATGGCGTTAAAGGTCTTCTCCCTAAACGCAGAGTCCGCCTTGGTGAGCAGAGCGTCGGAGCCGATGGCCCACAGCTTTACCTGTCCGACATGCTCGCCGGAAGACGTTACAATCTCGACGTTAGCAACGCTATCGGAGTCGGTTGGAGCAGACGAGACCGGGCTATGCGATGCCCTCTTGCCGCTCGTGTCGTCGGTCGTAGCCTGGTTTTCGCGTACATCGGCGGTGGCGCTTGCCGAGGGCCAGGAATCGTCATAAACGATCACGCCCTTTTTATTGACGACCTGCATGCCCAGATCGTCGGAAACCAAACTCGACGTTGCGACCGTGCGCAGTTCTCCCGCGGTCCAAGAGCCGTTTTCCTCATATGAGGTCGCCAACTTCTCGGCAGCGGAATTTGCGATTTCGACGATATTGGAGCGTGTGTAATCCGAAAAGACCGTGCCCCACACAACAGAGACAACGCCCACCAGCACCAATACTGTCATGAGCGATGTCAGAGCAAAAGCAAGTGCCATGCGCGAGGGATAGCTCATCGTTGGCCGTGAATCGGAACGAGGCGTGTTCCAACTAGCCTTGGAACCCGCCTCGCTCTCCTGCTTGTGCTTTTGTCCGATTTCAAAGCGCGCAGGTGTCATATGTGATTTCCCTATTTCTCGTCCGACTTATCGGTCTTGGCCGGAGCCTCGAAGCGATAGCCGACACCATGGACGGTGTAGAGCCACTTGGGCTTCTTGGGATCATCGCCCAGCTTGGCGCGAAGATTCTTCACGTGGCTATCGATGGTGCGCTCATAGCCCTCAAAGTCATACCCGAGCACTTTCTCGACCAGCTCCATGCGGTTATACACACGGCCGGGATGGCGGGCAAGCGTGGTGAGCAGTTTGAACTCGGAAGCCGTCAGATCGACTTCCTTGCCCTCGACCAAGATCTTGTGGCCCGAGATATCGATGACCAGATCGCCGAAGTCGAGTACCTCGACGGTGGGCTCGTCGGCCTGATGGGCACGGCGGAACAGAGCGCGAACGCGGGCGACGAGCTCGCGCGGCGAGAACGGCTTAATCAGATAGTCGTCGGCGCCGAGCTCAAGACCGATAATACGGTCCTCGATCTCGCCCTTAGCCGTCAGCATGATGATGGGGACATCCGAGGTATCGCGAATGGTGCGGCAAACGCGCTCGCCGGGAATCTTGGGGAGCATAAGGTCGAGCACGACCAGGTCGAACTGATGCTTCTCGAACTCCTCGATCGCGGACTGGCCGTCGCCGACGCCCACAACCCAGTAGCCTTCGCGCTCGAGATAGGCAGCGACGACGTCACGGATTGCCTTCTCATCCTCGACCAGCAGAATCTTTTTTGCATCTGAAGCCATAACACGGCCCCCCTGTCTCAATTAGCTAAGAACAAGCCCATTTTAACGCACCTGAGCCCGCCGGATGCCGCTATGACGCGGCAGCTCGGCGGGCGGTACTCACAATTACAACGCGTTTATTCCCCTGTTGGCGCCTTTTTAACCCCTCTAAGCTTAAAGAGAGAATAGACGTGCAGTGACCGTCTCTGGTATACCCTGGCTGTTGCGCACCGTGGCGTACGTAAGGAATGAGTCCGATTTTCCCGCCGTAGCTGGATAATCGCCATACTCCAAAGCGCGGTCGGGCGACAGCAGCGAGCCATAGGTCTTGGCAGAGGTGTCGATCAGGAAATGCGACGCCTGTACCTTAACAAGGTATTTATTCTTCTTGCCAGCCGCACATGCGAGCGGCTCGCGGGACAGGAAGAGGTACGGCCCTCCCTCATTACCGATATATGTGCCCATATTGCCCAGGCTGCCCACGCCACTATAGGCCGCCTCGATAGAAAACACGAAGGTATCGCCCATATATACGGCCTCGAAAGGCGAGACTGACGAGGGAAGGACTAGCTGGGCACGTTTGGTGTTGTTGCCGTCGGTCAGATCGATTGCCGTTATGCCGTAGTAGACGCCCTCGTCGTTGCGGACACGCGGCGAGATGGTCAAAATGCCGTCGCTCGCGCGCGGGGCCGATGCAAAGCGGCCCGTCGATTTCCAAATTACCTCGGCCTTGGATTCATCAAGCGAGCGACGATAGCAAAACGAATCACTACTCGTTTTATTGCCGCCTGCCGAAGGCATTTTATACCAGATGACTGATGCCCCGAACGCCGTAAACAGCGGCGGATCGTAGTCCTTGCCACCTCGATCGAGCTCAACCACGTCGCCAGAGAGCGAAGCGCCCGACAGATTTTGAGCGTAGAGCTTCCACGATGAATTGGCAAAGTTCATCTCAACCCACGCGAATACGCCGTCGCCGGCACGGACATCGTAGAATGCATATCCCGTGTCCTCGATAGGATCCTCGATTAATGTGGTAAGCGAGCCATCGCCCAGGTTGAGCACACCGAGCGTGTTGGCGTGCAGTGCCGATGCGGGCGCCATCATTGCCGCGGCGTAATCGCCGTCGCAGTAGTACAGCAGCGTACCCAGAGGCAGCGTCCACGACGCCGCCGGCTCAAGATCGATGTCGACTGCCTCGTACTCATCCGTAATCGAGATGATTTTGGAATCATCCTTGATAACCTGCGGCTCGCCGGCGGCATCATCGCTGGTGCCCGTTTTTTTCGAGCATCCGGCAAGCACCGTGGCAGCGCCCGCGGCAGCCCCACCGAGTACAAAGCCGCGACGCGATATTCCGTTCTTGATGTGATCGGCGATACCCATTAGGCGATCTCGGTGCGAGCGGCCTCGATAGCGCGTGTAAGCTGGTCGGCGCAGGAGGTCTTTTTCATACCGCAGGTATTACCGGCGAGAACCTCGATTACGCGATCGGCAGGAGCGCCCTCGACCAGCTTGGAGATAGCCTTGAGATTGCCGTCGCAGCCGCCGGTAAATTCAACGCCCATCACCTTGTTGCCGTCATCGGAAAGGTCAAGGTGAATATTGCGAGCACACACGCCCTGAGGCTTGTAATCAAACGAAATCATGCGATCCCCTCTCAGAATGTTATTCGAGACGACTATTATCCCCGTCTTTCCCTAAATGCAACGAGGCGCTTTGCCGGCAACACACATTACCAGCAAAGCGCCCTAAAAAGCTAACGTTATGCCCGAACCTACTCGAAGCTCAGCTGCTCCAGACGATCAAAGACCGTGTCGATACGGGTGAGGAAGTCCCACGGATCAAAGATCTCGTCGAGCTTTTCCTGGCTGACGGTGCAGCGCGGGTCAGCCTCGAGACGCTCCTTAAAGGTAGGGCCGGAGACACAATCCTGTACCTCGTGCCAGGTTGCCATGGCGTTCTCCTGCACAATGGCGTACGCGTCCTCGCGGGTGATGCCCGTGTCGACGAGGGCGAGCAGCACCTTGGAGGAGAAGATGAGGCCGCGGGTCTTATTGAGGTTGGCCATCATGCGGGCAGGGTACAGCTGCAGGCCGTCGATAACGCGAATGAGGCACTGGAACATGTGGTCGAGCGCGATGAAGCTATCGGCCTGGGCGACGCGCTCGGCAGAGGAGTGCGAAATGTCACGCTCGTGCCACAGGGCGACGTTGTCGAAGGCAACCTGCGCGTTGGCCTTCACGACGCGCGACAGGCCGCAGACCTTCTCCATGGTGATGGGGTTGCGCTTGTGTGGCATGGCTGAGCTGCCCTTTTGGCCCTTACGGAACGGCTCCTCGGCCTCGAGCGTATCAGTCTTCTGCAGATTGCGAACCTCGGTAGCGATGCGCTCGCAGGTGGCCGCAGTGGTGGCAAGAACGCCGGCGAGATAGGCGTGATGGTCGCGGCTGATAACCTGCGTGGACAGCGGGTCGTGAACCAGGCCCAGGTGCTCGCAGACGTACTCCTCGACGAACGGCTCGATGGAGCTGTACGTGCCGACAGCGCCCGAGATAGCACCGAAGGCAACGTTCTTGCGGGCGTCCTCAAGACGATCCAGATCGCGCTTGAGCTCCCAGGCCCAAGAGCCAAACTTCATGCCAAAGGTCATCGGCTCGGCATGGATGCCATGAGTACGGCCGGCGCAGAGCGTGTTGCGCTCCTCGAAGGCACGACGCTTGCAAATCTCGCCGAGCTTCTTGACATCCTCGATGATCAGGTCGCAGGCCTGGGTGAGCTGGTAGCACAGGGCCGTGTCGCCCAGATCGGAGCTGGTCATGCCATAGTGAACCCAGCGGCTGGGCTTGGGGTCGCCCTCGGGAACATCGGCATCGATGTATTCCTTCATGTTGGTCAGAAAGGCAATGACGTCATGGCGCGTGACTTCCTCGATCTCATCGACCTTCGCCTTCTCAAAGTTGGCATGGTCGCGGATCCACTGGGCCTCGTCTTTGGAAATACCGATCTTGCCGAGCTCCGCCTGGGCCTCGCAGGCCAGAACCTCGATCTCCTGCCAAATGGCGTACTTGTTCTCGAGGGAGAAGATGTGTCCCATCTCCGGGCGGGTATAGCGATCGATCATAGCGGCTCCTTTTTGGTTATTGGCACGTTGGTCGTAACCCAACCATTGTACCGTGCGCAGGTGCAAGTATGGGCAGTAGGCATTAACCTAACATTTTGGAATTGGAGCGACCATGAGGACGTCTGCGCATTTGCTTCGCAAATACGCACCGGCTGCGGTCGGCAGACCCGGTCCGCGCACACGCACGGGCACAGCGGGTTGGACCCGACGTTCCCGAGGTCCCCCGTACTCGATGGAGCGGGCAACGGGACATCCGCGCGCCCGCGTCGCGGACGCGCACCGGCTGCGGCGATCTCCTCGGATTCACGGAGACGATGGGGAAAACTTTGTTGAATTGGCCGTCCCGAGTTCTCCCGCGCTCGGTGGAGCGGGCAACGGGACGTCCGCGTATTTGCTTCGCAAATCCGCACCGGCTGCGGCCGCCTATCGGCGACCTTGCCTGCTCGCTATAAACGCTTCGCGTTTATTTAACGCTCGCACCCTGTCGGGTTCGAGTCCCGGCACTTTATTGAAAAAGGCACGGTAACGAAACGTTACCGTGCCTGAAATTCGAATGGAGCGGGCAACGGGACTCGAACCCGCGAGTGTCAGCTTGGGAAGCTGATGCCTTACCACTTGGCGATGCCCGCTTGTGTGTTGGCTAGTATAACGCGGTTGTCTTGTTCGATACAAGGGTGGCGATGCTTGTTTTAGCTGTGGAGATTCGTTTGAAAATCGCGTCAATTGTGGAGACGAGGACCTTTAACCTCCTGTTCTCCCTATCTTCTACCTGCACTTTTGCTTGATTGTTGTATTTGAGCTCAATTTGTCAGGAATTGGGCAAGCTTTTGGTCAGGCTCCGGTACTTACCCGCATGAACCTCGGGGGTAGCCTCATCCTACGCGTCGCAGCCTCCCCGTGCGGCGCACGAGGGATAAGGAGCAGCCATGTCCAACGCACCCACGCACTCTGTCCACAGCGCAATCGCAACAGGTCCGCTGCTCCTGCTCCTCTTCCTGCTTTTCGGCTGCCTGGCACCAGGAGCCGCATTTGCCGTCGATGGCTACGACCAGCTCGGCTTCCGCACTATTAGCGATGATTGTGGGCCCTTCTTCATCGGCAAGTATGAAGCTCAAGACACCTCGATTGCCTACTGCATGAACCAGGAGCGCCCCGGCCCCACCAAACCGGGCGGCCCATGGCTCAACTTTGATCAAGGCTGGGTGTGGCTCGACGACGAGTTCGCGGCAATCGTTTGTCACGGATATCCCACCACCACGTCGTTTGGCGGTTACCATCTTTCACCCGATCGCGCCCGCGCCGCCACCCAGCTTGCCGTATGGATGCTCAACGGCACTACCCATGTCGACGGCACCTACTCCTACACGACCGCTCAGGGTAAAACCAAGAGCGGACACTTTACCGCCGACAATGAAGTCGTGGCGGCTGCGCGGTGGCTCCACGACAGCGCAAAATCAGGAAGCATCAAAGCCGCTCCGCACCGCGCGCGACGCTATCTAGGGGCCGTATCGGGCGGCAGCAAACGTCAAGACATGCTCTATGTACTGCCGGCGGTCTCTGTTTCCTTCCAAAAGCAGTCTGCTGACACCGTTATTACCAGCGGAAACAATACCTATCAGTTTACCGGGGCAACATTCGATATTTTTGAGAGCGCCAGCGGCGCGCGTGTCGGCACCATCAAGATGGACAGCAACGGTCGAGCGCAAGCAACACTTCTGCCCGACACGGCATACTACCTAGTTGAAACGAAGGCGCCGGCCGGCTATGTCCCCCGCCACGATCGTATTGCCTTTACCACGGGGAATGACGGCGGGCGGGTCGCCATTGATGAACAGCCCGGCACCATCAACCTGCGTATCGTAAAACTCGATGCCGCGACGAATGCCGGCCCCCAGGTGGGATCTTCACTCGCAGGAGCAGAGTTCACGTGTGTGTCGCAATCAACCCCTGGATGGGCGCAAATTCTCACGACTGACGAAAGCGGTCGGGCTACCCTCGTCGATGTCCCCTTAGGAACCTTTACCATCTACGAATCAAAAGCCCCCGAGGGCTACCTGCCATCCAACGACAGCTGGAACTATACCGTTGGAGCCGACCAGCTCGGCGATTCAGGCGTAGTCGAGATCGAATCTCGCATTTCCGATATCCCCATTGCGTTTGACCTTGAGATTTCCAAATTCAAGGATTACGGCAATAGCGACCAATCCGGCCTGGAGCAGCCGGCGGGTGGTGTTGTCTTTGAAGTTGTCAGCAACAGCTCTCAGCAGGTTGTTGGCACATTGACCACAAACATCTATGGCTTTGCCTCCACCAAAGATCAGCCCGAAGCATGGTTCGGCACAGGCAAGCGACCCGCCGGTGTCCACGGAGCCGTCCCATACGACCGTGCCGGCTACACGATTCGCGAGGTTCCGGAAACCGTCCCCGAGGGTTTTAAACGTGCAGGGGAATGGACCGTCGGGGCCAATCAGATTTCCAACGGCGCCGAGCTTCAATATATCGTGGACAACCACGCTCTGTCGACGCATCTCCAGATTGTAAAACGCGATGCCCAAACAGGCGCTTCTGTTCCACTAGCCGGATTCACCTTCCAACTCCTCGACAGCAATCACGAACCTGTCTCACAAACTTGCTGGTATCCAGCACATAACGTAATGGACACCTTTACGACTGACGCGACCGGGACCGTCACACTGCCCGAATCGCTCGTGCCGGGCACCTATTATGTACGCGAAGCCTCGGCCAAAGAGCCCTATCTTGTCGGCGAAGAGATCGAGGTAAACATACCCGCCGACATGAACCTAACGCCCGTTGTAATCGCCTCGTATTATGACCACGCCGCGACCGGAAACATCAGGATCGTTAAAACCGATGCCGTAGACGGCAGCAGCCTCGCGGGCGCCGTCTTTGAGATCCGTGCCTCGGGTGATATCGTGCGCCCCGACGGTAGCATTGCCGCGCTCGACGGTGAGACTGTCGCTGCCGTCACGACGGATGAAACTGGAGAAGCACGCGCGGACGACCTCCCGCTGGGATCTGGCACCGCACGCTACGAGGTTGTCGAGACTCAAGCGCCGGCAGGCTTCTTACTCGATCGGACATCCCATATTGTCGACCTTACTTATGCCGACCAGAAAACACCCGTTGTAGAAGCACGGCTTAACGTATCCGACGATTACACCAAGGTAGATATCTCCAAGGTCGATGCAAGCGGCGAGCAGGAAGTGGAAGGCGCACAGCTCACCTTATATGGTCCCGATAAAACCGAAATAGACTCCTGGACCTCATCCGACAAGCCACACCGCGTCGAACATCTTGCACCCGGCACCTACTCGTTGCGCGAAATGATGTCTCCGCGGACCTATGACCTTGCCGAGGAGATAACGTTTGAAATAAAAGATACGGGAGAAGTCCAATCCGTCGCGATGAAGGATGCGCCCATCGAGATCAAGGGGCAGGTCGACAAGCGTCAGGAACTTGTCCAACCTATCGAAAAGGGCCTGTTGGCTAACGGCGATGGTAAAAACCGCGCCACGACGCAAACCAATAGTGATGGGCTTTTCTCCTATACCATCGATGCTCGAAACGATTCCGCTACTTGGGTTGATGAGTTTACGATTACCGATGATCTTGAGTGCGCCAAAGACGGCACGGCGAGATTCATCTCAATCGAAACCCCCGTCGCCATCGGCGACCTCAACGGTCTGTGCAACGTGTGGTATCGCACGACGCCGTTGGACTCGACAGACGTCGATGAACCGGCGAACGCGACACTTGACGATGGACACGAAAATCCTTGGCTTGAGTCCGACGAAGTAAAAGAGAGCCTTGGTGAGGACTGTCGCCTCGTCGATTACGACGGCTGGCGCCTCTGGAAGGCGGATGTCTCGACCACGGAATCCACCACACTCGAGGCGGAAGAGCTCGACCTTACACCCAATACCGTCGTAACGGGCATTCGAATTGAATACGGTGCGGTAGCCGCCGACTTTACGACTCGAAGCGATGCGGATTCTTGGACCCGCGATGATCTCAAAGATGAGCACGACGACCTTGACGATGCCAAAGCAATCCTTGGCACAGACGCTCGGGGCGCAATCGTGCACATGCAGGCGACGTCGGCTTATACGCCCCAAACCGCACTCACCAACAGCGCACGCGTCGATCTTTGCCGCAACGGCGGCGGCGATAAACTTGAGTCACATGACGAGGACCGTGTCATTCAACGCTGTACCCTACCGCAGGACCTACCGGCAACAGGATCAGTTCCCATCGCCGCTTGCATCACCGCGCTCCTGACCTCGGGTGCCGCAGCCCTATGGTTCGCTCGCCTTAGGTCGACCCCAAAGAAGCGCTAGCGCGATGAAAAAGCGGGCGAG
>CABUZI010000048.1 GCA_902496005.1 uncultured Collinsella sp.
TAACTGGTATTGGCTTGATCCTAACAATAATGGTGCCATGCTCCTAGGTTTTCAAACTGTGAATGGCTCTATTTATTATTTGGATCCCGATAGCGGTGGTGCATTAGAGTGCAACGCCTGGATCTTCTCGCAAGATGGAAGCGCATATTATGCGTGCGGCAGTGGAGCAATTGTGTTAACGGGTGTCAAGGACAGCGTGGGCGCGATTAAGCTCAACGACGCCGAAGGAAAGCCCATGGTAGGCTGGTATTGGTCTTCCGCTGCTCAGACGTGGTTTTACACAGATTCAGACGGGGTGCTGCAGCACGGTTGGCAATTAATTGGCGAGAGGTGGTATCACCTCGACAACGAATCTGGCGTTATGAATACAGGCTGGTTCCGCGATGCTGACAGGCTATGGTATTACCTTATGTCGTCAGGTCAAATGGCAACCGGCTGGAACAGTATCGATAATGGCGAGTATTTCTTTAATGCAGCTGGTGCTTGGGTAGAGCCCGAACGTTCTGCCCACACTTCCTCTCAGTCTCAAATTGTTGGCCGCTGCTACAACGTTCCTTCTCCTGGAGTGGGGTTGTGCTCGGAGTGGGTTAGCGAGGTTTTTTATCCCGTGCTAGGGTCTTATCCCAACGGTGACGCATGCGACATGTTTTGGAATTGGTGTCACAGTCGAGATATATCGCAGCTTAAGGTTGGAATGATAGTTGCGGTCCCTACTCATACGCATACAAATGCGGGGGCTCGCTGGGGACACATTGCTATTTACGTCGGTAACGGTATGGTTATGGATAACATCGGCTACATCAGGACGACATCACTGGCCTGGTGGCTGAACTACTACCACACTACCGCTACGCCTCAGTGGGGCTGGGTTTTAAATACGCCTTTGGAATAAGATGCTCTCTGACTGTCGAGTGAAGGACAACTTATCACAATAGGGGAATCGAGGGTTAATCCTCGATTCCCCTATCTAGCCTAGACACATGCTAATTTGCCTAGATTGAATAAGAAAAGAAATGCAAACTTCTTATAAATGATAATAACGATTCGCGGGTTCCCCGACGGTGAAGTTTGGATTCATATAAGGATCGCCTTTGACGTAATACTTAGCCCATCGATAATTCATGTACGCGACCTCTTTGTGGAAGCGAATCTGCTTCTCCGTATTGTTTTCAACGCCTCTAGAAATCGACTCGTAGTGATAGAGCTCGACTTCGGGTGTGTATACAATTAGGTCGTTGATCTCGCGTAGCTTTAAGCAAAAGTCAACGTCATTAAATGCAACTTGAAGCTCTTCCGTGAAACCTCCGACTTTCTCATATTCATCACGCTTGGTCATTATGCAAGCTGCGGTGACGGCGCTGAAGTCTTGTTGTGCATCGTTGAGTGCAAAGTAGCCCCAGTTATCCCTTGGCATGCTTTGGCAAAGATGTCCTGCCACGCCACCAGTGACGCATAAGCCCGCGTGCTGGATGGTGTTGTCGGGATAGTAGAGTTTTGCACCAACTGCGCCAACATCCTCACGTGCGCAGATGCCAAGCATAGTCTCAATCCAATTGGGCGTAATTACCTCAGTATCGTTATTCAACAGCAAGAGATAGTCGCCCTTGGCGTGAGCAACGCCAAAGTTCATGAGCTTGGAGAAATTGAATTCGTGCTTCCAAGTTACAAGACGAACGATGTCAGGATATTTTGCTTGCAACTTATCGTAATAATCGAACGTCTCCTTTTCTGTGCTGTTGTTTTCGATTATGACAAGCTCGAAATTGTCGTACGTTGATTTCTCAACAATTGACTTAATGCAGTTGTCCAGAATGTTGGCGTGGTCTTTAGTTGGAATGATAATTGACACGAGTGGATGGGAATCTGGCACAGCGTAGGTTACTTTATATGTAAAGGGACGACGCGCTTGTTCGACCTTCGCATTGAGCCCAAGCCTGTCCAAATGACTCTGGACCGCTTTGATACCTGCGATAGTGGCATACGGCTTGCTATCGGCATTTGCTGCGGTGGAGGTCTCGCTTAGGCGCCAGTGATATAGAACCTTTGGAACATGATGAACTTTCCTTGCCTTTTCCACGGCGCGGAGAGTCAGATTATGATCCTGCGCTCCATCGAACTCTTTCGTGTTCGGTTCTAGAGTGTCAAGCAGAGACTTACGGATGGTAAGCATATGGCAGATATAGTTATTGTTTCTGAGCAGATCGATATTGAAATCCGGCTTAAAGAACGGCTGCGCTAGCTTTCCATCAGGCATGAGTTTATCTTCATCACAATATAGAAGATCGACGTCATCATTGTTTTCAATTGCCTCGGCATATGAGAACAACAAGTCCGGTTCAAGAATATCGTCATGGTCAAAGAAGCTAACGAAATCACCCGAAGCGATGGCAACGCCGGCGTTTGTATTTTCGGAAATGCCCTTATTCTCGGTAAGGTTAATTGATTTAATTCTGTTGTCGTGGGCCGTCTCCTGCTCAACGTGAACCTTTAGTTCCTGATTGTCAGGACTTGCATTAACTAGGATGAGCTCCCAGTTTGCATAAGACTGGTTTTTTACGGATTCGGTCATATCGTTAAAGAACGAAATGGGTGTGTTGTATAGAGGGACAATAATGCTGAACTTCGGAGCACTGTTGAAGACGATTTTTCTCTGCTTCTCCAGAGCGCCGATGGTTGCCTTATGCTCCGTGAACCATTCGGGGTATTCAGGGTCAAACTGCGCATGGGTAAAGAGAAAGTTGGTCTCCTCAAGAAGCAAGCCTAACTTATCGGGTGTTAAGCAGTCAAATGCACTGAATGATGGGTGATTTTGATCGTCAATAACAAAGTAGTAACGATCGAACGCCTTTGGCATTCGAATTGAGAGCTGCGTTTCAAGCTGCTTTTTCTCAGACGTAAATCCAACGCTTGTTACATTCGAACCGAAATTGACGATGCTCAAATTAACTTCATTAAGGGTTCGATCGAAACAACGAAGTTTGATTTGCGAGTCGCTACGATAAGGAGTTCTCACCGTGCACCTAAGGATATAGTCGCTTGAATCTTCGATGCACTGCCAGAAATCAATCGTTGCCATGTCAAACTCTGAAACGTCATCGTAGTTTCGGAGTTTGCTGCACATGTCAGGTTTAATTTTGTAGTTAAGGCGCGACTCCCATTTGATGTTCTTGCAATTTAGCGAAAGGGAGTCGCTGCTCAGGGTGCGACCGTCTTGGCCGATTTCGCTAAACTCAATTTTGATGGTGCGAGCATCGGGATCGGGGACTACAAGGACGTATGAGTTCGAGTCACAACTATTGTCCCGGAATTTTAGGAGGGATAAAGGTGAGCGGCGGTTATCGTCTGTAGCCGCCTGGGCTGTTACGCTGGAGCCTTTATGGATGCCTTCAATCTTAAGCTGCTGGTAGATTTTCCAGTTTCCTCTGCATACTCCGGTTGTTTCGACTCGCATTGTTTGCCTTTCGTTTGTTGGACACTGCTCATTGTACTTTTTCATTTGTTGCCTCGCTAGAAATGCAGAAAGAGTTGCGTGTTTCTGCTGTCCGATTTAAATAAGAAGACGGGGAGGTTGCTGCCGGTGCGTATAATTTAATTAACTATGCATCTGTAATCAGCGGCTTTTGCTCAACGATTGTCAATCGAGAGGATTTTTATGAAAGGCATCATCCTCGCCGGCGGGTCCGGCACCCGCCTATACCCGCTCACGCTCGTGACCTCCAAGCAGCTGCTGCCGGTCTACGACAAGCCCATGATCTACTACCCGCTCAGCACCCTCATGCTGGCGGGCATCCGGGACATCCTGGTCATCTCCACGCCGACCGACCTGCCCAACTTCGAGAGCCTGCTCGGGGACGGCTCGCGCTACGGCGTGAACCTCTCCTACGCCGAGCAGCCCTCGCCGGACGGCCTGGCGCAGGCCTTCACCATCGGCGAGGAGTTCATCGGCGGCGAGCCCTGCGCGCTCGTGCTGGGCGACAACATCTTCTACGGCAACGGCCTGTCGCGCCACCTGACGCGCGCCGTCCAGAACGCCGAGTCGGGCCGCGCCACGGTCTTCGGCTACCACGTGGACGACCCCGAGCGCTTCGGCGTCGTGGAGTTCGACGGCGAGGGGAGGGCCGTCTCCATCGAGGAGAAGCCAGCCGAGCCCAAGAGCTCCTACGCCGTCACCGGCCTGTACTTCTACCCGGGCGACGTGGCCGCCAAGGCGCATGAGGTGCAGCCCTCCGCGCGCGGCGAGCTGGAGATCACCACGCTCAACCAGATGTACCTGGAGGAGGGGACGCTGTCCGTCGTGACGCTGGGCCGCGGGTACGCGTGGCTGGACACCGGCACCATGGAGAGCCTGCACGAGGCCGCGGAGTTCGTCCGCGCCGTGGAACACTCCCAGGACCTGCCGGTCTCGGTCCCCGAGGAGATCGCCTGGGAGAACGGCTGGATCACCACCGCCGAGCTCGAGGAGGCCGCCAAGGCCTACGGCAAGTCGGTCTACGGGCAGCACCTGAAGAAGGTCGCCGCCGGCGAGATCGTCAACAGCCCGCGCGAGTACTAGCGCCAGCTTGTTTTCTTTTAGGGGCCACCGTTTATCTGGTGGCCCCTTTCGTTATGATTACGTTGACCATAAAGACAATATGATTGGGAGTGGATGTGTTAAGCGTCTACTTTGGCGATATGCCAGAAGCGATTTACAACACAGCGACATATTTCAAAAACTCTTACCGGTCTTCTTGGATTACGAATCCCTATGCAGTCTCGATAATTAAAGATGTCGATCGATCGGATGTTGTCTCCGAAAACGTCATCGAAAGCCCTGTGCTTGGATCCATCTCTCCACTCCAGCTTTCTGGTGGCGTGAAAACGCTGCTGCTTATGAGATTTGATCGTAAGCAAATTTTTAACGCTTCTACCTGTGGTGACAACTGTGCCAAGTGGATTCTCGACATGGCGAAAGATCGCAAGCTCGTTGTGAATCTCTATCATGTGATGGACTTTGGTCGCGAGGATTTTAAAATTAAAGTCGTGAATAGCGGCCGAATCGTTCACAACATGGCCGAATTGATTCACGAGTCGATTCCGTATCTGTAGGTACTGCTTATGAACGGTTCGCATCTCGTTAAGATTTCCCGCCGCAGGGGAACAAAATATACCTTCACCATTAAGCGGAATATCACTATCGTACGTGGCGATAGCGGCACGGGGAAGACGACACTGTTCGATATGGTCGCAGACTACATGCGAACGGGCGAGCAGTCGGGTGTTTCCTTGCAATGTGATTGTCCCTGTGTCGCTTTGACCGATTATGATTGGCGAAACCAGCTTTCGTCCGTTCATGACTCGATTGTATTTGTCGATGAGGGCTTAAAAGAGATTCATTCTGATGAGTTTGCCCATCATGTGCTGTATTCCTCGAATTATTTCGTGCTGATCTCAAGGGCTGATTTCCCCAATCTTCCGTATAGCGTGGATGAGATTTACAAGATTAAGACGAGCGGAAAATACCATTCTTTCATCCCTGTTTATCAAGATCGCGGGAATCATCGTTATGCTATTTCCCGGTCGGCGCCAAAACAGGACTTTTCTATCCTTCTATGCGAGGACAGTAAGTCTGGTTTCCAGTTCTTTGAACGGCATTTCGCTGACAGTGAGCTTACCTGTACTTCGGCCATGACGAACAGCGCGATTTTGCGCTGGTTGGATCAGCATCTCGACGATCGCGTGTTTGTTGTTGCGGACGGAGCGGCATTTGGGTGCTATGCGGACCGCGTCCTTAAGCTGCAAGACATTCACCGCGATACTGTTACGGTTTGTCTTCCCGAGTCGTTCGAATGGCTTCTGCTGAGCTCCGGCGTAATTTCAGGGCTAGATGTTAAGACGGTTTTGGAAACCCCAGAAGCCTTTGTAAACAGTGAGAAGTTTAAAAGCTGGGAGGATTTCTTCTATAAGTACTTACGTGAAATAACTGAGGATTCGGTTTTTCACTACGACAAAGACTGCATTCCGGAGGCGTTTTGTACGGGAGGTAATTCTGCGAAGGTTATGGCTCTTATCGCATGCCGAAATGTCCGATAGTTTTGTTGAATAGTGTCGCGTCGTCACTTCCTGCGGCATACTAAAGAAGCTGTACATGCTTCAGATTGGATTTTCATGTCTGAGATCTTTGAACCCAAGAACATCATCGTCACGGGCGGCTGCGGCTTCATCGGCAGCAACTTCGTGCACTACGTCGTGAACAACCACCCGGGGGTCCACGTGACCGTCCTGGACAAGCTGACCTACGCCGGCAACCCCGAGAACATCGCCGGGCTGCCCTCGGACCGCGTGGAGCTCGTCGTGGGCGACATCTGCGACGCGGAGCTGCTGGACAGGATCGTCCCGGGCCACGACGCCATCGTGCACTACGCCGCAGAGAGCCACAACGACAACTCCATCGCCGACCCCGAGCCGTTCCTGCGCACCAACGTGGAGGGCACTTTCCGCCTGCTGGAGGCCGTCCGCAAGTACGGCATCCGCTACCACCACGTCTCCACCGACGAGGTCTACGGCGACCTGGCGCTCGACGACCCGGCGAAGTTCACCGAGGAGACGCCGTATCACCCGAGCAGCCCGTACTCGAGCACCAAGGCGTCCTCCGACATGCTGGTCCGCGCCTGGACCCGCACCTACGGCCTGCGCACCACGATCTCCAACTGCTCCAACAACTACGGCCCCTACCAGCACGTGGAGAAGTTCATCCCCAGGCAGATAACGAACATCATCGACGGCGTCCGCCCCAAGCTCTACGGGAAGGGCGAGAACGTCCGCGACTGGATCCACACCGAGGACCACAGCTCCGCGGTGTGGGACATCCTCACCAAGGGCCGCATGGGGGAGACCTACCTCATCGGCGCCAATGGGGAGAAGAACAACATCACCGTCCTGCGCATGATCCTGGAGGCCATGGGACGCGACCCCGAGGACTTCGACTGGGTCGCCGACCGCCCCGGCCACGACCGCCGCTACGCCATCGACAGCACGAAGCTCCAGCGCGAGCTGGGCTGGAGGCCGGCGCACACCGACTTCGCCGGGGGCCTCAAGGCCACCATCGACTGGTACGTCGCCAACGAGTCCTGGTGGCGCCCGGCCAAGGAGGCCACCGAGGCCAGGTATAAGGCGCAGGGCCAGTAGGCCGCACCCCGGCGAACCGCACCGCGGGGCGCCCGCGCGGGGCCGCAGGGCATGGGGATGATCCTGCGTCCCCGCGCGGGCGCCCCGGTTTCCCAACCTCTTCGATAGGAGCTTTTCCCACATGGCTGACATCGCATTCGAGAAGGACCTCTCCGTCGCCGAGACCGGCATCGAGGGCCTCAAGGTAGTCGACCTCGCCGTCCACGGCGACTCGCGCGGCTGGTTCAAGGAGAACTGGCAGCGCGCCAAGATGTGCGCCCTGGGCATCCCGGACCTCCGCGTCGTCCAGAACAACATCTCCTACAACGACAGCCGCGGCGTCACGCGCGGCATCCATGCCGAGCCCTGGGACAAGTTCATCTCCGTGGCCCGTGGCTCGGTCTTCGGCGCCTGGGTGGACCTGCGCGAGGGCAGCGAGACATTCGGCAAGGTGTTTACCTGCACGCTCGACCCGAGCAAGGCCATCTACGTCCCGCGCGGCGTTGGTAACTCCTTCCAGGCGCTCGAGGACGGCACCGCCTACACCTACCTGGTGGACGCCCACTGGTCCCTCGAGCTGAAGAGGACCTACACCTTCGTGAACCTCGCCGACCCCGAGCTCGCCATCGAGTGGCCGATCCCGCTGGAGGAGGCCACCGTCTCCGAGGCCGACCTCAACCACCCGATGCTCGCCGACGTCGTCCCGATGGCGCCGAAGCGCACCCTCGTCACCGGCTGCAACGGCCAGCTGGGCCATGCGGTGCGAAAGCTCGCCGAGGAGCGCGGCGTCGCCAAGGACTTCGACTTCTGCGACATCGACACCTTCGACATGTCCGACCCGGACGCCTACTCAAAATACGACTGGTCGCTCTACGGCACCGTGATCAACTGCGGCGCCTACACGGCCGTGGACAGGGCGGAGACCCCCGAGGGCCGCGCCATCGCCTGGAAGGCCAACGCGACCGGGCCGGCGCTGCTCGCCCGCACCTGCGCCGCGCACGGGATCACGCTCGTGCACGTGTCCAGCGACTACGTCTTCGACGGCACCGCCGAGGTCCATACCGAGGACGAGCCCCTCAGCCCGCTTTCCGTCTACGGCCAGACCAAGGCGGCCGGCGACATCGCCGTGGCCGGCTGCCCGCGCCACTACATCATGCGCAGCTCCTGGGTCATCGGCGAGGGCCGCAACTTCGTCAAGACGATGAGGGCGCTCTCCGACCGCGTCGCCGACCCGGAGGACGGGCTCACGCAGGTCACGGTCGTGGACGACCAGCTGGGCCGCCTGACCTTCACGCGCGACATGGCCGAGGCCATCTTCCACGTGCTGGGGACGCACGCCCCCTACGGCACCTACGACTGCACGGGCTCCGGCGCCGTCAAGTCCTGGGCCGACATCGCCCGCGCCGTCTTCGAGGCGGCCAACGGCAACGGCGAGAAGGTCTTGCCGGTTTCGACCGCCGACTACTACGCGAACGCCGCGGGCCCCATCGCCCCGCGCCCGGTCCACTCCGCGCTCGACCTGTCCAGGCTCGAGTCGGTCGGGTTCCACATGCCCGACTGGGAGGAAGAGCTGGGGGAGTACCTCAAGACGCTCTAGCCGCTATTAACTTTTCGAGAGCAAAAGCCGCCGCTTGTTAACGGCGGCTTTTCTTGTTGGTGGCTATCTACGCAGTGGTGCCAATAGTATTTTGCGGAAGATCTACCTCTCGCTTGGCGTGGTGGCGGACCTGCCAGGCTGGTCGTCGTAGGCGTATTTGCTGTACACGTTGACCTCCCACTGCTTTTTTTCGACCTTTGCCACGGAATCGAGGATGAATCCGGTTGCAAGGCTCAGACCGCACAGGAACATAAACGACGCGGCGAGCATGGCGGTGGGGAAGCGCGGAACGAGGCCGGTCTGGAAATACTCGACAACGATGGGCATGCCCAAGGCGAGGCCGATCACCGCAAACAGAAGCGCGACGAGGCTGAAGAACTTCAGCGGGCGGTAGTCCTTGAACAGCGTGCCGATCATCGCAACGACTTTAATGCCGTCGCTCACGGTATTGAGCTTGGACTCGGAGCCTTCCGGACGGTCGCGGTACTCGATGGGCACATCTTTGATGCGCCAGCGGTGGTCGACGGCGTGGATTGAGAGCTCGGTTTCGATCTGGAAGCCCTCGGAAAGCACGGGGAAGGTTTTAACGAACGGGCGGCTCATGGCACGGTAGCCGGTCATGACATCATCGAAGCTGTAGCCATAGATCCACTTGATCATGGCACGGACCAGATTGTTGCCAAAGCCGTGGAAGGCACGCTTGTTCTCCTCGGCATAGGTGCCGTTGGAAAGGCGATCGCCTACGGTCATGTCGGCCGTGCCGCTGAGGATAGGCTCGCAGAGGGCTTTGGCCGCCTCGGCGGGGTAGGTGTCGTCGCCGTCGACCATCAGGTAGCAATCGGCGTCGATGTCGCGAAACATCTGGCGGCACACGTTGCCCTTTCCCTGACGGGGCTCAAAGCGGACCGTGGCGCCGTGCTCGGTGGCGATGCGTGAGGTATCGTCCGACGAGTTGTTGTCATAGACATAGACCGTCGCTTGCGGAAGCTCGCGGTGAAAGTCGTCGATGACTTTGCCGATCGTGAGCGCTTCGTTGTAGCAGGGGATGATGACGGCGATGGATTCAGAATTCACTCAATGCTCCTTATACATTCAATCCTTGAAAGTATAGTCGTTTGGTCATGGCATCCTAAGATGTGGGTTAGTTCTCCAGTTTTGCTGCGCGAATCTTTTGCATGGCCGTCGGGTCTATACTGTTCGTTTGTCAACGATTACGAGTAAAGGAGTTGCATCCGTGTCGGATCAGACAAAGCAACAAGAAGCTCGCAGTCTGCCTGCGACGTTTGCTAAGAACGAGTTTGAGAAGGACGCGTTTATCCTTCGTCAGCTGGTTACCAAGGATTTTAAGATCAAGTATCGCCGTAGCGTTCTGGGCGTCGCATGGTCGGTGCTCAACCCGCTGCTGATGATGATCGTCATGGCTATCGTGTTCTCGACGATTTTCGCCCAGGGCCGCAATGGCTCGATTACGCCCGAAATGTACCCGCTGTATTTGATCGTAGGTAACGTTACCTTTGCCGTCATGTCCGAGTCTACGAACCAGGCGCTGACGTCGATTGTGGGTGCGGCTCCGCTGCTCAAGAAGGTTAAGGTACACCGCTGGGTCTTCCCGGTGCAGAAGGTGCTTTTCTCGCTGGTCAACTTTGCCTTCTCGCTTGTCGCCGTCGCCATCGTTATGCTGTGGTTCCGCGTCATGCCTTCTTGGCACCTGATTCTGCTGCCGGTCTGCCTGCTGCTGCTTATGTGCTTCTGCATGGGCCTGGGCATGATGCTCTCTGCCCTTACGGTTTTCTTCCGCGATGTCATGCATCTGTGGAGTGTTGTCATCACGGCGTGGACTTACATCACGCCTATTTTCTGGACGACTGACTTTGTTGCGCAAATGCCGCATCTCGTGCGCATTCTGGTCTATGCGAACCCCATGTATAGCTATCTGCAGTTTATGCGCGATATCTTTCTGTTCCAGACTACGCCCTCGCTTATGACGTTTGGTATGTGCGTTGCCTGGGCGGTTCTTGCGCTTGTTATTGGCTACACCGTGTTCCATAAGTCCGAGCGCAAGTTCATCCTCTACATCTAAGGAGTGCTGTGATGACTGAATCTGTTGTTGATTACAGCGAGCAGCCTCTGGCTGTCGAGGTCGACGACGTCACCATGATCTTTAACATGGCGTCCGAGTCGCTGACCAACCTCAAGGAGTACTTCATCAAACTTGCCAAGCACGAGTTGTTCTTTGAGGAGTTTAGGGCGCTCAAGCATATCTCGTTTGATATTCATCGTGGCGAGGTTGTGGGTCTGGTCGGCACCAATGGTTCCGGCAAGTCTACGATGCTCAAGATTATCGCTGGCGTGCTTGAGCCTAGCGAGGGCAGTGTTAAGGTGCACGGTAACATCGCGCCGCTGATTGAGCTTGGTGCCGGCTTTGACCCCGAGCTGACGGCGCGCGAGAACATTTACCTGAACGGTGCGCTGCTCGGCTATACCAAGGAATTTATCGATGCCAATTTTGATGGCATTATCGAGTTCGCAGAGCTGCAGAACTTTGTCGACATGCCACTCAAGAACTTCTCTTCGGGCATGGTTGCGCGCATTGCTTTTGCAATCGCCACCATTACCGAGCCCGATATCCTGATCGTTGACGAGACCCTGTCCGTCGGCGACGTGTTCTTCCAGGAAAAGTGCGAGGCCCGTATTCAGCACTTTATCGAGAGCGGTGACGTGACGGTTTTGTTCGTGTCGCATTCCATGGAACAGGTTGAGCGCATCTGCCAGCGTGCGGTTTGGATCGAGAAGGGCGACCTTCGCATGGACGGCCCGGTCGATGAGGTCTGCAAGGCGTATCGCGAGCAGTTCAACTAGGTTATAATTACTTGCGCCCGACAGGCTTGCGCTTGCTTGGGCGTGTGGTTATTTGCTCCATTAGCTCAGTTGGATAGAGCAGGGGACTTCTAATCCCAAGGTCGACGGTTCGAATCCGCCATGGAGCACCATCGTTTATTAAGCCCGGACCGCTTGGTGGTCTGGGCTTTTTTCATCTTGTATGCTGCTGAAGCCGAGCGCGAACAAGCCGCTGCTGTTTGTTGGGGTTGGCATTTTACTTTTCCAGATGCTCTTTCAGCAGCTCCAGCGCGTGGGCATATCCCTGCAGGCCCTCGCCGGTGATGGTGGCGAAGCAGGCTAGGCGGGCGTAGCTCACCTGGCGGAAGTCCTCGCGCGTCTCGACGGCACTGATGTGAACCTCGACGGCAGGGATGGCGACGGCTTTAAGGGCATCCAGGATGGCCACGCTGGTGTGCGTGTAGGCCGCCGGATTGATGACGATGCCGTCGACCTTGCCGTAGGCCTCCTGGATCTTGTCGACGATGCTGCCCTCGTGGTTGGACTGGAAGACCTCGA
>CABUZI010000049.1 GCA_902496005.1 uncultured Collinsella sp.
CACGACGTGCGGGTACAGTCGGGAGTCGTGACGCCCTCGAGCGAGCGACGGTACTCGCGCTCGAGGAAGCCGCGCGTGCAGCCGGGGCTCACGTGCTCCCACGGCAGGCGCCAGTCCAACTCGTAGGGCAGGTGCACGAGCTCATTGAGGTCGATGCCGTTTTTGGCAGCAGCTTCCTTCCAGTTATCGAGCGAGAAATGCTCTACCCAGGCGTCAAAGCGAGAGCCCGAGCGCCAAGCATCGATGATGACGGGCGTCATGTCACGACCGGCGCGGGAAAGCGCGGCCTCGATGAGCGAGGTCTCGGCATCGTGGTAATGCACGCGGACGGCACGGTTGCGAACGCTCGTGATAAGCAGCTTCTGGCGACGCTTGACGTCGTCGTAGTCGAGCTGCGGGCACCACTGGAACGGCGTGGCAGCCTTGGGGATAAAGACCGAAACCGAGATCGACACCGAAATCGAGCCGCGACGAGCCTTGGGCACCACGGAACGACCGAGCTCCAGCACGTGATCGGCCAGATTGGCGATGGCCACGATGTCCTCGTCGCGCTCGCCGGGAAGGCCCATCATAAAGTAGAGCTTCATGCGATTCCAGCCGGCCTCGAAGGCCGCCTTGGCCGCACGGTCCAGGTCCTCCTCGGTCACGTTCTTGTTAATGATGTCGCGCATGCGCTGGCTGCCGGCCTCGGGCGCGAACGTCAGTCCGCCCTTCTTTTCGCCGGCGACCGACTCGGCCATATCCACGCCAAACGAATCCAGGCGCTGCGACGGAATAGACACGAGAATACCCGTATCCTCCAAGCGACGGTTGAGCCTGCCGAGCACGTCGCGAATGCAGGAGTGGTCGGTCGTGGAGAGCGAGGTCAGCGACACCTCGTCATAGCCGGTCTTTTCCAGACCCTGAATCACCGACGAGACGATCTGGTCGGCCGAACGCTCACGCACCGGGCGATACGTCATGCCGGCCTGGCAAAAACGACAGCCGCGGGCGCAGCCGCGCAGGATCTCGATAGACAGGCGGTCGTGGACCAGCTGCGCATAGGGCACGCACGACTGCGACAGCGGATTCGTGGCGCCGAAATCCTCGACGACGCGCTTGTAGACCACGGCCGGCGCATCCTTGCCCTCACGCGGCACGGTGTAGCCATGCGGCGAGCAGGGCTCGTCGTGACGAACCTCATAGAGCGACGGCACGTAGTTGCCGGCAATGGATGCAAGCTGCTCGACAATCTGCGCGCGCGGGACCCCTTCGTCACGCAGGCGGCGATGCAGCTGGCAGGTTTCGAGCAGCGATTCCTCGCCCTCACCGATGAGGATGGCATCGAAGAAGGCCGCGTACGGCTCGGGGTTGTACACCGAGGGACCACCGGCGATGATAATGGGGTCGTCCTCGGTGCGGTCGGCCGCTAACAGCGGAATGCCAGCGAGGTCCAAAGCCTCGAGGAAGTTCGTCACCGCCATCTCGTGCGGCACATGCAGGCCGACGATATCAAACGAAGCGACCGGCGCTGCACCCTCGAGCGAGAGCAGCGGAATACCCGCCTCGCGCATGGCGTCACCCATATCGGGCCACGGCACATAGCCACGCTCGCAAGAGATGCCCTCGGCCTGGTTAAGAATGTTGTAGAGGATGGCGATGCCCTGGTTGGGCAGACCAACCTCGTACACATCCGGGTAGATCAGGCAGCAACGGTAGTCGGCATCGGCCTTAGAAAGCGTGCCCCACTCGTGATCGATATAGCGGCTCGGCTTCTCGACCTTGGCGAGCAACGGCTCAATTAAATGAAAACAGTCTTGGTATGCAACGCGCAACGGAAAACCCCTAAGCAGCGAGATCTGATGCGTCCTGATAGGACGCCATAGGACGGGTAGCGCCCGCGACCGTGGTCACCAGATCGCGAACGCGGGAGAACGTGGCAGTGACCACCTCGTTGGCGCGGCTGTAGTCGACATCGCGCTCGTAGAGCGAAACGAGCGCACGGCCCATGCCATAGGTGCCCGCGGCAGCAGTGAGCGCCTTGACGGCAAACCCAATATGAGGCGTCTGCTTGACGAGCGCGCGGGTGACCGCGCGGATCACAAGACCGCCGGCAAGCACGCCCGCGACCTCGTAGCCGCGCTCAGGCTTAATGCCGCGTCCAAAGACGGCAGCGAGCTCAAAGAGCATGCCCACCTGCGCCAGCGCCATAACGGGATAATCGGCGCCCGGCAAAAACACCAGCGCACCGGTCGCCATATTGGTGAGCGCGCACGAGGTGATGATACGATTGGCCGCCGCGATGCGCATGAATGCAAAGTTCGCCGCAAAAGCCGTTTCCTTGTCGGTGCGATCGAGAATCCAGCGGGCAAGCGTCTCGAGCAGATACGTCTTATCGGTTGCCGCTACCACGCCGAGCATGGGCGTGGACTCCTCGATAAACGGCACCTCCACAGCAGACTCGGCAAGCACGCACACGGGCGCGCCGGCGATCACGAGCTCCTGCACGGCACTCTCCAAGCGGTCGGAACCACACGAGAGCACCAGCACCACATCGGTATCGGTCTTTGGAGCAATTCGCTCCTCCCCCAGACGCTCGACGCGCACAATACCCGAGGTCGTCTGCGGCACAAAGGCGTCACGCACCGTCTCGGCAAGAAAGCGCGAGGCGGACGAATCCAGATAGACCGAGACGCGCACCGGCGTATCGGAATCCTTCTTAACGGACGCGCCCATCTTAAAAGCGCGGGTCAGCTTATCTACGGGAATTTTCATAGCAAACCCCTCCAGCGGTTACGCGGCGCCCGAACGATGCCGCCATATGGATTGTACGATACCCACCGTCAGCAGCTGAATCATCATCGAAGACGAACCGAAGCTAATAAACGGCAGCGGAATACCGGTAATCGGCATCATACCGATGCACATGCCGATGTTTTCGAAGGTCTGGAACGCCCACATACCAACGATGCCCACACACGAAAGACGCAAAAACAGCGACTCGCACTTAAAGGCGACGCGAATCGTCGAAAAGATCAGCAGCACGTAGAGACACAGGAGCAAAAAAGAACCGCAAAAGCCAAAGGTCTCGGACAGGAAGGCGAAGACGAAGTCGGTGTGGAACTCAGGCAGAAAGCCGCCGGCCGACTGCGTCGCATGACCCAAACCCTTACCAAAGAAGCCGCCCGAGCCAACGGCGATAAGCGACTGCTGCAGGTTGTAGGCATCGTCCGAATCGGCATTATCGGGGTCGATAAAGACCGTCAGACGGTTCATCTGATACTGCTTGATGAGCACATCGTGGCCGAGCAACGAATCAAAAACCGAATCGAGCGCCAGAACGAGGGCCACCAGGCCCACGAGCAGGGTCAGGGTCGACAGCACCCATTCGCGGCGTGCGCCGCTCATACAAATGACGATGGCGCCCGAAACAAGCACGACCAGGCCCGAGCCCAGGTCGCCCATGGCAACGACGGCCAAAAACGGAATGGACAGCATGCCGCAGAGCTTGACGTAGTCGCGAACGGTATCGATGCGACCGTTATACTGCGAGCCAAGCGTAGCAATAAAGAAGATGGTGATGAGCTTGGCAAGCTCAACCGGCTGGAACGTCAAACCGATACCGGGAATCTTGATCCAGCCCGTCATGCCCAGACCGCCCGTATAGGACAGGCCCGGAATCTTGGGCGAGAAGATCACGATCAGGTCGATGACGAGCAACGCCGTCGAGAAATTGGAAATACCGCGCAGGTCGGTACGCCAGACCAACACCGCCAGCACCGCTCCGATGCCGATTCCCAGCAGATGGCGTGAGAACGAAGCATCGGCCTTAAACTGCGAAGCCGACCAGATGATGATGGCACCGTAGGCGACGAGCGCCACAGTGGCCACGAGCACACCGATATGCACCTTTTGGCGAAACGTGCCGCGCGAGGCCGAAAGTTGCTTGTTGACGCGGTCCAGGCTGCTGCGAGAGCCAGTCTTGGTTGAACGGAACAGATCCGCCGGAGAAAAATCCATCGCAACCTCCTATCGAACCGAAGAATCGCCCGAGGCCGAAGAGGTATCGGGCTCGTCATAAATCACACCGAGCACGTCGCGCACGACATGCATCGCGGTATCTGAGCCGCCGCCGCCCTGCTCCAGGACAGTAGCGATGACATACTTGGGATCATCGGCCGGTGCATAGGCGCAGAACCACGCGTATTCGTCCTCGCCGCTTTTCTCGCCCGTGCCCGACTTGCCGTATACCTGCGGCGTCAGGGTGCCAAAGTGAGCCGCCAGGGACGTCGATGCCGTGTAAATCACGTCGTGCATGCCGTTGCGGACAAGAGCCAAATCCGAATCGCTGTTGATCTTGGCCTCCAGGCGCTTCTTCTTGCCCTTGCCGTTGTACTTATAGGCATCGCCGTCGCCATCGCGCGACACGGCAGACAAAAACACGTGAGGCACGTACTGTTTGCCGCCGTTGGCAAGACCCATATAGGCACACGCCATCTGCAGGGGCGTCACCAGGATGTCGCCCTGGCCGATGGCAATGTTGGTCATATCGCCGGCATTCCACTTGCGGTCCTCGGCAGAGGCGTCGGTGAAGTACGACTCTTTCCACTCGGCATCGGGAATACGGCCCGCGCCCTCACTCGGCAGATCGATACCGCAGGTCTTACCTAGGCCCCAGCGACGAAAGACCTCCTGCAGGCCCTCGGAATGTTGCTCGTCATAAAAGAACGCCTTGCCCATGTCGTAGAAGACGGGGTCGCACGAGTTGGCGATACCCGACTGCAGCGTCATGGTGCCGTGGCCGGAATGCAGCCAGCAGTACTTGCCCCACGACTTGCCCAGCCCCGTCCAATAGCCCGTGCAGTTGGTCGTCTGCCCCGACGTGTAGGTTCCAAACTCAAGACCGGCCAGTGCCGAGAGCGGCTTGATGGTCGAGGCCGACATGTACTGTCCGCTAATGGCGCGGTTGAGCAGCGGGTGCGAACCCTTGTCATCATTGAGCTCGGTCCATACGTCATTTGAGACGCCGCCGATAAAGACGGACGGATCGAACTTGGGCTCGCTCGCCATGCCCAGGATCTCGCCATTGTTGGGATCGAGACACACCACGGCGCCGTTGCCGGCATTGCTGTAGCCAGTGGTCTTGGCAAGCTCGATAGCGCTCGCCAGCGCCGTCTCACAGGCCTGTTGGATCTTAAGGTCGAGCGTGAGCTTAATGTCGGAGCCGGCCTTCGCGGGCACGGCGCCGGCCTGACCGGTCACATTGCCCGAGGCATCGACCTTGACGGTCTGCTCGCCACGAATACCCTGCAGCAAGTTTTCGTAGTAGCTCTCAACGCCCGCCTGGCCCACGATATCGCCCGACTGGTACGTGATCTTGCCAGCAGAAGCATCATCATCGCCAGAGGTTTTCTTATTCTGAGCCTCGAGCTGCTCGGAGGTAATGGTGCCGGTATAGCCCAAGATATGGCATGCCGTCTCGCCATATGGATACTGGCGCTCGGTACGCTCGGCAATCTTGACGCCCGGAAACTCGCCGGCATGCTCCTGAATATAGGCAACCGTGGAGCGACGGACATCCGTCGCGATGGTATGCAGGCTCTGGGCGCCCTCTGTATTGTCCTGAATATTGCGAAGGACCGCCACGTAAGGCATTCCAAGCACGTTGGCAAGATGGCGAACCAGAACCTCATCCTCGGCAAGGTCGCGGTAGGCCACGACAGCAAGTGAGGGACGGTTCTGGACAAGTGCCACGCCATTGCGGTCGAGGATGCGGCCGCGCACAGCAGGAGTGGTAACGGTGCGAGTCTGATTACTATTGGCCTGCTTCTCGTAATAGTCCGACGAGACCATCTGCATGCCCCACAGCTTGACGGCAAGCGCCGCAAACATCGCGCCCACACCCGTGGTGAGGATGGAAAAACGGCCCTTAAAGGCGGTCGCCGCGGTATTGCCCTCGCCCTCGGTGGCGCGCGGGGCCGTCCCGTGCTGCGTATCGTAGGTAAAACGGGAATCGCCGCGACGCATGATGACCAGCGCGACCACGATGGCCACAACCAGCACGATACCGGCGATAATAACCGTCAACTGGGAAGACATCTACGGGCCTCCCCTATTTGAGCTTGCGGGTCTTGGGCTTAAAGCGCATACCCGTCTGGCGTCCGCCACGTGCGGAGAATCCATAGCCGGACTGCGGCACGACGCCGGACATCAAAAACGGAATGGCAACCAGACCCGTCAGGATCGAGGACGGCAGCGCATGGCCGAAGATCGCCACGACAAAGCTCGTCTCCAAACCCATAAACAGCAAGATGATGCTGTAAATCACATTAATGACGAGCGCAAAGGCGCCCACGGTGATGCCGCGCGCACTCGGGGTACCGCCCGTCTGACCGACGGCGCTGTGCACCAGGGCAAAAGAGCCCACGGTCAGCAGGAGCGACATAACGCCCACCGGCACGGCAGCGGAAAGATCATAGAACAAGCCGCTGCAAAAACCGCACACGACGGCACGGGTCGGGTCGCCCGAGAACACGCTTAGGCACACCAGGATAATCATGAAGTTGACGCGACCGCCCGCAATGGAGATCTGCGGCGCCAGGCCTGCCTGAAGCAGCACACACATAATGGCGGCGATTACAAACGTGCGGGAGCTCATCCCCTGCTCGTGTAGATCCATGGACATGCCCCCTATTCGCTCGAGCCAGAATCGGTCGTCTCGGACGTGTCGGAACTGTCATCCGAACTCTCGTCCTTCGTCTTGGTCGCAGCGTCGCGCGACGTTCCCTGCGGCGTGCTGTTGGCCGTGCTCACGTCCTCATCCGAGGCCGACTGTTCGTCGGTCAGCGAGGTGATGACCAGCACTTCCTCGTTGTTCTCGGCCGTGGTCTGGGCGCGCACCACAATGGTGTAGTACACATCGTTTGCCGATTTCTCGACCGACGAGACGGTGCCGAGCGGTAGACCCTTGGGGAACACGCCACCGATGCCCGAGGTCACGATGATGTCGCCAACCTTAACATCGGAGTCGACGCTCACGTACTCAAGACGCAGCGTGCCGTCAGCCTGACCCTGCAGCATGCCCTGGGCGCGCGTGTCCTGTACCATGGCGGACACACCCGAGTTCTCGTCGCCAATCAGGCGCACGGTGGACGTTTTGGCCGAAACCTCGATGATCTGGCCGATAACACCGGCAGAACTCGTCACGGGCATGTTGATGGTAAGGCCGTCGGCAGAGCCCTTGTCGATGGTAACGGTCGAGGTCCAGGCATCGCCGGAGGCACCAACGATACGAGCAGCGGTCGATTTGAGGTTATAGGTCGACTGCAGGCCAACCAGCCCCTCCAGACGCTCGGCGGTCTTTTGAGCCTCGGAGAGCTCAGCAACCTTAGAGGTCAGTTCCTCGTTTTGCTTCTTGAGCTCGTCGAGCGTGTCCTGCGACGCCGTAAGGTTAGAGAACACGTTGCCAATCGCATTGAAGGGAGCCGCCACAGCCGAACCCACAAAGCGCACCGGCGAGGTAATCGTCGTTACGCCCGAACGCACGGCATGAATCGGTCCTGCCTCGCCCTCGCGGATGTAAAACGTGAGCAGCAACACCGAAATCAGGCTGAAAACAATCAACGGGCGCATACCCGTTGATTGTCGCTTGGTATTCAGATTTGTGGAGAAACCCGAAGATCGTGCCAAATGGAATCCACCTTTTGGAAATTAAGCATTGGTCTGGACGAAGCCGCCATCAAACGCATTGGCCTCGAGCACGCGGGCACAGCCGTTAACGACGTTATCGAGCGCCGTGGGGCTGACGTTGACCGAAACACCGGTCTCATCGCGCAGGCGCACGTCGAGACCGCGCAGCAGCGCGCCGCCACCAGTCAGCAAAATGCCGTAGTACATAAGGTCCGAGGCAAGATCGGGCGGCGTAGCGTCGAGTGCGTCCTTGACGGCCTTGGCCATCTCGTCGAGTGGCTTGTTGAGTGCGCGACGAATCTCCTCGCTCTCGATGCGCACGGTCTTGGGCAGACCAGTGATCACGTCGCGGCCGTTGACCTCGACATCGAGCTCGTCCTTGAGCGGCACGGCGGAGCCGACCTTGATCTTGATGTCCTCTGCCGTACGCTCGCCGATGGCCAGGTTGTAGGCATCACGAACGTGCGTGAGGATGGCCTGATCGAACTCGTCGCCGGCAATACGGATGGACTGCGAGACGACGATGCCGCCCATAGCGATAACGGCAACCTCGGTGGTACCGCCACCGATGTCGATGACCATGGAGCCGGTGGGCTCCTCGACGGGCAGGTCGGCGCCGATAGCGGCAGCCATGGGCTCCTCGATCAGGTAGGCCTGGCGAGCGCCGGCCTGGATCGTGGCCTCAAATACGGCACGCTTCTCGACCGACGTGACGCCGGAGGGAACGCAGACGACAACGCGCGGACGCGGGGTCCACGGATAGCGCTTCTCGGAAGCCTTGTCGATAAAGTAGCGAAGCATGGCCTCGGTAACATCGAAGTCGGCGATGACGCCGTCCTTCAGGGGACGAACGGCCACGATGTTGCCGGGCGTACGGCCGAGCATGCGCTTTGCCTCGATACCGACCGCCAGGATGCGCTCGTCGTTCTTGTCGATGGCGACAACAGAGGGCTCGCGGATGACGATGCCCTTGCCGCGCACGGAGACAAGCGTATTTGCGGTGCCGAGGTCGATGGCAAGATCGCCCGCATAGCTACCGAAGAACATATCCATCAAAGAAAACAACGCAACTCCTGATGTGTTGGATGATTGCTGGAAAACTACTAGTTCATGATACTAGCGCAAGCCCGGCACCTCACTTGCGGTGAAGCGCCGGGCAAAGCTAAATCCCATAAGGTCACTACTGGTTGTCAGCAGCCGAGAAATCCATATCGAGCGAGGAAACGGCCCAGCCGATATGGTTGTCAGAGCGCACGAATTTGACGGTGTACTCCTGCTCGCCGCCCTTGGACAGCGATGCCTTAACCTTGGCGGTCGTCTCGGTCATGGACTGATCCATGCCCTCGACGGACACGGTGGCGCCCTGCGGAATCGAGGAGATGATCATCGATTTGGCGTCCTCGGACAGGCTCGAGGCCAGGCAAGACTCGGCCTTTGCGGTGTCACCGTCGCCGGCAGCCTGGAACAGATCGGTGATAACCGACTCCTGCGAGGGGAAGCCAAAGCCGCGCGTGTAGGCAAAGCCCAGACCGCCCGCAGCAATCAAGATGAGCAGAAGCAGCACGATGAAGACTTTGAGACCCGTGTGGCGATGGCGACGACGGACCTTGGCCTGCTTACGATCCTGACGGTCCTGCTGGACCATCTCGGACTCGGACAGCGTAAAGAAGCCGGTGTCCGAGGGATCGGGCATAAACTGACCGGTCGCGCCCGTAGGATCGAGCGGATCGACGGCAGGAGCGTCCATCGCGGGCGCCGGAGCCGTGGCCATAGCCGTCTGGGCAGACAGCGCGGCAAGCGAATCGTGCACGCGGGCAAGCTCATCGGCCTGCTCGGAGGTGAGCTGGTAGATGCCATCGGCAGTAGCGGCGTTAAAGGCGTCGAGTGCGTCGGAGGGGCGGCCGGCGGCAGAAAGTGCCTGACCCATGCCGGCGTTGAGCGCACGCGTGTCGTCGCGGGGGCCGGCAAAGTCGATAGCCGTGCGGTAGGTCTCCACGGCATCCGCCGGACGGCCGAGCTTAATGAAGCAACGACCAAGCTCGCCCAGTGCGGCGGCAGGAGCCGGATTGGCACCGTCGATGGCAGCCTGACGGAAGGCAGTACCCGCGTTGGCATAATCGCCCGACTGGAACAGCGCATTGCCCAGGCCCAGATAGGCCTTGAACGGCGTGGCATAGGAAGCATCCTGCGTAGCAGCAGAGAACGCCTGGGCGGCCGTCGTGTAGTCGCCCACGGCGGCGAGCGCCTTGCCGCGGTTGGTGAGCAGCGCGCCGCGCTTGCCGTAGGTGCCGTCGTTGAGGGCGGCAGCATAAGCCTCGGCGGCCTCGGCATACATGCCCAGGTGCATCAAGGCGTTGCCACGAAGGTGATCGGCCTCGCCCATAATCTCATCGGGAGTCTTTGCCGCCCCAAGCATCTGGGCTGCAGCGGAAAAATCACCCGCGCGGTAAGCGGCGCGGCCCTGTTGGATCAGCTGGCTATTCAAGGAAGTCCCCTTTACTCGTGAACGATCTCGACATGGACGATCTCGTCGCCGGCACGCAGCTGCGAAATCACATCGAGACCCTCGACCGTGGTACCAAAGACGGTGTAACCGGAATCGAGGTTATGCTGGGCGCCCAGGCAGAAGTAGAACTGCGAACCCGCGGAATCGGGGTCCATGGAGCGTGCCATGGCAAGGGCACCATCGACATGGCTGTTGCGCGGATTGGTGGCAAACTCGCCCTTGATGCAGTAGCCGGGGCCACCGGTACCGGGCATGCCGTCGGGGCCCTCAAGACCAGCGGCGACGTCGGCGCCGGACATATCGCGGGTATTGGGGTCGCCGCCCTGGATGACAAAACCGGGCACATAGCGATGGAACTTAAGGCCATCATAGAAGCCCATCGTGGAAAGCTCGCAGAAGTTCGCGACATGAATGGGAGCGCCCTCGCCGTCAAACTTGACCTTGATGGTACCCTTCGACGTCTCGATAACGGCGCACTCGTCGCCGGCAAGCTGATACTCGGGCGTGTAGAGCTCTTTCTTAAAACCAAACATGTGGTTCCTTCCTCGTGCGTTTAAAGCATATTTGTACGAATTGTAGCAATAAGCATGCGCTTACATCAATTGCGCACGTAGGTTATGCCGACTATGGCGAACTAATTTTGGGAACGCTGCTGCGGCTTCCAGGAGCCCACATTGGCGTCGTACTGGTTCAGCGCGCTGTTGCCGCCCTGTGCGATGGGCGCCAGGATCTCGCTTTGGTGGGAACTCATCGACTCGCCATCGGGAATGGCCAGCGAGATATCCCAGCTCTGGCAGATCACGTCGACACGCTCGTACATCCACTCGGCAAGCTGCTTTAAGTGGGCGATGTCGTCCGCATAGACCGTATCGTCCTGATACTTAAGGTTGTTAAGCTCATCTTGCGTCTTTTTGATCTGGTCGCGCAGGGCGTAGGCACTCTGCGACAGCTCCTGGCGGGTGGACAGCGGCGTTCGGAGATAGCCGTTGTTAAAGGAATCGATGACCTCGCCGATCTGGTCCTCATCACCGTAGGACACGATGGTCTGATACAGACCGTCGAGTCTGGTATAGAGCTGATCATCGGTGAGCACGGTTTCTTCCTGGACCACCTCGGCAGAACCGTCCTGCTTGGTATCGTCCTCAGTCGCCTCGCCCTTTTGGCGCGTGGGGAAGGTCGTCTGCGCAGCCTGGCCAAACTGGTCGTAGAAGGCAGGCATGACACCCATGGGATCGGCCGTCACGAACCAATAGGCACCGCCGCAAACGACGGCAAGGACCGCGATGACGATGAGCGGCTTGGGGATATGACGCTTGTGCTTGTGATAGGCGTCCTCGTCGGGATGCACCTTGCGCTTGGGTTTTTGAGCATCGTCATGCAGGGAAACGGGCGTGGGAATATCGACCTTGGGGATACCGAAATCCTTATCGAAAGCCGGCAGCACGCAGGTCTCGTTAGGATCGGCGGCGTCCGAAAGAACCGCGGCAGCCGAGGCGGGCGCATGAGGCACCTCGGTATCGATCTGCTCTTGCGTTAGGCGCGGAAAGCCCGCCGTGCGGCCCGCTGCCAGGTCGGATGCGGCCGCGTCCTCGGAGAGGATACCCGGAGCAGGGCGTCCGCATTTTGGGCACGTGCGATCATGCGGAGAAAGACGGGCACCGCAGCCCTCACAGAACACGAACTCGGTGTGCTCGGGACCATCGCCCGGACCCACATAGGCGTTGCAGTAGGGGCAGAACGAGGCGCCGTCCTCGATAGTCTTAAGGCAATGCGG
>CABUZI010000050.1 GCA_902496005.1 uncultured Collinsella sp.
CCTTTGCGCGCGGCTTTTATGCCTGCGACGTGGCTATGGTGGGCTCACCGTCCGCCGATGCGCTTGCTGCCGCATCCAAGGGCTTTGATGCTTCATTTGATGCCGAAGGGCCGCATCTGTGGTGGTTCGTCAACTCCATCGGCGGGTTTGGTCTGCGTGTGCCCGACCTTCGCGCTCTTGGCCGCGCGGCTCGTGAGGCCCGCGCGCTGCTTGTTGTGGACAACACCGTGGCGTCGGCTTTTGGCTGCAATCCGCTGCGGCTGGGTGCTGTGCTGTCGCTTGAGGCGCTCGATCGCGTGAGCGCCGGCAAGGCTCCGCGCAAGCTCGTTGCCGCTTCGGTGGCGCGCTCGCAGCTCAAACGCCATCGCGTGGATGCCGCGGCTGAGTGCGCGCACGTATTGTTTGCAGGCTGCGGTGCGTCGGCGCTCGACCTTTCTGCCGAGGAGACCGACGTTCTGGAGCGTGGGCTTTCCTCGCTTAACGTCCGCATGCAGGCGCATTTCGACCGCGCCCGTGCGCTGGCCGAGTATCTGGCCGCCAACGAGATGGTGCGCAACGTTCGCTATCCCGGGCTGAGTTCGCATCCCGACCATGCGGCTGCAACGGGAATCCTCGAGCACGGCTTTGGCCCAGCAGTTGAATTTGACCTTATCGAGCGTAGCGCAGGTGATCTTTTCGACGCTTTGCCGGGGGAGTTCCGCACATCGCCGGCCGGCGGCGCAACGACGCGCCTTTCGGCCCCATGCGGCAAGCAGGGGAACACCATCCGCCTCTTCGCCGGCGCCGACGACCCTCTGGTTGTAGCGTCCACCCTAGATAATGCCCTTCGCAACTAGCTAAATCATCCTCGACTCCATAAGTTGCGGTGAAATAGGGATTGATTTACGGCTTTAACCGCATAAACAGTCCCTATTTCACCGCAACTTATGAGAAGGGGTTGTGTGGCTATAAGGCCCCGTCCCAAATGGCTACTCTTTGATGCTGGCGATGAGGGCGTCGGCTTTGGAGGCGATGATGTCGTTGATTTCTGCCTGCAGGGTTTCGTAGACTTCGATGGCTCGCTCTCCGGCGGGGGTGAGCGTGGATCCGCGGGCGCCGTCGCGCTCGATGAGCTTGCAGCCCAGCTGGCCTTCGGCTTCGTTCACAATGCGCCAGGCCTTGGAATATGCCATGCCCATGCTCTTGGCGGCACGGTTGAGCGAGTGCTCGCGGGCAATCCCCTGCAGCAGCAAGACGCAGCCGTGGCCGAAGACGCCCGGCAGATCCTTGTCGCACGCTTGAATGACCAACTTTGCCGTCGTCTTGTACTTCATATGCTCCACGTCTCCCCGCTAAAGTGTTTGCTGGGCAAACGCAAAGCCTGCGTCAAACCCTCGTGTGCTCTTCTTAAATCATGCATTGTAGCAGTCAAAGTGCGTTAAGATACTTCCCCAGTATTGGGCGCCCAAGGTTGGGCTGGGTCCTACGAGGCCTGCAGCCGACCGGTCGCATGGAAAAAGGAGAAACATGGCTACGTTCTTTCCCGGTGAGTCCCACACGTTTTCGGAGTATCTGCTGGTCCCTGGTTACTCGTCCTCGCAGTGCATCCCCAACAACGTCTCTCTTAAGACGCCGCTGACCCGCTTTAAGCGCGGTGAGAAACCGGCAATCACCCTGAACATCCCCATGGTTTCCGCCATCATGCAGTCCGTCTCGGGCGTCGACATGGGTGTCGCGCTCGCTACCGAGGGTGGCCTGTCCTTCATTTACGGTTCCCAAAGCGCCGAGTCCGAGGCTGCTATGGTCAAGGCCGTCAAGGATCACAAGGCGGGCTTCGTTCAGTCCGATTCCACACTGACCCCCGACATGACCATGGAGCAGGTCATTGAGCTCAAGGAGAAGACCGGCCACTCCACCATGCCGGTTACCGACGACGGCACTCCCAAGGGCAAGCTCCTGGGCATCGTCACCAGCCGTGACTATCGCCCCAGTCGCGATGACCACCAGACGAAGGCCTCCGAGTTCATGACCCCGCGTGAGCAGCTCATCGTGGGCGACAAGAACATCAGCCTCAAGGTTGCCAACGACGTCATCTGGGACAACAAGCTCAACGCCCTGCCCATCGTCGACGACAACGATCACCTGATGGGAATCGTCTTCCGCAAGGACTATGACAGCCACAAGACCAACCCCAACGAGCTGCTCGACGGCGACAAGCGCTACATGGTCGGCGCCGGTATCAACACCCGCGACTATGCCGAGCGCGTGCCGCTGCTCATCGAGGCCGGCGCCGATGTCCTGTGCATCGACTCCTCCGAGGGCTTCAGCGAGTGGCAGAAGCGCACCATCGAGTGGATTCGCGCCAACTACGGTGAGGACGTCAAGGTCGGTGCCGGTAACGTCGTCGACGCCGAGGGCTTCCGCTTCCTGGCAGACTGCGGTGCCGACTTCATCAAGGTCGGTATCGGCGGCGGTTCCATCTGCATCACCCGTGAGACCAAGGGTATCGGTCGTGGCCAGGCCACCGCGCTGATCGACGTCTGTCGCGCTCGCGACGAGTACTACGAGGAGACCGGCGTCTACGTGCCCGTGTGCTCCGACGGCGGCATCGTCTACGACTACCACATGACGCTCGCCCTTGCCATGGGCGCCGACTTTATGATGCTGGGCCGCTACTTCGCCCGCTTTGATGAGAGCCCGACTGAGCGCGTCAACGTGAACGGTCAGTACATGAAGGAGTACTGGGGCGAGGGTTCTGCGCGTGCCCGCAACTGGCAGCGCTACGACCTGGGCGGCGCCGCGAAGCTCAGCTTCGTCGAGGGCGTCGACTCCTATGTTCCCTATGCCGGCTCCCTCAAGGACGGCGTGGGCGGCACGCTCTACAAGGTCAAGTCCACGATGTGCAACTGCGGTGCCCTCTCGATCCCCGAGCTTCAGGAAAAGGCACGCCTGACCCTGGTGAGCTCGACCTCGATCGTCGAAGGCGGCGCCCACGACGTAGTCGTCAAGGACTCTCAGCAGAGCGTTTCCTACCGCTAAGCGGCTTTCCCAAGCACCGCACCTTGCCGTTCAAACCGTCGCTCGCGTACCAAAGTACGCGTCGCTCCTCTTTCACGGCAATCTGCGGTACTTGGAAAACCCGACCATGCTTGGGCGGGTGACAATTAGTGGTTGATTCAAAACCACGTTATTTAGATAAAGCGAGATGCCCGCAAGTCGCAGGCATCTCGCTTGTCGTATTTGCTATCATCAGTCAAGTTAACCTTAGGGTCGGGTGGCTTGGCTTTGTTCGCTACAAGTTCCGCACGCAAAGAAGAGCACTTAATGTGCTCTTCGTCTTGCGCAGGACTGTCCGCAGTAGCAAATAAAGCCAAGCCACCCGACCCCAGCTAAGATTAAAGGAGCTGATATGTGCGATTGCACAGATCATAAGGACGAGATCCCTGCCTACGACGCGCAGGCCATTGAGTCCAAGTGGATGAAGGCCTGGGAGGATTCCAACCTCTTTGCCGTCGACACCGACGACAGCAAGCCCAAGAAGTACGTGCTCGAGATGTTCCCGTATCCGTCGGGCGACCTGCATATGGGCCACGCGCGCAACTATACCATCGGCGATGCCATGGCCCGTCAGGCCCGCATGCGCGGTTACGACGTGCTGCACCCCATCGGCTTTGACGCCTTTGGCCTGCCTGCCGAGAACGCCGCTATCAAGCACAACACGCAGGCTGCTGCCTGGACGTATAAGAACATGGACCAGGCGCTCGCTACGATGAAGCGCATGGGCTTCTCCTACGATCTGGATCGCATGGTCAAGACCTGCAGCCCCGACTACTACCGCTGGGGTCAGTGGATCTTTGAGAAGCTGTGGGAAAAGGGCCTGGTCTACCGCAAGAAGAACCCGGTCAACTGGTGTCCTAACTGCAAGACCGTTCTGGCCAACGAGCAGGTCACCGAGGGTAAGTGCTGGCGCTGCGGCACCGAGCCCGAGAAGCGCGACCTGGAGCAGTGGTACTTCAAGATCACCGAGTACTCCCAGGAGCTGCTCGACGACCTGGAGAAGCTCCCCGGCTGGCCCGAGCGCGTCAAGCAGATGCAGGCCAACTGGATCGGTCGCTCCGAGGGCGCCGAGGTCGACTTTACCCTTTGCGACCAGGATGGCGAGCCCATCGAGGGCGATGAGGGCAAGATCACCGTCTTCACCACGCGTGCCGATACCCTTTTTGGCGTCTCCTTCTTTGTCCTGGCTCCCGAGTACGCCGGCCTGCACGAGCTCGTCGAGGGTACGGAGTACGAGGAGGCCGTCACCAAGATCGTCGAGGACTCCAAGCATATCTCTGCCGTCGAGCGTGCCCAAGGCACCCTCGAGAAGCACGGTGCCTTCACGGGCCGCTATGTGGTAAATCCCGTCAACGGCGAGAAGGTCCCCGTGTGGGTTGCCGATTATGTCGTTGCCGACTACGGCACCGGTGCCGTCATGGCCGTTCCCTGCGGCGACCAGCGCGATTTTGAGTTCGCCCGCAAGTACGACCTGCCGATCGTACCGATCATCCTGGACGATGACGATCGCGCTGCCGTCGAGGCCAGCGGCGAGACCATCGATACCTTCCATGCCGAGACCGTCGACTGGGATTGCGCCCACGCTGCCGAGGGCACGCTCGTCCAGTCCGGCAAGTACACCGGCATGCGCGGCGGTAAGCACTCCGAGGGCGAGGCTGCGATCGTGGCCGACCTCGAGGCCATGGGCTGCGGTCGTCGCAAGGTCGAGTTCCGTCTGCGCGACTGGCTCATTTCCCGTCAGCGCTATTGGGGCAACCCCATCCCGGCCATCCACTGCGAGCACTGCGGTATCGTGCCCGTGCCCGAGGATCAGCTGCCGGTGACGCTGCCCGAGAACCTGGACCTGGGCGCCGGCGAAACCCTTGCCGAGTGCAAGGACTTCTACGAGACCACCTGCCCGGTCTGCGGCCGCCCGGCCAAGCGCGAGACCGATACCATGGATACCTTTACCTGCTCCAGCTGGTATTACCTGCGCTATACCGACCCGCACAACACCGAGCTGCCCTTCTCCCGCGAGGCGGCAGACCGTTGGATGCCCGTCGATAACTACATCGGCGGCATCGAGCACGCTATTCTGCACCTGCTCTACAGCCGCTTCTTTACCAAGGCCCTGCGCGACCTGGGCCTGCTGAGCGTGGACGAGCCCTTCACCAACCTGCTGTGCCAGGGCATGGTCAAGGACGAGAACGGCGACACCATGTCCAAGTCCAAGGGCAATGTCGTGCCCCCGAGCTCGGTCATCGAGCCCTACGGTGCCGACACCATGCGTTTGGCGATCCTGTTTATCGCCCCGCCCGAGAAGGACTTCGACTGGGATCCCAAGGCCGTCGAGGGCGCCAACCGCTTTATCAAGCGCGCCTGGCGTATCGTTTGGCAGCTCGTCCAGTCTGGCGACGCCAACGTGGCCTTCGACAAGTCCGCGCTCGACGAGTTTGCGATGAAGCTCTATCGCGAGCGTCACCGCACCATCGCCAAGTGCACCGAGGACTTCGATCGCGGCCAGTTCAACACCGCGATCTCGGCCGTCATGGAGCTCGTCAACGCGGCGAGCGCCTACCTCAACGACACCGAGGGTACCGCCCGCGACAAGGCGCTGTGTTACGGCGTGGCTAAGGATATCGTGAGCGTCCTTGCCCCCATTTGCCCGTTCTGGGCCGATGAGCTGTGGCACGAGGCGCTCGGCTGCGAGGGCAACGCCTACACCGCCGCCTGGCCCGAGTTCGACCTGGCCGAGTCCGTTGAGGACACGGTGCAGATCGTGGTCCAGGTGCTCGGTAAGGTCCGCGGCCGCGTCGACGTTGCCCGCGATGCCTCCAACGAGGAGATGCAGGCTGCCGCCGAGGCCGCCGTCGCCAAGTGGCTCGAGGGCAAGACGGTCGTCAAGGCCATCTGCGTGCCCGGCAAGCTGGTCAACTTGGTGGTCAAGTAAGCGCTGCGCGCTTAGCTGACGCATAAAAGACGAGGGGCGATCCGGTTGGGTCGTCCCTCGTTTTGTGTTGTATGCCCTGCTTTGTCATTGCGTCGTACCGTCTTCTATGGGATGTGTACCAGGTCCCTAAAGTAAACGTTGCCCGTTGCCTCTTCGAACATCCAAATGTTGAGGTAGATGTCGTTGAGGTCTTTGTTCACATCAAAGTCCGGATCGTCGAAGGTGCCCACAAAGGTAAGCATGGCGCGCGTTTCTTCTCCAGCGGCGACCGGTTGGCGCATGCGCACGTCGCGGACCTTACCGTTGACGTAGGCATAGGAGTCCACATCGCCAAACATCATGTCGACACCGGTGTTGTTGGACACCGTAAAGACGAGCGCGGCGTCGCCGTAGCCGTCGGTGTCCTTACCAACGCAGGTGACGTGGACGTTTTCGTCCGCCTCTAGGTCGATGGGGAACTGTTCTTGGGGGTCGGGGCCCAAACCCTGGGGATCGATTTCGTCTTCGTCTATTTTGTCGAAGCTCTCCGATGGCGTCGTTTTCTCGGCGGCTTCGGTGCCGCTGGGGTCGGGCTCACGTGGCCCGGTTTTGCCATCGATGTTGCTGCAGCCCGCAAGGGCGAACGAACAGGCTGCAATGGCGAACGCGGTTGTGCAGAGGGTGCCGAGACGTTTCATGGGTGCCTCCTTGCCGTAGAGGTTCTGGAAGGGCGTGCGGGCAATATGAGGGGTCGATTTTCTTGCTACAGAATGTCCCTTAGCGCTAGTCTGTCCGATATACACTCAGTTACGGAATGCCCATGGGGCCCGATTTGCCTGACGGGCTGGGACGCATGGCCCGTTTTGGGGCTTTTAGGGGAGTGCCATGTGGTGGTTCTCGCCCAATTATCTATTTCTTGTGGAGAAGCTGTGCGCACGCTGACCTGCAGGTTCGTACTGTGCTTGCACGTTTCCACAGCTATTGGTATAGTTTGCTTGCAAATGAAGTTGTAATTGAAAGAAGTGGGGTTTCGGCCCCGCTTCTTTTTTGTATGGATGGAGGTGCCGCAATGGTCAAGACCAAGACCGAGCAGGCGATCATCGACGCGCTCGAGGCCGTCGCCCCCCAGCACGACGTCGACATCGTCGACGTCGAGCTCGTGGGTGCCACCAAGGCCCCCTGCGTACGCGTGCGTATCGAGGGTGCCGAGGGTCAGAGCCTGTCGCTCAACGACGTCACGGCCAACACCAAGTGGGTCGGCGATGTGATCGAGGAGCTCGACCCTATCTCTTCGAGCTATACGCTCGAGGTGTCGAGCCCGGGTATGGCGCGCCCGCTGCGCCGCCCGTGCGACTTTGCCCGCTTTGTGGGCGAGAACTGCGAGCTCACCTCCACCGCCACCGAGGGCCGTCGCAAGTACGCCGGCAAGATTGCCGCCGCCACTGAGGCGAACGTGACCCTCGAGCTCGAGGACGGCGAGTCCGTCACCCTCGATTTCTCTGATGTTAAAAAGTGCAAGTTGAAGCCCACCTACGACTTCAAGCCCGCGAAGGAAGGAAAATAAGATGTCAGCATCCGACATGATGTCCGCCCTGATGGAGCTTTGCCAGGAGAAGCACATCGACCAGCTCTACCTGATCGACCGCCTGGAGCAGTCGCTCGCCAAGAGCTATGCCGAGATCCTGCATCTTGAGTGGGGCGCCAAGGTGACCATCGACCGCACCACCGGCAAGATCTACGTCTACCGTCTGGAGCCGATTGACGATTCCATGGACGAGGAGGGCAACTTCACCGAGTTCGAGGAGATCGACGTTACCCCCAAGAACACGAGCCGCATCGCCGCCCAGCACGCCAAGGCCGAGATCAACGCCATCGTGCGCAACTCCGCCCGCGAGCAGATCTACGAGGAGTTCTCCGGCCGCATCGGTGACCTCATCAGCGGTACCGTGCTGCAGTCCACGCCCGACTTCACGATCGTCAAGATTCGCGAGGGCGTCGAGGCCGAGCTGCCGCACTTCGATCAGCGTCGTTACGAGAACGAGCGCAACGAGCGTCCGATGGGCGAGCGCTACCTGCACAACCAGCACATCAAGGCCGTGATCATCGACGTTCGCGACCCCAACTCCAACCTGCAGCCGGTTCGTGGCGAGCACAGCCGTCCGCCGATTGTCATCTCCCGTACCCACCCCGAGCTCATGCGTCGTCTGTTTGAGCAGGAGGTGCCCGAGATCTATGAGGGCACCGTCCAGATCAAGTCGATCGCCCGCGAGCCCGGTCAGCGCTCCAAGGTCGCCGTCCACTCGCTCGACGACCGTCTGGATCCCGTGGGCGCCTGTGTCGGCCCCAAGGGCAGCCGTGTTCGCGCTGTCGTGGGCGAGCTCCGTGGCGAGCGCGTCGACGTCATCCTTTGGGATGCCGATCCTGCCGTCTACGTCGCCAACGCCCTGTCGCCCGCTAAGGTCACCCGCGTCCTCATCGACGAGGAGAAGGCCTACGCCGGCGTCATCGTGCCCGACGACCAGTTGTCCCTCGCCATCGGCAAGGAGGGCCAGAACGCCCGCCTCGCCGCGCGCCTGACCGGCTGGCACATCGACATCAAGTCCGAGACGCTTGCCGCCGACATCCTCAAGAACGTTCCCGTTCACGAGGAGCCCGCCGCCGACCTGATCGGTGACGAGGAGGACGAGGACGTCCGCCGCTGCGAGTACGTGTCCGAGGACGGCATCCAGTGCCGCAACCAGGCTCGTCCCGGCTCCCGTTTCTGCGGTGTCCACGACACCGACGCCTTCGATGATGCGGAGGACCTGATCTAGCGCGCGGTCGCGCCGGGTGGGTCCTGGCGCGTCTCTCACGCTCGTTCAGTCTCTAGGCACCCAAGGTGCCAGAAAGGGTAGGTGAAGTCATATGGCAAAAGTCCGTGTGTCCACCCTGGCCAAAGAGTTCGGCATGACCTCCAAGGAACTGATGGGTCATCTCGCCGATATGAAGATTCCCGCTAAGTCCGCTTCCTCCACCTTGGAGGACGCTTATGTCGCCATGGTCCGCAAGCAGCTCGCCTCGGTGATCGAGGCCCGCGCCCAGGAAGTCGAGGCCGCCAAGCAGGCCGAGGAGCAGGCAGCTGCCGCCGAGGAGGCCGCACGCGCCGCCGAGGCCGAGCGCGAGCGCATCGCCGCCGAGAAGGCCCGCGAGGAGGAGCGCCGCCAGTTTGCCGCAGCCCAGGCTGCCGAGGAGGCTGCCCGCGCCGAGGCCGAGGCCAAGAAGAAGGCCGAGCAGGAGCGCCTTGCCCGCGAGAAGGAGGAGGCTGCCCGCGAGGCCCAGCGCCGCGCCGTTCCCGCTTCCGACTCCGGTTCGCGCTTCCGTTCGCTGCTCGACCAGATCGCCGCACAGGAGACCGTGCTCAAGGAGAAGAAGGACGCCGAGGACAAGGCCAAGGCCGAGCGCGCCGCCGAGCGCGGTAACCGTCGTGGCGGCAACAACGACCGCCGCGGTGGCCGTCGAAACGATCGCAACGCCTCAGACAACAACTCCGAGCGCAGCGCCTCCGAGAGCCGTCCGCACAGCCATCGCACCAACGCCAGCAACAACGTCGCTGCCGGCATGGACTTCCCCAACCCCGATAAGCAGGGCAAGGGCAAGAAGCGCAAGGGCGGTCACAACAACGAAGAGGACCACTACAGCCGCATGGCTCGCGAGGCCGAGGAGTACAGCCGCGAGAAGGTGCTCGAGGAGGCTCGTGCTGCCGTCGAGGAGGCCTCTCGCGAGTCGACCGGTCGCCGCAAGAAGCGCAAGGAGAAGCGCGAGCGCGAGGCTGCCAAGGCTCAGGAGGAGCGCAAGATAGAGGAGGCGCTGGCCCAGGGCGTGAACCCCGAGGACCTCGACGCCATCAAGGTCTCCCAGGGCGTTACCGTCCAGGAGCTTGCCGAGGCGCTCGACGTTCCGGCCAACGACATCATCAAGCGCCTGTTCCTGCTGGGTACGCCGCTCACCATGACGCAGTCCATGTCCGACGACCTCGTCGAGCTCGTCGCCGACGACCTGGGCCGCCAGATCAAGATCATCACCCCCGAGGAGGAGAACACCTTCTCGTTCTACGACGATCCCGCCGACCTCAAGCCGCGTGCCCCGGTCGTCACCGTCATGGGCCATGTCGACCACGGCAAGACGTCGCTGCTCGACGCCATCCGTCACACCGGCGTCGCTGCCGGCGAGGCGGGCGGCATTACGCAGGCCATCGGCGCTTCGCAGGTCATGATCAACGACCGCAAGATCACCTTTATCGATACCCCGGGTCACGCCACCTTTACGGCTATGCGTGCCCGTGGCGCCAAGGTGACCGACATCGTCATCCTGATCGTCGCCGCCGACGACGGCGTCATGCCCCAGACGGTCGAGTCGATTAACCACGCCAAGGCTGCCGGCGTACCCATCGTCGTTGCCGTCAACAAGATCGATAAGCCGGGCGCCAACCCCGACCGTGTGCGTCAGGAGCTCACCGAGTACGGAGTCATCCCCGAGGAGTGGGGCGGACAGAACATGTTCGTCAACATCTCGGCTAAGCAGAAGATCGGTATCGACGAACTTCTGGAGACCGTGCTGCTCCAGGCCGACGTGCTCGAGCTCAAGGCCAACCCGGACACCTTTGCCTCCGGCAACGTCCTCGAGGCCAAGCTCGACAAGGGCCGCGGCTCGGTCGCTACCGTGCTCGTGACCCGCGGTACCCTGCACGTGGGCGATACGCTGGTCGCCGGCCTTACCTACGGCCGCGTCCGCGCCATGCTCGACCCCAAGGGCCGCGCCGTCACCGAGGCCGGTCCCTCCGACGCCGTCGAGATTTTGGGCCTGCAGTCCGTGCCCAACGCCGGCGACGAGTTCCGCGTGTTCGAGGACGAGCGCGAGGCACGCGCCCTGGCCGACGAGCGTTCGCTGAAGGCCCGTATCGAGGAGCAGAGCCGCGTGAAGCACGTCACGCTCGAGAACCTCTTCGAGACCATCGCCGACGCCGAGGTCAAGGAGCTCAACCTGATCATCAAGGCCGACGTCCAGGGTTCCATCGAGGCTCTTCAGGACTCGCTCGACAAGATGGATCAGTCCGAGGTCCGCATCAACACGATCCACTCCGCTGTCGGCGCCATCAACGAGACCGACGTCGTCCTGGCCGACGCCTCCAACGCCATCATCATCGGCTTTGGCGTCCGTCCCGACGGTAAGGCTCGCTCCGCCGCCGAGCGCGAGGGCGTCGAGATCCGTTGCTACGACGTCATCTACAAGTGCCTCGAGGAGCTCGACGCCGCCCGTATCGGCATGCTCAAGCCCACCGAGGTCGAGGTCGCCACGGGTACCGCGACCGTCCTGGACACCTTCAAGGTGCCCAAAGTCGGTATCGCCGCCGGTGTCCGCGTCGAGGAGGGCGAGATCGCCGCGACCGATTCCGTGCGCCTGGTGCTCGACGGCATCGTGGTCTTC
>CABUZI010000051.1 GCA_902496005.1 uncultured Collinsella sp.
AACCCACAATCCTTGCGGCGAGAGATTTTAAGTCTCCTGCGTATGCCAATTCCGCCACGCCCCCGTGAGACTAGAAGTCTAGCACAAGCCGTCCGTTACGCGTTGACGGCCATCGAGTGTTGGCCCGACTTCTCCAGGAACTCCTGGAACTTGGCTTCGTCGCCCTTGTTCTTGTACTGCAGAGCCAACAGATACTCCAAGCGGCAGCTCTTGACCTTGTCGTCACCGGCCTCCTTGAGCATGCGCTCCAGCTCGGGAATGTCGTTGTGGCGCTTGAGGATCATCGTGTCGTACATCAGTTGGCATTCGTGTGCGACTGCCTCGGCCTGGCCGCCCTCAAAGCCTTTGATCTCGTGCAGCAGCTCCTTGGACTTTTTGCGGTCCTCCTGGCCAACGTAGTAGTTAAAGGCCTTAATCACCAGGTCGACGCGCTGCATCTTGGGCAGATTGAGTCCCAGCAGCAAATCGAACATCTCGTCGGCGCGCTTGTGGTCCTCGCGCAGCAGATAGGAGTTCAGGCGCAGGTAGTCGCGGTTATAGCGCGGGTACAGCATGCTGGTGAGTTTGCCATCGAGCAAACGATCGAACTCGTCCCACTGCTTGGCAGCCATAAGCTGTTGCAGGCGCTTAAACGTGGTGCGTTTTTTTACGCTAAAGAACACCGATATGGCGATACAAATAATGACGACGGCGGTCCAGAGGGTGCGGGAATCGGGCATTTTAGAGTCCTTAGTCGCTCGTAAAGCGAGCGGTATGACAACACGTGCTAGATGTATTATACGCGGCGTGCAAGCAAACTGGCATAAAAGCGCATCGAGGCCGAGCGCCATCGCTCGCTGCGGTACACTTACCTAAAGTAAACCATGAAGGGAGACATTACCTATGAAGAAGATTGTTTTGGCTTGCGGTGCTGGCGCTGCTACTTCCACGCTCGTTGCCCAGAAGGTCGCCACCATGCTCGACGCCAACGGTTACGCCGACAAGTACGAGATCGTGCAGTGCGCCATCTCCGAGGCCAAGGACGTTTGCGACGAGGGCGCCGATCTGCTGATCGCCACCACCGTTGCCCCCGAGGGCCTTACCTGCCCGTACGTGAGCGGCGTGCCCTTCATGACCGGCATGAACCGCGTCGCTGCCGAGAAGGCCGTTCTTGACGTCATGGCTCAGTAGGCGCTGACTGCATGAGTGAGCAGAACGCCAATCCGGTCGAGCTCTTTGGCATGCGCGTTGCCCATGTGGGCATTAACGCCACCGACCCGGCAGACGCCCTGGAGATCGCGGAGCTGTTCTCGACGATGATGGGTCTGCCCGTTATCGAGACCCCGGTTTCGTACTTTAACGATTCGCTGGTCGAGGTCATGAAGCAGAATGGTCGTGGCACCAAGGGCCACATCGGCTTTGCCGTCAACGACATTGATGCGGCCGAGAAGTGGTTTGCCGAGCGCGGGCTCGAGGTCAACGAAGAGTCGCGCGCGCTGCTGCCCGACGGTAGCACCAAGCTCGTGTACTTTAAGCGCGAGTTCGCCGGTTTCGCCGTGCATCTGTGCCGCGAGTAGCGCACAAGCTGCCATAGCTAGCAAAAAGGGATAGGGCCGTGTGGCCCTATCCCTTTATTTATGCCGAGGGGCTTCCTAGCGCGGCAGGCGAATCGTAAAGCGGCTGCCGACGCCCTCGACTGAGGTCACGCCAATGACGCCGCCATGGCTATCGACGATCCACTTGGCAATGGCAAGCCCCAGACCCGAGCCCTGTGCGCCGGCATCGCGTGCATTGTCGGCGCGGTAGAACCGTTCAAACGCGTGAGCTGCGGATTCCTGGTTCATGCCGATGCCCTCGTCCTCAACGCTTATGTCGATCGTGCCCGCGCCCGCATCCGGCGCTACGCCAAATGTGACGGTCGTTCCCGCATCCGAGTACTTGGCGGCGTTTTGCACGATCACGCGCAGAGCCTGCTTCACGAGCGCCACGTCGACGGGCGCGTCGCAGCGCGGGTCGCTGACAAGCGCAGCGTCAAAGGCCAGCCGATACGTGTGCTCGGTATCGATCATCTGCGATTCCTCGCATACCTCGTCGACCAGTGCGGCAAGGTTGGTATTTGCGCGCCGCAGGACCGTGCGCCCGGCATCGCCGCGTGCCAAAAACAGCAGCTGCTCCACGAGCTCTTGCATGTGCTCGCTTTCGGCCTTGAGGGACGCGATAGATTCTGCCAGCACGTCCGGGTCGTCTTTGCCCCAGCGATCGAGCATGTTTACGTAGCCCTGAATCACCGCGATGGGCGTGCGCAGCTCGTGGCTCGCATCGTTGACAAAGCGCATTTGCTGCAGTTTGGCCTCTTGCATCTGGCGCAGTAGGCGGTTGAGTGCAACCTCGATGCTTGCCAGGTCGGCGTCGCCGGTAGTGACGCTCGGCGAGTCGACGCTTGCGCGCTCGATGGCCTGCTCCAGTGTTTCCATCTTGCCGCCGGAGAGCTGCATACGGCCGAGCTCGTCCACGCGCAAGGCCAGGTCGTTGAGCGGTGCCATGGTGCGGCGCACGCGACGGGCGCCGCCGAGCATGTTGAGCACGCTGATGACCTGCCAACCCACAACGACAAGGTAGAGAGGCCATAGCGCGACGAGGTCCTGCGCGAGGGGGAAAGTCTTGGTGGTACGCGCAAGCTCGACGGTATAGGTGAGCGTTGCCAGGTCCCAGCCGCGCGCAGGCGCCAGCGACATGCCGTGAACGGCGACGCCGGGGATCCATCCTGCGGTAAACGCGCCGTCGGGCAGCATCTGGTTGTATCCATAGACGAGGATCGCCGCCGCAATCACCATCAGCAGCAGATCGAGCCAGACGTAGCTCATCAAGCGGCGCCACATATAGCTCCAGTTGATGGCGCGGGCGATGGATGTGACGCGCTTGGCCTCGGCGTTACGCGCGGCAGACATAGCCCACCCCACGCACGGTCTGGATGATGCGGGCGCCGCCGGCGTCCTCGATCTTGGCGCGCAGGTGCGCGATGTGCACGTCGACGTTGTTGGTGTCGCCCACGTATTCGTAGCCCAGCGCCTCGTGCGCGATGCGCTCGCGCGTGAGCACGGTGCCGGCGTGCGCCATAAGCAGGGCGAGGACGTCGAACTCGCGGGCAGTGAGCGCGATGGGCGAGCCGCCGACCGTGACTTCGCGGCGGTCGGGATCGAGCGCGACCGAACTCACGGTGAGCGCGGCGGGGGAGGGCGAGGCGGATGCCTGGGTCGAGTCGCCAGCCGGGGGTATCGCAGCGGCGCCCGTAGCGCCCGTCCCGGCCCCAACGCCGCCAACGCCCGAAGCCGCCCGCACGGCCTCCGAGCGCTTCAACGCCACGCGGATCCGTGCGAACAGCTCCTCAATCGCAAACGGCTTGGTCAGGTAATCGTCGGCGCCGGCATCGAGCCCGGCCACCTTGTCCATCACGGCATCGCGCGCGGTGACCATGATCACCGGTACATCCTTGTGCTTGCGGACGCGTCGCAGCACCTCCATGCCGTTGAGCTGCGGCAACAGCACATCGAGCAGAATCAGATCGTAGTTGCGCTCCAGCGCCAGGTCCACGGCGGTGCGGCCGTCGGCGGCGTGCTCCACCTGGTAGCCCTCGTGCTCCAGCTCGAGCGTCACAAAGCGGGCGATTTTCTCCTCGTCCTCTACGATCAGGATCCGTGCCATGCGTGCCCCCGTCTGCGATTACTTGTCGTCGTTGAGATTTTGCTTGATGTCGTCCGCGGCATCGGCGGCGTGATTCATAAGGTTGTTGATGCTGCCGGGCACGTCGCCGTCGCTATCGATGCGGTAGCGCATGCCAAAGAACAGGCCAATCAGCATCAGCCAAATCGTAGCGCCCCAGGCAAACAGCGCGACGATGGGGATCAGGATGGGAATGTTGAGGATGATCGCGTCGCGGCGCGTGGCGATAAACTTGGTGTCCAGGCTCAGGCGGAAGAGCTTTTTGAGGTACTCCCACACGCTGTCCATCTTCTTGGAGAAGTCGGTCTTTTCGCTCGACTTCTCGTAGGCGGCCTGCGCGGCGACCATCTCGGCTGAGGGCTCATCGACTGGCGCGGACTCGGTGGCGGCGTGCGCCGACGTGGTCTGGGTCTTGCCCTGCGACTCGAGCCAAATGATGGCATCCAAGACGTTGCCGTCGGCGGCGTCGAGCGCGGCCTTGGCATCGGTGTAGCTCACGTTGCACTTGGTGCGGATGGTTTCAACTTTTTCGAGGTCGTCCATGACCTGTCCTTTCGTTCGATGGGCGCGACGCCGGGCGATCTGCCCGGGCGCGAGCGTTGCGTTCGGCGGCCTGCGTGACGCCGCCCCGCCCTTGGTCGAACTCTATAGTGCAGGTTATAGATTAAGCGATTCTTGAGCCAAGATTAATGTTGGATGAGTTTTTGGGTGGTGTGCGCACGGTCTTTTGGATAGCTAGCAGCGGGGTCTAATACTTTTCCGGAGAGGTGGACGAGTGAAATCGGGCCCCCGAAGCATCGGCACTTCGAGTATGTCGTTTCCTGCGGTTTCGGTGCTGGAATCCTGCGATTTTGCCGCCGAAAGATGCGGATGTTTCAGGGGTCTAAAACAGCCGTTCACTTCTCGTGAAAAGATTAGACCTCGATAGCGGGGGATGGGATGCCGGTGCAAAACGGCGTCAAGGGTTGGTCGAGCAGGTGGTTTCTCCATTGATGTCCGCACGGCATGGGACACTTACCCTGCCGCCCTGCTCTGCCGCGGCGGCATGTACCCAAACAACGACCCTCTAAGGAGTTCGATACCAATGAGCGATAACACCAAGCATCTCGCAAAGAAGTGCGTCAAGGACGCGGGGCCGTGCCTTGCGCTGTGCGTAGCCGGTGCAGCGGTCGCGCTGTTGGCTGTTCTGGGGCCATTCGACGTGCTCCGAAGTGCTAGCTCTCTGCACGTTTGCATGGCCCTTGCCGGCGCCATGATGACCGGCGGCGTGCTCGATCTGGTTTTTTGGGTGCTCGACCCGTTTGGATGGAAGAACGAGGGGTAAGCCCTAAGGGATGGAAGGGCTGGAACGGTTGGCTTAGTGATCGTGCAGAATGTGGGCTAGCGACTTACAGGGAAGTGGTAATCCGATGACGGTCTATGTGACGGGCGATATTCACGGCGGCCTCGACATGCAAAAGCTGCGCGACTGGGATCTTGGGGATAGTTTGACGAGCGACGACTATCTGATTGTCGCGGGCGACTTTGGCTTTCCGTGGGATTTCTCTGCCGAGGAATGTGCCGATATCGCCTGGCTGGAGTCGCGCCCCTATACCGTGCTGTTCGTCGACGGCAACCACGAACGTTTCGATCACTGGGCGGAACGTCCCATGGAGCTGTGGCACGGTGGGCTGACGCAGCGCCTGTCGGATACCTCTCCCATACGGCGCCTGACGCGCGGCGAGGTTTTTGAGCTCGACGGCTCAACGATCTTTACCATGGGCGGTGCCACGAGCGTGGACAAGGAATACCGCATTCCCTATTCCAGCTGGTGGCCGCAGGAGCTGCCGGATGAGCGCAGCTTTGAGGAGGCACGGACAAAGCTCGACAGTGTGGGCTGGAAGGTTGACTACGTGGTCACCCACACCTGCTCTACGCGCATGCTTTCGCCCACGCTCTATCCTGCGCCCGGCTGGAATTGCCCCGCCGTCGACCGACTTACGGCGTTTTTCGAGGAGCTGGAAGACCGCTTGGACTACAAGCACTGGTACTACGGGCATTTTCATCGGGATGCCAACCCGGCCGAGCGCCATACCGTGCTCTATGACTGCATCGTTCGCCTGGGCGACGAACTCCAGCCCTGGGATGTTGCGTAGGGGTGGGGTGGCTGGCTACTCGGCCGTTACAGTGATATTTTCCCGGTGTGCGCGGATGGCGTCCCAGCTAAAGTGCTCGACCAGCTGCTCGGCAGAGCGCGGCGTGGTGTCCGGCGCGATGCCCGTTTGCCCAGCGAGCCAGCCCAGCAGTGCCTCGGGCGTGCCAAAGCGGGAGCGTAGTTCGCCCAGGTCCAGGTCGCGGTCGCGCTTGGAAAGGCGGCGGCCGTCCGGCGACATGAGCAGCGGAATGTGCGCGTAGTGCGGCGTGGGCAGTCCCAGTAGATGCTGCAGATAGATCTGGCGCGGCGTGGAGCCAAGCAGGTCGCATCCGCGTACGACCTCGGTAATACCCATGGCGGCGTCATCGACCACCACGGCCAGCTGGTAGGCAAATACGCCGTCGCTGCGGCGTACCAAAAAGTCGCCGCATTCGGTGGCGAGTGCTTCGCATTGGGCACCATACGTGCGGTCCACGAATTCGACCACATCGTCTGCGAGGTCGTCGACGGTGGGCACGCGCAGGCGTGTGGCCGGAGCACGTAGAACGCTGCGGCGGGCAACCTCCTCGGCAGAAAGGCCTCGGCAGGCGCCGCGGTAGATGGGCATGCCGTCGCTGGCATGCGGCGCACTCGCGGCGTGGAGCTCGGCGCGCGTGCAAAAACAGGGATAGGTGAGGCCGGCGTCTTGTAGCTGGCACAAGGCGTCCTCGTACAGATCCAAGCGATTGTGCTGGTAGTAAGGGCCTCCGTCCCACTCGAGTCCCAGCCAGGCCAGGTCGTCAATCAATTGACCGGCAAGTTCCGGGCGCTTACAGCGATCGTCCAGGTCCTCGATGCGCAGCACGATGTTGCCGCCCTGGCTGCGGGCCGAAAGCCACGAGCACAGGCAGCTGAACACGTTGCCCAGGTGCATGCGGCCCGAGGGCGACGGGGCAAAGCGACCCACGACAGGTGCGGGAGAGGGAGTCGTCGTTGGCGCGTCCGCGGCGGGCGTTGCTATGTTGCGTGCGTTGATATCCATGCGGACGAGTATAGCGCGGGGCTTGGCAGGGAAGGCGTTGCCGCGCTCACAAGTTGGCGGCGGTGCGCATTGCGCACGGTGGGTTTGCGGCTCAAGGTCTCGATCGCTGCGTACCGACTTAGCCTCACAAACGACAGAAACCCCGGCAGCTCTTCGCAACTGCCGGGGTTTCCGCGGAAAAGGGGGACATGATCCTCGAGCGAACGGCAAAGGGGCAAACCGTTTTCGCTCAACTGCTTTATGCCCCTCGGCTGGCGGCTCAATCAGCGCGTGCCGCACCCACACAAAGCCGCTACACCTGTGACAGAGCTGTGAAGTGGTATCTATTGCTGGCGCAGGCCATGCCAAGGAGTGTCCCAGATTGCCGGCAGATAAGGAACGTCCCCAGGTGCCGGCCGCGGGCGTGACTTTCGTCCCGTTTGATACTCCGCTGGCCTAGATGTTCGTCATGTGCGCCCGTAAACGTGGGACAATGGCGTTGCTGGTATCACAGACAAAGGATGTGCCTATGAATGCCCCCGTTGCCAAAACCTGTCGGCAGCGCCGCCCGTTTGCGCGATTTGCTTCCGTCTGCGCACTCGTCGCGCTTGCATTGCTGCTACTGCCCGCCGCCGCACACGCCGACGGTTATTCCATGACCCAAACCTACATTAGCGCCACGGTCGAAGCCGACGGATCGCTGACCGTTGTCGAGGGACGCCAGTTTGATTTCGACGACGACATCAACGGCGTGTTTTGGGAGATCAATACGGGCACCAACCAGCAGGGCGGCACGGCGGGCGTCGACGTGCTGAGTGTCGAGGAAGAGGACACCGCGTTTAACAAAGTCGATAGCGCGAACAAGGGCGACTCTGGCGTCTACACGGTCGAGCAGACCGGTGACGGCGTAAGGATTAAGGTGTTCAGCCCTCACGAGAGCGGCGACAGCGCGATCTATTACGTGAGCTACACCATGACCGGTGCGGTTATGAACTGGGCCGATACCGCCGAGCTCTACTGGAAGTTCGTGGGCGACGGCTGGTCTGCGGATTCCGACGATGTCGAGATGGAAGTGCGCTTCGCAAATGCCGCTGCCGGGACGGCGGCCGTCAAGGGCGATAACTTCCGCGCATGGGGCCACGGCCCGCTGACGGGCGATGTATCGCTCGATGCGGACGAACCCATGGTCACCTATACCATTCCCTGTGTGCATCAGGGCGAATTCGCCGAGGCACGCATCGCCTTCCCTAGCGACTGGGTGCCGCAGCTTGCCGCCTCGGGCGAAGAGCGCATGTCAACGATCCTGAGCGAAGAGAAGGAATGGGCCGACGAAGCTAACGCCCGCCGCGCTCACGCTCGCATGATTGCCAATGCACTTGCCGTGCTAAGTGTTGTTGCGGCGGTGGCCTTTACCGGCACAATCGTTATGCTCAAGCTGCGCAAGCGCAAGCCCAAGCCGCTTTTCCAGGACGAATATTTCCGCGATGTGCCTTCGGCCGACCACCCCGCCGTGCTTTCGGCCCTCATGAGCTGGAACGAGGTGCCCGATCAGGCATATATCGCCACGCTCATGAAGCTCACTGACGACCGTGTGATCAAGCTGGAGCAGGCGACCGTGACCAAGGCCAAGAAGGGTCTGTTGGGGCGTGAAAAAGAAGAGCAGACGTATCGCGTGACGGTGAGTGATGCGGGCTGGAAGTCGGCCAAGGGCATTGACCACATGGTGCTCAAGGTCTTCTTTGCCGGTGCTAAGCCTGACGAGAACGGCGATCGCTCGCGCACGTTCGACGAGCTGCAGCACTACGTCAAACAGCACGCTACACCCGTGGGCGACAAGCTCGAGGACTATCAGAACACCGTTAAGGGCAAACTGGCCGATAGCGAGTACGTTGCCTCGGACGGCATTGTTGCAATGGTGTTTTGCCTGGTTCTTGGTATCCTGATTGCCTTTGTTCCCGTGGGATCCATCTTCTTTACCGATGGCGCACAGGCGAACATTACCGCCGCGGTTATCTCGGTGCCGATTGTGCTGGTGGGTATTGGCGTGGGCCTTACGTTCCGCCGCTTTACGCCGGAGGGCGCCGAGGTGGCGGCCCGCTGCAAGGCGCTCAAGCATTGGCTCGAGGACTTCACGCGCCTAAAGGAAGCCGTTCCCGGCGACCTGGTCCTGTGGAATAAACTTCTGGTGATGGGTGCGGCGCTGGGCGTTTCGAAGGAAGTCCTGCGTCAGCTTGCCGAGGCTGTTCCTCCCGAGGTGCGCGAGACCGACGGTTTCTACGACAATTACCCCTGCTACTGGTGGTACTACCATCATTACGGTACCGAGTCGCCGCTCGATTCGTTTAACGATGTGTATCACGAGAGCATCCGTGAGCTGGCTTCGAGTTCCGATAGCTCGAGCGGCGGCGGTGGCGGCGGCTTCTCGGGCGGCGGAGGCGGCGGCGTCGGCGGAGGCGGCGGCGGCGGCGGAACGTTCTAGCGCGCTCTGATTTTTGGGATGGATCTTCTCCGGCGACTGTTGGCGGAAAATCTATCCCATTTTTATGCTTTGAAATGGGTCTATCTTTCCGTTACGGATCCCCACACAGGGGGCAGTGGGCAAAAAATGCCAAATATGAGTACTGTTGCCATTATAGTGACATATATTTGCACTAAATAATGGGCTCCTAATGAGATTATCTCTCGTTAGGGGCCCATTTTATTGAACATTTGTGGAAATACGTCAGCTCGCCTGACTGTCTGCTATGTCTAAAAGCCTCTAAAATGCCCCAAATCGCTGCTACTAAAAAGGTAACAGTACTCATATTTGATGTTTTTTGCCCACAGCTATTTGCAGACCCCTCTATAGGGCGACGCCAACGAGGGTTTCGTCGACTGTGCTACCCAAGAATGTCCCCAACGACTAGGTGCGGTTGCTGCCAAGGAGTGTCCCAGGGTGCCGGCACAAAAGGAACGTCCCTAACTGCCGGGTTTAGGCTGTTAGGTCGAGTTCGTAGAGGAAGCTTTCGCGCGGCATGTCGTGACGGCGCTCTTCGCGGTTGGCGCGGTGCGTGGCCGTGCGCTTAAAGCCGTGCAGCTCGTAGAACTTCCACGAGCAGTTGGAGTCGGTGTACAGGTGCGCCCTCGTCGCTCCAAGCGAGGACAGGTGCGAGACCGCGGCATCGAGCAGAACCGTGCCAACGCCCAGGCCATGGACATCGCGATCCACGGCAAGCAGCGTGACCTCGTTGTCGTGCGGCAACGGGCTGCTCTCGAGCAGGCGGTTGTTGGTTCGGATGGTTGCGCGCACAAACGAGAGATACTCGGCGCACGCATCGGGCTCTAGCTCACGCATCTGCGATAGCAGCGCGCGTTCGGTATCCATCCAATGCTCGTTGATAGTGGCGCCGGAGCTCTGTCCCGCACGCGCGAGCGAAATGCCACGCGCCTGACCGTCGATTACGGCAACCTGCGAAAACGTCGATGATGAAAGGCAATAGGCGAGGTCGCACGCGGCCTCAAGGCGGTTGTACTCATCGTTATCTGAATTGTTATGCCAAAGCTGCTGCAGAATCAGCGCGATGGCGTCGAAGTCTTCGGTATCAAACGGTCGGTAGAGAACCCGCGAGACCATGGTGCCTCTTTCTTTTGCGGATGCATATCGAGCACAGTTCTACCACGCCATTGGCATCTAATTATGGTGCCCCTGTGTTCCATGAACTCACCGTGCCCGGTGCCGGGCCCATCCCCTCTGCTCGCAAACTTTTTCTGCACATGCGCCCGTTGCGGGGTGCATCGATGCGCTCGATGCGCTACATTAAATCAGTATTTTCAATGCCGCTGCGCGAGCGCTGCAGATCGACGTATCACCGACTCACAGAGCACGGCGGCGTACCAGACAGGAGGACTGCATGGGATCTGATGTGAAGATCGCACGCGCGTTGATCTCGGTTACCGATAAGACGGGCGTCGTCGATTTCGCACGGACGCTGGTCGATGACTTTGGCGTCGAGATCATCTCTACGGGCGGCACGGCTCGTGCCATCGAGGACGCGGGCGTTCCCGTAACCCCCATCGAGGAGTT
>CABUZI010000052.1 GCA_902496005.1 uncultured Collinsella sp.
GCGCGTAATTAAGTTTCCTGCTCTACAGTCCTGCGCAAGACGGAAAGCACATTAAGTGCTTTCCTTTGCGTGCGGAACTCGCGATAAACTTAATTACGCGCCGCTCCCCGCCCACGCCGGGCAAACATCGTTGGACTTATCACTGACATGAAATGGGCGCTTGCATATCGTCTGCTAACTTGGCACGGTACAATGCTTTCAGATTTCAATTTGTAAATTAGTGGGGTTAATTCATGGCAGAATCTCGTGCGGAGCGTAAGGCTCGTCGTGCTTTGATCGAGGCGGCTGAGGGGTCAGAGGAGAAAAAATCTTCTAAGAAATCCAAGTCGTCTCAGGACGCGAAGGGTAAGTCGGCCAAGGGCAAGGCTAAGGCCAAGCGTCCCGGCTCTCGTCGGAACGAGGATAAGGCATCTCAGACTCGCTCCAAGCGCTCGCATAAAGATCGGGTTTCGTCTGCGCGTAAGGCCGTGGACCCCAAGTCTCCCTGTTCGATCATGAAATCTTGCGGCGGGTGCACGGCGCTCAATCGTCCTTATAAGAAGCAGCTGGCGGCCAAGCAGGCTGCTATGGAGGAGCTTTTTGCTGCTCTTTGCGAGCGCGAGGGTATTAGCGTCGACCCCATTCGCGGTATGGGCATCACCCTGGGCGACCCGGGTAAATATCCTGCGCCGCGCGGGTTTCGCCATAAGGCCGCCACTCCCTTTGCCCCCGGTAAAGAGGGCGCTGTCCGCTGCGGCTTTTTTGAACGTGGCACGCACAGAATCGTTGCCGTACCCGAATGCCCCGTCGAGGCGCCGGGTGCCCGTCAGATTCTCAACGGCATCGCGCGTGAGGCTGAGCGCCTGCGCATTCCCGCCTTTAACGAGGACAAGCATCTGGGCTTGCTTCGCTATGCCGTCGTTCGCTGCGGCTGGCGCACCGACCAAATCATGGTCACCCTCGTGACCGCCCAGCGCGACCTGCCGCATGCACAGGATTTCTTTGAGGCCGTCGCCGCACTCGATCCGCGCATCGTCACCGTCGCCCAAAACATCAACGGACGCACCGGCAACGCCATCCTCGGCGAGGAAACCCGCATTGTATATGGCGCCGAGTGCATGCGCGACCAGCTGCTCGGTTGCGAATTCGATATCTCCCCCACCGCGTTCTATCAGACCAATCCGCAGCAGACCGAGCTGCTCTATCAGCTCGCTATCGACGGCATGGATCTGCACCAGGGCGATGTGCTTATGGATGCTTACTGCGGCAGCGGCACCATCGGTCTTTGCGCAGCTAAAGATGCCCAGAACAAGGGGGTCGGCATCATGCTGCTCGGTGTGGAGCGCAACCCGGCGGGCATTGCCGACGCACGCCGCAATGCCGAGCTCAACGGTCTTACCCGCAGCGCCTGGTTTATGGCCGACGACGCCACCGATTACATCCTAGATGCCGCCGACAACAACGAGCGGATCGATGTCCTTTCCATCGACCCGCCGCGTGCCGGCTCCACGCCCGAGTTCCTCGAAGCTGCCTGCGCACTTAAGCCGCGCCGCATCACCTATATCAGCTGCAACCCCGTGACTCAAGAGCGCGACCTGCATCAGCTCCTCGACGGAGGCTATCGCCTGCTCAAGATCACGCCCGTCGACATGTTCCCTCACACCGACCACACCGAAACCGTAGCGGTCCTCGAACGCCGCTAACCAACCTCAGTATATTTTTGGGACAAGAAAGGGGGCGACCCGCCTGGGCCGACCCCTTCGCTTGGTTTATAGACTCCGCTACATCCCATTGCGCAGATCGCACACGCCGGCTGCCGCCATCTCGCGCAGCAGCGTCTCGCGGTCGCGCGTCACGATCAAATCCAGCGGGAAGTGAATCTCGTCGAGCATCTTGCGCGCGTGATCGAGCTTGCCAATGGCCATGCCAATGTGGGCATCGGTCGACACGCCAATGCCCACGCCCAGCTCGGCGCAGCGCTCGGCGATCTTGCGGCATACGGCCCAATGCTCAGTGTCGACACCGTGTTCAAGACTATGGTTGTTGATCTCGATAATCTTGTGCTTGGCCTTAGCTGCCAACAGTACCTCGTCGATATCGAACGGCACGCCCGAACGCCCCGTGTGGCCCAGCATGAACACCTTGGGGTGCTCCAGGGCATTGATATACATCTCGGTCGTCTGGGCCAGCGTCGCGCCCTCAGCAATCTGCGGATTATGCACGCTTGCAACCAAATAATCCAAATTACGCGTAACCAAATCGAACAGTGAATGCTGACGGCTGTACGAATCGCCGGCGATATCGAGCGTGACAGGAGTGTCCTCGCCAAACAGGCTTCCGTCCAGCGAAACGATATCGGCCTCGGCACCACGCAGCACCAGCACGCCGCTCCAAATGCGCGGCCAGATATCCTGGTTGATAAAGAACTGGTAACTGCGCAGGTCATTGGGGCAAGCCGTAACCATAGAGCTCAAATGGTCGGCAGATCCGAGCACCTGCAGACCACGCTCTGCCGCCCAGTACACATTCTCCTCAATGGTCGAATATGCATGCGCAGAGAACATCGTATGGGTATGAATGTCACAAGAAAGCAGGTAGGGCATCAGGTCTCCTTATCTGGCACGGCCGTCGCTTATATTCATTGTACGCATAGCCTTCGATAGTCGTAAAACCACTCCATCCCAAAGACACAACGTCCATGACAACGGGGTCCGGCTTAACACCAAACCCCGTTTCACGTAAAACATTGTAGGCAGAGCGCTTTACTTTTAACGATACTCGTCCGCCAACTGCTTCCAGGCGGGCAGTGAGTTGACGATAGTCTCGTAGCTCACGCAGTAGCCCAAGCGGAACCAGCCCGGCATACCAAAGCTGTCCGAGGGCACTGCGAGCAGTTCGTACTTCTTCGCGCGATCGCAGAAGGCGTTCGCATCGGGCTCCAACGCTTTCACCCATAGGTAGAACGCGCCATCCGGCTCAACATAGGTGTAGCCATACTCCGCTAGTGCGTCGGTAAGCGCGGTGCGGTTGCGTGCATAGGCCTCAACATCACTCGGCTCATCGATGCAGTCGATAATTACGCGCTGAAAGAGCGCCGGCGCGCACACGAAGCCCAGCGTACGGGCGGCACCGGCAACGGCGGGCATTAGACGATCTGCCTGAGGATTCGTATTGGGAACAAGGATCCATCCCACGCGCTCGCCCGGCAGCGAAAGCGACTTAGAATACGAGTAGCACACCACGGTGTTCTCGTAGATCGAGGGCACCCAAGGCACCTCGGCACCGTACACGATCTCGCGATACGGCTCATCCGAGATAAGCGTGATCGGGTTCTCGGGATCGCGCTTGGCGTTGACCTCGCGCAGAACATTGGCCAGTCGCGTCAACGTGTCGCGTGTATATACGGCACCAGTCGGATTGTTGGGCGAGTCGATGATGACGGCAGTCGTCTTATCGGTAATCGCCTTGAGCACGTTGTCCACGCTCAGCTGGAACGTATCTTCATCGGCGAGCGCCTCAACACACGTACAGCCGGCCTTCTCAATCCAAACGCGATACTCCGGAAAGTACGGGGCGATAACAATAACCTCGTCGCCCGGGTTCGTAACGGCGTTGAGCGTGCAGGTGAGCGAAGCCGCGGCACCCACCGTCATAAAGACGTCCTTACCCTCATAGTTCGTTCCAAAGCGGCGGTTGAGCGATTCGGCGACGGCTGCTCGACATTGCGGCAGGCCCGGAGCGGGGGTGTAGCCGTGCAACTGGTCACTCGGCAGCTCCAGGGCCTTCTTAATGGACTCCGCCACAGCAGCGGGTGCCGGAACGCTCGGATTGCCCAGCGAAAAATCGAATACGTTTTCCGCACCGATCTGCGCCTTGCGATCAAGGCCATAGCTAAAAATCTCACGGATGATGGAGCTTTCCGCACCGCGAGCATACATAGTTTCGTTGATCATCTGTTCCCCTTTCGCATAGGCGCTATTGTACGCTTTAGCCGAGCAAAGTGCCGCAGCAATGTTGATTGGGGACAGACTTAAATGCGTGAAAACGCTCATTTAAGTCTGTCCCCAATCAACAGACGGCCCCATATCGCTCAAAAGAAAAAGCCTCCGCAGGTTTCCCCGCGGAGGCTTTCGCCACAAAGACTATTTGTCGGCGTCGGTGTCGGCATCGGCATCGACGACGGCATGGTCATCGTCAGCATTATCGGATGCGGCTTCGGCATCCTCCTGCATGGCCGCCTGCGCAAAGGCCGCGGCATCAGCCGCCAGCTCCTCCTCGCTCATACGAGGCGCGCGCTTCTTGGTCGGCATGCCGGCCGCCTTGGCATTGCGCTCCTCCTTGGCCGCCAGGATATCGCCCTCGCGCTCAAGGTAGGCATTCCACTCGTTGTCGAGCAGGGCGTTCACGGCGTCGCCTTCGACGGTCTCGCGCTCAAGCAGCACCTTCGCCATCAGATCGAGCTGATCGCGACGGGCGTCCAGGATCTCGACCGCACGACGATGGGCTTCGCGCATGATGCGCTGAACCTCGATATCGATGCGGCGTGCCGTCTCCTCGGAGTAATCCTGGTGATCGGCGTAATCGCGACCAAGGAACACCTGATGCTGCGCCTCGCCAAACACTTGCGTGCCCAGCTCCTCGCTCATGCCCAGACGCGTAACCATCTCGCGCGCCATCTTGGTCGCACGCTCCAGGTCGTTGCTCGCGCCCGACGTGATGTCATCGCACATGAGCTCCTCGGCAACGCGACCGCCCAAGAACACGGCGAGCTCGTCGAGCATCTCGTTCTTGGTCTTGAGGAAGTGGTCCTCCTGCGGAAGCTGCAGCGTGTAGCCCAGGGCCTGACCGCGGCTGACGATCGAGATCTTATGAACCGGATCGGAGTGCTCCAGGATGTGGCCCACCAAAGCGTGACCGCTCTCGTGGTAGGCAATCGTGGTGCGCTCGGCCTCGGTCATCACGCGACCCTTGCGTTGCGGTCCGGCAATCACGCGCTCCATCGACTCCTCGACCTCGTCCATCGAGATCACGGAACGATGACGGCGAGCGGCCAGCAGCGCAGACTCGTTGAGCAGGTTCGCCAAATCGGCACCAGTAAAGCCAACGGTCATCTGGGCGAGCTTCTCAAACTTAACGTCCTCGTCCATCGGCTTGTTCTCGGCATGCACGCGCAAGATCTGCTCGCGGCCCTTCACATCCGGACGGTCGACCGTAACCTGACGATCAAAACGGCCGGGACGCAGCAATGCCGGATCCAGGATGTCAGGACGGTTGGTCGCAGCGATCAGGATGACCGACTCGCTTTCCTCAAAGCCGTCCATCTCGACCAGCAGCTGGTTGAGCGTCTGCTCGCGCTCGTCGTGACCGCCGCCCAAGCCAGCTCCGCGCTGACGTCCCACGGCATCGATCTCATCGATGAAGATGATCGACGGGGCCTGGGACTTGGCCTCCTTAAAGAGGTCACGCACACGGCTGGCGCCGACACCTACGAACATCTCGACAAAGTCGGAACCCGAGATACTAAAGAACGGCACGCCCGCCTCGCCGGCAACGGCCTTGGCCAGCAGCGTTTTACCGGTGCCCGGAGGGCCAACCAGCAACACGCCACGCGGGATCTTGGCGCCCAGCTTGCGATAGCGATCCGGATCGCTCAAAAAGTCACGGATCTCCTCGAGCTCCTCGACTGCCTCGTCCACGCCGGCAACGTCTTCAAACTTGACCTTGGGGCGTGTGGCCTCGTTGGTCTTGTCGTTGGTCTTGCCAAACTGCATGTTCCTGTTGTTGGCGCCCATCATCTGGCGCATAAAGTAGAACATGATGGCGATAAGGGCGATCGTCGGAAGCACACTCATCGCCAGGTCGCCCCAAAAATCGGGATCGTTGGTGTTGACGATGTACTTGGTATCGGGGTGCTCCGCCATAAGCTCGGCAAGCGAATCGGAGCCGACATAGGTCGAGGAGAAGCTCTTGAGCTCGCTCGTATCGCCCTTGTCCTTCTTCGTCTTCCAGTAATGACCCGTCACGCTTCCGTCTTGAACCGTATAGGTCAGATCTTCGACGCGATCCTGCTTGATGGCACTCACCATCTCGCTCGTCGCGAGCTTAACGGTATTGCTGGAATTGGCAAAGCCGGAGCCCATGTTAAAGAAGGCGTAGCCCAGGAGCGCGCAAGCCAAAATAAAAAACAGCCAGCCCGTACGCGTGGGCTTCTTGCCTCCGGGCACCCCCGGGATCTTAGGCTCCCGGGGAGTCTGGGAATTGTTATCGTTACGGTCGTCGGGCATCTTACGAATAAACCTCCGGTTTCAAAATGCCCAGATACGGAAGGTTACGATAGCGCTCGGCATAGTCGAGGCCGTAGCCCACCACAAAGGCATCGGGGCAATGGGTTCCAACATACTTGGGCGTGATGGCCGAGGTACGGTCCTCAACGTCCTTCCACAGGAAGGCGGCGACCTCCAGAGAAGCGGGCTTGCGGCTCTCGAGGTTCTTCATCAGATACTTGAGCGTCAGGCCCGAGTCCAGAATGTCCTCAACGATCAGCACGTCGCGACCGCGGATGTCGATATCCAGATCCTTAATGATACGCACGATACCCGAGGACTTCACACCGTCGCCATAGCTCGAAACAGCCATGAAATCGATGTTGGTCGGCAGCTCGATCTTGCGCATCAGGTCGCCCATAAAGACCACGGCACCGCGCAGGACCGCAATCAGCACCAGATCCTTACCCGCGTAGTCGCGCGTAATCTCCTCGCCCAGGCGAGAGACGATACCGTCGATATCCTCCTGCGTGAACAGAACCTTCTCGATATCCGGATGTTGAGAAGCCATGACAACCCTTTCTTGTGCTTATCGCCCACACACCGCCGTATGGACGCGAACTTCACATTCTAGCAGCGCACGGGGTAAATTTACCAGCCCGTGCGCCATCAGCGCGGGAATACCGTCAACGTCGCACAGAATAGCAGACGTGGGACGCTATTCCGCATCGACCACGCGGAGCAGATATGCCACGCGCGTTGCGGCCGTGCACTTAAAACGCTCGTCCGCGCGAACCCCGGCGACCCACACCACGGCACCTCCCGGCGCCGTCCTCACCATGGGCACGCCGGCGCGCTCGGAAACGGGAATGCGAGCCTCGCCTAGCAAGTCGGATACTTTCTTGCTTCGGCCACTCATCCCTAACGGGCACATCACGTCTCCCGGTGCGGGACCGTCCACCCACAGGCGCGCCAATCGCGCCTCGACAGGGATCTCGCCACGCGAGCCCGCCAGGATCCGCTCACTATCGCTGTCGGCAAAACCCAAGGCAGCCGCGTCTACCAAAGCTGTCACTTCCCCGGCAGCCGCAAGCTCACGGGCGCGGTGCACGATATCGCATCCCAGCTCAACGGCCATCGGCTCTGTGACCAGCATACGTCCCCCGCCCAACGGCAAACGACCGGGTACGGTAACCCAGTCCGCGACCAGGCCCTCGCGAGCCACCGGGGCCTTAAACGCCAGCATGCCAAACTCAACGCGCGCGTCAATTCCCGCCGGAAGCGTGACCGAGCCGGCACCCTCGGCAACGCAGGAAAGGACTCGCTCAACATGCCGCATCTCGGGACGAGCGTCCGGATCGATGCGTTTGATCGCCAGTCGCACGATGCGCCGCGCGATTACCACCTCGGCCGCAGCAAGGCGCCTGGCATCGAGCACCAGTGCGCCCGCTGCCTCTTTGCGCAAACAGCTTCGAAACGCCTGTGCCGACAGCTGGGATAGAAACGCATCTTCATCACCCAAGATCTCACAGGCGGCGCCAATCGTCTTGCAGACGCTCGCGTTGCGCTGCGCCACCACCGGCATCACTCGATGGCGCACGTAGTTTCGCAGATACGAGATATCCTCATTGCTCTCGTCTTCACGCCACGGCTGACCATGTACCTGTAGATAGCCCACGAGCTCGCCGTGAGTTAGGTCGAGCAAGGGACGCACCACGATATTCCTCCGGCGAGGAATGCTCGATAGGCCAGCGGGCCCCGAACCCTTAATCGCGTTCATCAAAAACGTTTCCGCGCGATCCGAAGACGTGTGCGCGGTGCAGATACGAGCCGCCGTTCGCGGTGCCCCCGTCTGGGCGCAGAGCTCGCGAACATACCTCCGCGCCGCGGCATAGCGCACCTCGCGGGCCGCGGCCTCAATATTGCCCGACTCCCCATCAAAATAAGCGTGCTCCACACACAGCGGTAAACCATATTGCGCGCAGAGCTCACGCACAAAGGCCTCGTCGCCATCGGACGCCTTGCCGCGCAGATGATGGTTTACATGCAGCACATGCAGGCGCTCGCGAGCAATGGGGGCAACACCGCGTCCGTCTTGGATATCCAGCTTTGATGTGCACGCCATAAGAAGCAGTGCCGTCGAGTCCGCGCCGCCTGATACCATGAGCACGACAGGAGCAGCCTGCTGCCTCGTCCGGGTCTCATCGACTGCCCCAGGCACGGCATGGTGTCCATAATGCTGAGATACCGTAGGCATTTGCTTCCTCCTCTATTCGTCCGCACCCATTGTATCCTTTGGAATCTTATGTCTCGTCTGCACCTTCATATCCTCGGCAGTGGCTCTAAAGGCAACTGCGCACTCATCGAGGGCCCGCAGGGGCTCATTATGGTCGATGACGGACTGTCTCGCCGCGAGACATTAAAGCGCATGGCAGAACTGGGGCTCTCGGCAGACAACGTCTCGGCTCTTCTCATTACTCATGAGCATAGCGATCACATCAAGGGCCTCGATGTCTGGTGCAAGCACTGGCACGGCCCCCTCTTTGCCAGCAGGGGCACTCTTTCGAGCAAAGAAAATCTTTCGCATCTGCCTGTCGAGGAATTCGATCCCGGTGACACCCTATCCATTGCCGGCATCCACGTGCAAACCTACTCAACGTCACACGATGTCATCAATCCAGTCGGCTATCGATTCGACACCCTCGATGATTCCATCGGCTTTGCCACCGACACCGGAGAGCTATCGAGCCAAGCCATGAACACCCTCAAAGATTGTCGAGTCCTCGCGCTCGAAAGCAACCACGATGTGACCATGCTGCGCGAGGGAGAATATCCCCGCTTTCTTCAGGAGCGCATCCTGTCTGCAAGGGGACACCTCTCCAATGGCCAAGCCGCCGAAGCCGCGCGCGAACTTGTTACCGAACGCACCGAACAGCTCATTGCCATGCATATCAGCCAAGATAACAATCGTCCGAGCCTTACCGTCAAAAGCTATGCCAAAACTCTGGCCGCAACTCTGGATGACGAGGTCGGCAGCTCCGCAACCCTTCTCCAAGGATCGCGAAAACTCTCGATACGCCCCGCAAGCCAGCATCGGCCAGTAACCATTCAATAGACTGTCCTAGACAGCAAAAGGGGCCGAGAATCGCTTCCCAGCCCCTTTTGCTGTCTTTTAATAGCGCAGAACACCAACGAAGTTAGTCGATGGAGATCTTCGTAACGTTCTTCTTCTCGACGATCTTGGGGACCGTAACGGTCAGGATGCCGTCAGCGTACTTAGCCGAGAGGCCCTCGCTCGAAGCGTCCTTTAGATACACGCCACGCGTCGCGCTGTACGAGCTGAACTCCTTCTGCAGGAAGTTCTTGCCCTCGTTCTCCTCGTCTTCCTCGACATTCACGCTAATGGACAGACGGCCCTCGTTAAGCTCGACATCGATATCGTCCTTGGCGACGCCGGTCAGATAAGCCTTGACCTCATAGCCGTCGCCCTTATCCTCAACGTCAACGGGAAACGCCTTGGAAGCAATCGAGTTGTTTGCAAGGTCGGTCATATCATCAAACAGATCGAACAGCGAGCTAGCAGAAGGACGAACGCCAAAAACCGAACGATAAGGAACCATGCTTGCCATGTTTACCACTCCTTTTAGGACTGCCGAGCCATCTTCTAGGTGACTGGGACTTCTTTTGACGCTCATATATATGCCCACACAGTGCTTATATATACATTGACTATAAAGTTTTTTGAGTCAAGTACTATAAGCATATCTAAGTGTAATTGACTCAGGTTTTAGTAAGGTTAAGGTTCTTTGAACCAGAGCTTAAATAACGAGTATGTTCGCAGCTACAAATAACAAGGGGCTTACAATGAGCGCGTACACGTTGTTGGTAACGAGCTAAAGGGCATCATGGACGACCAAAACCAGAACAAAATGTTTATGCAGACGCAGCGGGAAGAAACTTCCACGCAGCCGCCACGGTTCCATCGCCCCCACATCTCGCAAGAGCCCATTAATGATCCGGAGCCCGAGTATGTGACGAGAAATCGATATCAAACACTCGAGGATGCCCAAACGGGACGTAAACATATGGGCGTCGCCTCGGGAGACCCTGTATATCTAAAAGACGCACCATTATCTAAAAACAGCGCAGCTAGTGATGAGCCACTGAAAGCATCAGCCGCTCATCAACAAAGAGGTTCTCGACCCAAGCAAACCTTGACGCATTCGGCTCGCTATCTCGAAACGCCAAAACAGGGAAAATCAATCTTCGTTTCGTCAAGTAAAAGACGCAAGCAGCATCGACTGACAATCCTGCTTTTGATCATTGTGGCCATAGCAGTTGCCCTTGTTATTAGATTTATCTTCTTTAAATAAGGGCTCAATACCAAAAACGATAAGATCGTCTGGTGTAATTGAGTCATTTACGCCCCATAAACGCAAAAAAGGGGGAGGCCGCGAGGCC
>CABUZI010000053.1 GCA_902496005.1 uncultured Collinsella sp.
CCCGCCGCGACTACGTGCCCGCCGTTGACGCCGGCTCCGGGCCCCATGTCGATCACGTAGTCGGCGGCACGGATTGTATCCTCGTCGTGTTCGACAACGATAACGGTATTGCCGATATCGCGCAGGCGCTCGAGCGTCTTAATCAGGCGCTCGTTGTCACGCTGATGAAGACCGATCGAGGGCTCGTCCAGAATATAGAGCACGCCCATGAGACCCGCGCCAATCTGCGTTGCCAGTCGAATACGCTGTGCCTCGCCACCGGAAAGCGTCGCCGAGGCACGATCGAGTGTCAGATAGTCGAGTCCAACATCGACCAGAAAACGCAAGCGCTCCAGGATTTCCTTGACGATACGCCCGCCGATAAACTGTTGGCGCTCGGTGAGTTCCAGGCCCTCAAAAAACTCGAGCGACTCACGGCACGACAGGCAACAAACCTCGTAAATGGACTTGCCGCCCACGGTGACGGCGAGCATCTCAGGGCGCAAACGAGCGCCGTGGCAGCTCGAGCACGGCTCCTCGCGAATGTACTTCTCCAGGCGCGCCTTGGTGTTCTCGTTCGTCGTCTCGGTATAGCGTTCGTACAGGATGTTGCGAACGCCCGAAAACTTGGTATCCCACTGGCTGCGACGTCCGTCGAGCTTTTGGTAGTCGACCGAGATCTTCGTATCGCCCAGGCCATCCAAAAATGCACGACGCACGCGAGGGGGCAAGTCCTCCCACGGCGTATCGGCGCTCACCTTAAAGTGTTTGCAGACCGCAGCAAAAATCTGCGGATAGTAGTTCGAATTGCCAAACAGGCTACCAAAGACTCCGTCGGCAATGGACTTCGAGGGATCCTCAATCAGCGCCTCGGCATCAACGGTTTTCTTAAAGCCCAGGCCGTCGCACTCAGGACATGCGCCATAGGGCGCGTTGAACGAGAAATCACGCGGCTGCAGGTCATCGATGGAGTGTCCATGCTCCGGGCACGCTAACGCCAGCGAATACTCCAGCAACTCGCCTTCGGTCCCCTCGGGAGCGTCGCGGTCGGGCAGCAAGTATACGTTCACATTGCCGTGCGCCAGCGCAGTCGCTTGTTCAACGGACTCGGCAATACGGCCCAGCGAGTTCTCGCGAATCACGATGCGGTCGACTACGACCTCGATATCGTGCTTGAACTTTTTGTCCAGATCGATCGGGTCGTCGAGCGAGCGCACTTCGCCGTCAACGCGCACGCGGCTAAAGCCCTCGGCGCGAAGGTCCTCAAACAGTTTGGTGTACTCGCCTTTTCGCCCGCGCACCACCGGTGCCAGCACAAACGCGCGGCGGCCCTCCCCCGCCGCCAAGACCTTGTCGGCAACCTGGTCGGTCGTCTGGCGCTCAATGACGCGGCCGCATTCGGGACAGTGCGGGGTGCCCACACGAGCGAACAGCAGGCGCAGATAGTCATAAATCTCGGTTACGGTGCCAACCGTCGAGCGAGGGTTTTTAGACGTCGTCTTTTGGTCGATCGACACCGCCGGCGAAAGGCCGTCGATTGAATCCAAGTCGGGTTTGTCCATCTGGCCCAAGAACTGGCGCGCATAGCTCGAAAGGCTCTCGACGTATCGACGCTGGCCCTCGGCATAGATAGTGTCAAATGCCAGCGAGCTCTTGCCCGAGCCAGAAAGACCGGTAATGACCACGAGTTGGTCACGCGGAATGGAAACATCGATATCACGGAGGTTGTGCTCACGAGCGCCGCGAATAACGATAGAAGAATCAGACATGGAAGCTCCTTGCCTCCTATTGCATCGAATCATACTGCCGATGAGTTTAGCGCACTCGACGCGCACAGATGTTCGTAATACAAGATTCGCAGACCTTTAGCTTTGCGTATCGGGTGCTTTGTTTCTCGAAATGCCGTGGAAAGGTTACGGTAATCTAATACTGAACTTAATTTGCTGTAACAGAGGAACGTCCATGACCGAAGATATCCCCCTTGAAATCACTTCGAGCGACATGGCCAATCTGCCCATATTCATCGCCGTCCTTATCGTGGCCATCGTCGTGGTGCGCGTATATTTTTCAATCAAACACAATGAAAAGCCGCCCATTGCCCGCGTCTTTTGGTGCGCGACGCTCCTCATCCCGCTCGGCATGGTAGCTGCATGGATTACGAATCAATTGCTCGTAAATGAGGACAATTCCCTATGGGTCCTTTCTTATTCGGCGCTCGGTGCTACCGCCGTCATACTTCTTGTCGAGCCCTTGGTTTCGGGACTTATCGACCAAACCGATCTTGCGACGGGAACGGTTGCCTGTATTTGCCGTGACATCCTTGTCATCGCCGCTGTTTCAGCGCTCTCGTTCGTTTCACTCGAAATTGCCTGCAACGAAACGTTCTATCGCATTCCCGCCAACTCATTCGGGTTTTCCGTCGGGCTGCTCGCGACGGTTCTGCTCTCCCTTCATTTGCTGGGACAGCGTCATGGAGGCGTCATGGCCCTCGTGCCCGTCGCCTGCTGCATCCTTGGCATTGCCGAGCACTTCGTCATAACGTTTAAAGGCGAAGCCATCCTGCCAAGCGATATCTTGGCCCTTGGCACCGCAATGGAAGTGAGCGAGGGATACGAGTTTACCTTTACCGCCGGAATCGTAACCTCTCTAGCCCTGCTGGAGATTTCCCTGGGGCTTCTTTCGCTTATCCGACCGAGAAAGCTCCGTACGCCCACCCATGTGTTCCCCGCAATCGCCGCTAACCTCTGCGCTTTTCTGCTAGTGACCGTTGTGGGGCTCTCGGGCTTTTCCAGCATCGACTTGGAGCAGGCGCTGAATTTTGGATTTGACCGTTGGCAGCCCATCACCACGTATGCGTCTCAGGGTTTTATCACTTCGTTCACCGAAATGGTCAACGAGTTGCCCATTGAGAAGCCCGAAGACTATACGCCCGATGAGGCGCAGAGCATCGAGCAGGAGCTCGCCGCCGCCTACGACAGCACGTATGGCTCGAGCGAGCAACGCGCGGCGGCCGTTGCCCAGTTCAATGAAATCAAGCCGACGATTGTTGCCGTCATGAACGAGAGTTTTAGCGACCTTTCGTGCTTTGAGCAGCTCCAGGCGGCCGGGTACACCGGCCCCGCATTCTACAACTCGCTTCCCGACACGCTTGTTCGCGGCACCATGCTCGCTTCGGTCACCGGTGGCGGAACGGCAAACTCCGAATTCGAATTTTTGACCGGAGCGACAACGGCCTTTGTCGGATTAGGCAAGATCCCCTATCAGCTGTATCAGATGAATGGCGTCAACAGCCTGGCAAAGGACCTTAAAGAGCTTGGGTATACCGCTACCGCTATGCACCCGCAAAACCCCGTCAACTACCATCGAGATAAAATCTATCAGCAGCTGGGCTTTGGAGACTTTCTTTCAATCGGCGATTTCGAAGGTGCGCCCTGTTACCATGCCGGCGTATGCGACTACGCCACCTACGACAAGATACTCGACCTGCTTAGAACCGACGAAGCACCGCAGTTCATCTTTGACGTCACGATGCAAAATCACGGCGGCTACGACTATGGCACCGTTCCCGCCGAAGAGCTGACAAACTATTGGGTCGAGGGAGCCAGCGAGGGCGCCAATAGCGCGCTCAACACCTATCTCACCTGCATCAACGCATCCGACCGGGACCTCGAGTACTTTATCAACGAGCTCCGCAATATCGGCAGACCGGTTGTCCTTGTCTTTTTTGGCGACCATCAGCCGAGCGCCGCAACGACTCTCAACGACGAGCTGTACCCTCAGGAAGATACGGCAAGCCACGCTTTCCGTATCTATCAGTCGACATATTTTGTCTGGGCTAACTATGAAATCGCCGGCAATACCGAGCTCAACGTCTACGACACCGTCGGGGCAAACGAGATTGCAGCCATTACCCTTAATAAGATCGGCGCCCCGCTCACCGACTATCAAAAGGCTCTGCTTGCAACAAGGTCAGATGTGCCCACCATCAATGTCGCCGGCTACCTTGGTGCCGACGGGCTGCGCTACGACTTGGAATCTGAAGACAGCCCATACGCCTCGACGATCGACAAGCTGCAGCGCATGCAATATCTCGAGTTCGCCAGCAAAGTTCAGTAAGCCCGCCCATTCGCTTGGACCCATCGTATTGCAAGCACGCTCGGCCCAAATGCATCGCAAATGACTCCCGCTCGCAAACGAGGGTACAATGACGCTCGTGTCACATCACGGGGCCCCAGCCCCAACATATACAAAGGAGTCATACATGGGTTGCGAGCACGCACAGGCCGCCGGCGGACAAACGTCGCCGTCGCAATTTGAGGAGAACACGCTGTCCGAGGTCAAACGCGTCATCGCCGTACTTTCCGGCAAGGGCGGTGTCGGCAAGTCGTTTGTCACTGGTGCCATCGCCACCGAGCTTGCCCGTCACGGCCACAAGGTCGGCGTCCTCGATGCCGACATCACCGGTCCCTCTATCCCCAAGATGTTCGGTATGAGCGGACGCCACGTCCATGCCCTTGGCAACCTTATGCTGCCCGAAATCTCCGAGCACGGCGTCAAGGTGATGAGCTCCAACCTTCTGCTCCAAAACGAGACCGACCCCGTCCTTTGGCGCGGTCCGGTCATCGCAGGCGCCATTAGGCAGTTCTGGAGCGAGACCTCATGGGGCCCCATCGACTACCTGCTGGTCGACATGCCTCCGGGAACAGGCGACGTCGCTCTCACCGTCTTCCAGTCACTGCCCGTCGACGGCATCGTCATCGTCACGAGCCCGCAGGATCTGGTCTCGATGATCGTCGCCAAGGCGGTCAACATGGCCGAGAAGATGAACGTCCCCATTCTGGGCATCGTCGAAAACATGAGCTATATTGAGTGCCCCGACTGCGGCAAGAAGATCGAGGTCTTTGGCAAGAGCAAGCTCCCCGAGGTCGCAGAACGCTATAACCTCGACATCTTGGGCACGCTTCCCATCAATCCGTCACTCGCCGAGGCCTGCGATAAGGGCGAGGTCGAGACCGCGCTGCCCGATGGCATGTTGCCCAAGGCAGTCTCTGCCGTCGAGGCCATTACCCCGCACGAGACCGACGAGGCCTAAGTGAACACGAGCGCCTTCTATGACGTCCTGGTAATCGGCGGCGGGGCTTCAGGCCTCGCCGCCGCCATTACGGCCGCACGTGCTGGCAAAAGCGTCTGCATCGTTGAGTGCGATGTCGCCTGCGGCCTTAAGCTCCTTGCGACCGGCAACGGCCGCTGCAACCTCTCCAACGAATCGATTGATCCACAGCGGTATAACCACCCCGCATTCGTTGAATCCGTTATGGGCCCCCGGCCCGAACAAGAGCTTATGGGTTTCTTCTCCTCGCTGGGCATCATGACAACCTCCGAGGAAGGCCGGCTGTACCCGCGCTCCCTTCGCGCCGAATCGGTGCGCGACGCGCTTCTCAACGTTTGCGACCGCCTAGGTATCACCTTAATCTGCGGAGCCAACGTTGCCTCGGCGCACAAAGCTTCCGAAGGCTGGACACTCCAAATAGACCGTCCAGCGCGGGCACTCAAGGCAAAGAAGCACGACGACCGAAAATCGGAGCTCCGCTCGCTTCGGAAAGCGCTCACCGATGTCCCTCGCAAGAACGAGGCCCTGGAGGCACATGCCGTAATTATCGCCACGGGCGGCAACCCCACCGGTATCGCCGATACGTTTGGCCTCCCCCTCACCTCGCTGCGCCCCATCCTCTGCCCCGTATCGGCAACGGTCGTTGGCGATCGGGCGGCACTCAAGACGTTGGATGGTCTGCGCGTCCGCGCCCGCTTGACGCTCACCCGTAACCATAGTGAGCTCTGGCACGAAGACGGTGAAGTACTGTTTCGAGCCTTCGGCATCTCGGGCGTCGCTGTCTTCAACCTCTCCCGTCGTATCCAGCGCGGTGATACGATCCTGCTCGACGTTTTCCCCGACCTCTCCAAAGACGAGCTGCTCGATATGCTCAACCGGCGCGTTGAGCTGCTCGGCGGCTTTTCGCCCCGCGATCCCCGTTGGCTCGACGGCATGCTCGCCCCGCAACTCTCCCGCGTCGTCTGCACGGCGTTCGAGCAGTGCCATCCAGGCTCCAACGATGTCATCCACCTGGTCTCGATCCTCAAGCACTTTAAGTTGCTCGTCGAGGGAACAGCCGAGGAGCGCTCGGCGCAGGTCACGCGTGGTGGCGCATCTGTCGAGAGTATCTCAACACCCAGTCTACGCGCGCGCAGCGTTGTCGACGCCCCGCTTTACGTCTGTGGCGAAGCGCTCGACATCGACGCCGATTGCGGAGGCTTTAACCTTGCGTGGGCATGGCTCTCGGGCATTCGCGCTGCAAGCAGCCTGTAGCCGCGCAGTCTATAATCAAAAACGCATTCGGGCCGTCTGGGATACCGGACGGCCTCTTTCTTGCCTCTAAGGAGACCTCGATGATCGAAATCACCCAAGTCAACGCTTCGCTCGATGAAGCCGGCGATGAAAATGCCTGCCTCATTGTTGGCAAGCGAGTCGCCAAGCGCGTCCTACGTTGCAAGGACTCCGAGATCAAGTCCATCGAGCTCCACCGCAAGTCAATCGACGCTCGCAAAAAACGAGACGTCCATTTTATCCTGAGTTTTCGTGTTGAGCTGACTAGTCCCCACCTCGAGCGAGAAGCGGTCGACAGCGTCGCCGAGCGTGACCGCTCGCGCGTACGCGCGATAGAGGACGATGGGCCCTCATTCCCCTCCCCCGTCTCCGACGCACCTCAAGAACGCCCTGTCGTTGTCGGCGCCGGATGCGCTGGCCTTTTCGCTGCACTCACCCTTGCCGAAGCGGGTCTTAAGCCCTTGCTCATCGAGCGCGGCGACCCAGCATTTCGCCGCTCGCATGCGATCGATCTCTTTCTAAAGGAGCGCATCCTCGACCCCGAGAGCAATATCCAGTTTGGCTTGGGCGGTGCGGGTACTTTCTCGGATGGCAAGCTCAATACGGGAACCAAAAATCCCGCCCATCGCCTTATCCTGGACACCTTCGTCGAAGCGGGCGCACCCCGAGACATTCTGTGGGATGCCAAGCCGCATATTGGTTCCGACATCCTTCCCACGGTTGTCACCAATATTTCCCAGCGCATCGAACGGCTCGGAGGTGTCGTTCGCTATCGAACAAAGCTCGTTGACATTCGCGCCGACGCGTCCGGCGCCATCACCGGCGTCGATGTCCAGGCGTCTCAACATGCCGCGACTGAGCAAATCGCCACGAAGCACCTTATCCTTGCCTGCGGCCATTCCGCCCGCGACGTATTCGAGCTCCTCAAGGACCATGGCGTAGCCCTCGCGCAAAAAACCTTTGCCATGGGCGTACGCATCGAGCACCTGCAGCTCGATATCGATCGAGCCCAATATGGCCCTTCGGCGGGGCATCCTGCCCTCGGAGCAGCCCCCTACAAGCTCGTCGCCCATCTTCCCAACGAGCGCAGCGTGTTCTCGTTTTGCATGTGCCCCGGCGGGCAGGTTGTCGCCGCCTCTTCCGAGCCGGGCCACCTGTGCGTCAACGGGGCCAGCCTCAATGCCCGTAACGGACGCAATGCAAATGCCGCCCTGCTCGTTAACGTCACGCCCGACGACCTTCCCACCGACGATCCGCTCGCAGGCGTTGAACTCCAGCGCACCTGTGAGCAGGCCGCCTATCGCCTAGGCGGCTCTAACTGGAATGCACCGGCACAGCTCGTCGGCGATTTCCTTGCAAAACGTCCCAGCGCGGCATGTGGAAAAATTAAACCCACTTATCCGCTCGGTGTGACTTGGACGGCAATTGACGAGGCCCTGCCGCAGCATATCGTCGAGTCGCTTCGCCTGGGAATTCCCCTGCTCGGGAAAAAGCTACGGGGCTACGACCGCCCCGATGCCGTGCTTACCGGCGTGGAGACACGTTCGAGCTCCCCGGTCACCGTCACCCGAGATCGCGCGTGTCATGCCGTGGCGACCCCAGGCCTCTACCCTTGTGGCGAAGGAGCAGGATATGCCGGCGGCATCATGAGCGCCGCCACCGATGGCATCCGGTGCGCCGAGGCCCTAATCGCCGACCTCTAGCGTGCTAAAGACACAGGCCCCAAGCTCAACGAGAAGCTCGGGGCCTGTACCCTATTTCTTAAATCGCGCGCCCTGGCGTTTTCTGCCCGAAGCGAACGTAGAACCCTTACGGGCCTGCAAACGTAGGCGCTCAATCGTTTCGTCCTCAGATGCGCCCTCGAGCATCGCCCGAATCTGAACGACGGCATCGCGCAGACGTGCCGCCTCCTCAAAGTCCATGGCGGCGGAAGCATTACGCATGTCTTCCTCCATGGTCTCGACAATCCGCACGAGCTCGTCATGCGGTAGCCCTTCCAGTTGCTCGGCAAGCGTCTGCTCGGGTGCCGCCGTCTCCGGCGCGGCGCCCTCGCCGTTTTCATCGGGCGTGTAGAACGCACCATGGCCCAGAGAGTCGCCCTTCGAGCGTCCCTTCGAGCCCACAGTCTTTTCGGCCTCGGCAATAAAGCTCGAAATGTCGTTAATGGCCTTGCGGACCGTCTTGGGCACAATGCCATGCTCTTCGTTATATGCCATCTGAATCTCGCGACGGCGTTGCGTCTCCTCGATGGCTTCTTTCATCGAATCGGTCACAACGTCTGCATACATGATAACCTCGCCGTCGGCATTACGGGCCGCACGACCAATCGTCTGAATCAACGAACGGCGGTTGCGCAAGAAGCCTTCCTTGTCAGCGTCGAGAATTGCCACCAGCGAGACCTCAGGAAGGTCTAGACCCTCACGGAGCAGGTTGATGCCAACGAGAACATCAATCTTTCCCTCGCGCAGCGTTCGCAGGATCTCGGCACGGTCCATCGTCGCTGTATCGGAGTGCATGTAGTTGACCTTAATGCCGGCATCAAGCAGGTGGTCGGTCAGGTCCTCGGCCATGCGCTTGGTGAGCGTGGTCACCAGCACGCGCTCTTTGCGGGCAACGCGCTCGCGAATCTCATCCTCAAGATCGTCAATCTGCCCACGAACCGGACGCACATCGATCTTGGGGTCGAGCAGGCCGGTCGGACGAATAATCTGTTCAACATCGTTTTGACTCACGCGCAACTCATAGTCGCCCGGCGTGGCCGAGACGTAGATGAACTGCGGAATCCTTGCCTCAAACTCATCGAAGCGAAGCGGACGGTTGTCGAGCGCCGAGGGCAGGCGAAAACCATGCTCCACCAGGGTCACCTTACGCGAACGGTCACCTTCGTGCATGCCGCGAATCTGCGGCACCGTCACATGGCTCTCGTCGATGATGCAAAGCATGTCCTTGGGAAAGTAGTCGATCAAGGTAAACGGCGGCTCACCCGGCTTACGTCCATCCAGATGGCGCGAGTAGTTCTCGATGCCGTTGCAAAAGCCCATCGTCTCGAGCATCTCGAGGTCATAATCGGTCCGCTGCTGCAGACGTTGAGCCTCGAGCAACTTGTCGGTCGCCTTGAGCTCCGCCACGCGCTTCTCGCACTCTTCGCTGATCGATTTCAGGGCCGCCTTGACCTTAGGTTTCTCGGTCACGTAGTGCGAAGCCGGCCACACGGGAATCGCTTCGTACTCACGCAGCATCTCACCGGTGACCTCATCGATCTCGGCAATCAGTTCGACCTCGTCGCCAAAGAACTCAAAGCGCAACGGATGCTCAGCATAGGGCGGATACACGTCGACGACATCACCGCGCACGCGGAAGGTACCGCGCGCCAAATCATAGTCATTGCGGTCGTATTGAATGTCGATGAGCGCATGGATAAAGTCATCGCGCTCGAGCGGCACCTTTTTGTCGACGTTTGGAGCCAGACCCGCATAGTCCTCAGGAGAGCCAATGCCATAGATACACGAGACCGATGCGACAACGATCACATCGCGTCGAGAGAGCAGCGATGCGGTCGCCTGATGTCGCAGCATCTCAACCTCTTCGTTAATCGAGGAGTCTTTCTCGATATATGTATCGCTTTGCGGCACATACGCCTCGGGCTGATAGTAGTCGTAGTACGAGACGAAGTAGACCACAGCGTTGTTGGGAAAGAACTCTTTGAGCTCGCTCGCAAGCTGAGCGGCGAGCGTTTTATTCGGAGCCATGACCAGCGTCGGCTTTCCCAGGGCCTCAATAGTCTTTGCCATCGTGAAGGTCTTGCCCGAACCAGTCACGCCCAGCAAAACCTGATAGCGGTCTCCGTCCCTCACGCCCTGCACAAGCGACTCAATGGCCTTAGGCTGGGAACCGGCAGGCTCATAGGGAGAGACGACTTCAAACGGCACCTCAGCGCCTTCAACGCCAAAGCGCTTAAGTTCACCACCAACGCGTTCTACTTCAAAATCCGCCATGGATACTCCTAACTCATACATCTGCAGTATACGCAGGCGGCAGGCATAGTCCTATACGAACCGGTCGGGATAGAGGGTCTTATAGCGAACCCAGGCATTATTGACACGAATCAGATACGCCTGCGTCTCGGGAAAGGTAATTGCATTATGAAGCGACGTACTCTGCTGCGCCCATCCGTCGACATTGCCCATACCGGCGTTATAGGCGGCAATGGCACTGTCAGTCGACCCGTTAAAATACGCTAGAAGATACGAGAGATACGCACAGCCAAACTCGATATTCGTAGCCGGATCGTTAAGGTTGTCGGCCGAATACTCGCCACCGTCGACAAGGCCCTTGGCA
>CABUZI010000054.1 GCA_902496005.1 uncultured Collinsella sp.
CACCGGCACCAACCAGTTCCGTCAGCTCGTGCGCGAACTCGCGCTTTTTGACGGCTACGAGGCCATGCGCGACCTGCCTATGGAAGACGTCGAGGTCGAGACCCCCATCACTACCGCCACGTTCAAACAGCTTGCCGGCAAGAAACTCGCCATCGTGCCCATCCTGCGTGCGGGCCTTGGCATGGTCGACGGCATCCTCGACTTGGTGCCCTCCGCTCGCGTGGGCCACATCGGCATGGAGCGCGACGAGGTCACCCACGAGCCGCACGAGTATTACTGCAAGATGCCCAAGGATATCGACCAGCGCATCTGCCTGGTCGTCGACCCCATGCTTGCCACGGGCGGTTCGGCCGAGATGGCCATCAGCTACCTGCGCGAGCGCGGTGTCAAGGACATCCGCATGCTGTGCATCGTCGCGGCCCCCGAGGGCCTCAAGTCGCTGACCGAGAAGGACCCAGATGTGCATATCTATACCTGCGCTATCGACGACCATCTCAACGAGGCTGCCTACATCGTTCCCGGCCTGGGCGACGCCGGTGATCGCATCTACGGCACGCTCTAGTCGCTGGGCTAAGACGGCCGCGGCTGCAAATACGAAGAAACGGTGCGCGCGGACGAACAAAAGGCGACCGCGCGCACTCCTGTTAACGGACGTTTTGCCCTGCAGGGTTCGAGAAAAACGTATTACCGTACCTGCGGCATAAAGAAGGTCTTAAGAAAACGAACAGGTGCGTATTAACCGATGCTTTTTCGGTTGTACTTTAGCGATTGGCTCGTACAATAGTCACCAATGTTTGGCGGGAACTGTTCTGTGAAGCGTTAAAAAGGAAAGTGAGGACGCCAGTGTTTCAGATAGCCGATCTGCTCGCTATCGTTGCAGGCGCCATCGCGGGCGCAATTGCCTTCCTTCCCTTTGTCTTTACGCTCAAGCCGGTTCTTGACGATAAACAGAATGCGGACATGCTCAAGGGTATGGTGAGTCTGGCGGTCTCGGCAATCGCCCTGCTCGTCTTTACCTTGGTTGTGTTTGTGTTGTTCGGAGAGGCATTTCGCATGTTCCTCCTGGGCGAGGCGATCGGCTTCGTGGCCTTTATGGCCGCCTGCACGGTTCGCGTCGCCAAGGCGCTGCGAGATCCTCATGAGGTCGAAAGGTAAGTCGTGGAAATTTTTGAAAAGCTGCCTGATGAGATTAATCATCTGGTCAGCGAGTTCAGCTCCACCCCTGTCGTGGGCGATCTGAGCTGCGGCATCACGCAGTACTCGTTTTGGCTGATCGTCTCCACGATCGTGCTCCTGATCGTCCTGGCCGTGTTCAAGAAGAAGCAGACCCTGGTTCCCAAGGGCTTCTTCGTCAACGGTTTCGAGTACATCATCGAGTACGTCGAGAACGATATCGGCAAGGGCGTCGTGGGTGAGAACTGGAAGAAGCACTTCCCGTTCCTGTGCTCGCTTTTCTTGTTCATCCTGATCAATAACATGATCGGCCTGATCCCGGGAATGAAGCCCGGCACCGGCGCAATCGGCTCCACCGCCGCGCTCGCTATCTTCGCCTTCGTGTACTTCATCTACTACGGATGCAAGGCTCACGGCGTGATCGGCTACATCAAGAGCCTCGCCCCGCAGGGCGTGAGCTTCCCGATGAACGTGCTCGTGTGGGTCGTCGAGCTTTTCTCGACCTTCCTGCGCCTCATCACGCTCGCCGTCCGTCTGTTCTGCAACATGTTCGCAGGACACGTGGTCATGGGCTCGTTCGCCATTATGGCGAGCATGTTCATGCAGCCGCTGCTTCAGCAGGTTTCCGCGGCCCATGCCGTCGGCGCCCTGCCTTCGCTAGCCTGGCTTGCCATCCTCATCCTGATCTATGCGATCGAGCTTGTGGTCGGCGCCATCCAGGCTTACGTCTTCACGGTCCTTACCGCCGTGTATGTCTCAGAGGCAGAGGAGGTCGCGGAGGAGGAGTAGTCTTCCGTTCGCGCCTTAAAGGTAAGGCAATTCGTTAAACCGCCGGTGCCCGTACCCATGGAGCCCGGCAGTTATAAAAAGGTTATCCTGCGTGAAATAAGACACGCACGACAAAGGAGGAATCGTGGGAGTTATCGGTTACGGTCTCGGTGTTATCGGCGCTGGTCTTGCTATCGGCCTGTCTGCTCTGGGTGCTACGGGTGCTATGGCCCGTCAGCCTGAGGTCCAGGGCCGCGTGTTCACCGTCTTCATCATGGGCTCCGCCTTCGGCGAGGCTCTGGCTCTGATCGGCTTCGTTGTCGCGCTGATCGTTAAATAGCACGGAGCGTCAAGTATGAATCTTTCATCCCAGAAGAGCGCGATCGCACTCTCCGCGTCCGCGGCCGCGCTGCTCATGCCGGTTTCCGCGTTCGCTGAGGACGGCGCTGCCGGTGCGGACATCCTCATCCCTAAGATGGCGGAGTTCATCCCGGCGCTTATCGCCTTCCTGATTATCTGGATCGTGCTGGCCAAGGTCGCCCTGCCGGGCATCATGAAAACCATGGAGGAGCGCGGCAAGAAGATCGAGGAGAGCCTCGACGAGGCCGAGAAGACCAAGCAGGAGGCTATCGCCAAGCGCGCTGAGTCCGACTCGATCGTCACCGACGCCCGTCGTCAGGCTGCCGACATTGTTCTCGAGGCCCGTAAGGACGCCGAGTCCGAGCGCGCCCGTATCATCGAGGCTGCTCACAAGGAGGCCGAGGAGATCATCGCCAAGGCCCATACGACCGTCGAGGACGAGCGCAAGTCCATCTACGCCGGTGCCGCGAGTTCCATCGCCGACCTGTCCGTTGCCGTCGCCACCAAGATCGTGGGCGAGGCACTCGAGGACGAGGCCGAGCAGAAGAAGCTCATCGAGCGCTACATCCAGGAAGCAGGTAGCCTGAATGCCGACTAGCCGCTATCAGGACAAGGTGCTCGAGACCTACGCGCGCTCCCTTCTGGAAGCCGCTAAGGCCGAGAACCATGTGTTCGAGGACCTCGAGATGATCGAGCGCCTGGCTTCTGCCAGCCCCGAGATCATCGCCGTGCTCGACACCATGTCCAAGCGCGACCAGCTCGACCTTCTTCCCAAGGTGGCAGCTGCCTTTAAGTATGTTGCCGAGGAAGACGAGGATGTAGTGGGCGTGACCGTCACCACGGCGATCCCGCTCGACGACGAGCTGCGTCAAACCATCACTAAGAAATGCGAGCAGGACTTCGGCCGCAAGGTATTCCTTATCGAGCAGGTCGACCCGTCTATCGTGGGCGGCCTGGTGCTCGAGGCCCGCGGCGAGCGTCGTGACATTTCCGTCAAGACGCAGCTGCGCATCGCGCAGGAGACCCTCGCAAACTCTGCTAATTCGTACGGAGGTGAAGCCTAATGTCCGAAACCCTCAATGCCCAGGATATCGCCAAGAAACTGCAGGAGCAGCTCACGAGCCTCTCCGCGACGGTCGATACGCATGAGGTTTCAACGGTCGACGAGGTAGGCGACGGCATCGCGCGCGTCTCCGGCCTCAAGAGCGCCATGGCAGGCGAGCTTCTGGAGTTCAAGAGCTCCGATACCGGTGAGACCGTCTTCGGTCTTGCCCAGAACCTTGACCGTGACGAGGTCGGCGCCGTTCTGTTTGGCGCCGTTGACTCCATCAAGGAAGGCGACGAGTGCCGCACCACTGGCCGCATTATGGATATCCCCGTGAGCCGTGCCATGCTCGGCCGCGTCGTCAATCCGCTCGGCCAGCCCATCGACGGCCTGGGCGACATCGTCGCCACGCACCGTCGCCCCATCGAGTTCAAGGCCCCCGGCGTCATCGATCGTACCCCGGTGTGCGAGCCGGTTCAGACCGGTCTGCTCGCTATCGACTCTATGGTGCCTATCGGCCGCGGTCAGCGTGAGCTCATCATCGGCGACCGTAAGACCGGTAAGACCGCCATCGCCATCGACGCTATCCTCAACCAGCGCGGCAAGGGCATGGTCTGCATCTATGTCGCCATTGGCCAGAAGGCCTCCACGGTTGCCAACATCCGCGAGACCCTCGCTCAGCACGGTGCACTCGATTACACCATCATCGTTTCGGCCACCGCTGCCGATTCCGCCCCAATGCAGTACATCGCGCCTATGGCCGGTGCCGCTATCGGCGAGTTCTTCATGTACAACGGCGAGGACGGCAAGCCCGCCAGCGAGACCAACCCCGGCGGCCACGTGCTCGTCATCTACGACGACCTGTCCAAGCAGGCTGTGGCCTACCGTCAGATGTCGCTGACGCTGCATCGTCCGCCCGGACGCGAGGCCTATCCTGGCGACATCTTCTACCTGCACTCTCGTCTGCTCGAGCGTGCCGTCAAGATGTCCAAGAAGAACGGCTACGGCTCCATGACGGCACTGCCGATCATCGAGACCCAGGACGGCGACGTCTCGGCCTACATTCCGACCAACGTCATTTCCATTACCGATGGTCAGATCTATCTGCAGTCCGAGCTCTTCTTCCAGGGCCAGCGCCCGGCAGTCGACGTGGGCATTTCCGTGTCCCGCGTCGGTGGCGATGCGCAGACCAAGGCCATGAAGCAGGTCGCCGGCAACCTCCGTCTGGACCTCGCTTCCTATCAGGAGCTCGCTGGCTTTACGCAGTTTGGCTCCGACCTTGACGAGGCTACTCAGAAGCAGCTGACCCATGGTGCCCGCATGACCGAGCTCCTTAAGCAGCCGCGTTACAAGCCGTTTGAGGTTGGCGAGCAGATCGTTACGCTGTTCGCTGGCAACGAGGGCTTCCTGGATGACCTGGAGATCGCCGACGTGCTGCCTTTCCGTGCCGAGCTCATCGAGTACATGGACAATGGCTTTGGCTCGCTGCTCGACAAGGTTCGCGCCAAGAAGATCGATGATGACACCAAGGCTGAGCTCTTGCGCGTCATCGGCGACTTCAAGCAGCAGTTCATGGCCAAGCACCATTCGGATGTTTCTGGATCAGAGGAGAACTAAGCCCCATGGCCAACCTTCGCGACATTAAGAAGCGAATCTCCTCGGTTACCACGACCAAGCAGATCACGCGCACGATGGAGATGGTCTCTACGGCCAAGATCCGTCGTGCCCTCGATCGCTCCAAGCAGGCCGAACCCTATAAGGAGGCGCTGACCGACGTCATGTTGACGGTCGCCGGCGACGCCTCCTGTTCGGGCACCGATCCCATGCTGCAGAAGCATGAGAGCGTCAAGCATGGCCTGATTGTCGTTATTGCCTCGGACCGCGGCCTTGCCGGCGGTTTCAATACGACGGTGGAGCGCACGGCCGAAAAGCTCGCCGCTTCTTGGGCGAACGACGGCATCGAGTGCGAGATCATCGCGTGTGGGCGCAAACCGGCCACGTATTTCCGTGACCGCGCAAACGTCGTCATGCACTTTGAGGGCAACTCCTCTGAGCCCGATTTCAATCAGGCCCGCATGATCTCCTCTCATATCTGCGATGCGTATCGTGCCGGTGAGCTTGACCGTGTCGAGCTTGTCTACCACCACGCCAAGAACCGCGTGGATCAGGAGCTTCGCGTCGAGCATCTGTTGCCGCTCGACCCTGAGATGATCGCTATGGCCCACGGTCCGCGTAAGAACGAGACCGACGCCCCTAAGCGCATCTCGTCCACGTTCGAGTTCGTGCCCTCTCCCGAGCATGTTCTCGGCAAGCTTGTGCCGTCTTATATCCTGACGGTCATCTACCAGGCCCTGATCGATTCGGCGGCTGCCGAGCAGGGTGCACGCCGCAAGGCCATGCACTCCGCGACGGAAAACGCCACCGCGATCATCTCGACCCTTACCCGCACGTATAGTCGCGTGCGCCAGGCTTCGATCACGACCGAGATTAACGAGATCGTCGGCGGAGCCTCAGCATTGGAGGAACAGTAATGGCTAATAACACCGTAAAGCTTGCGGTCGAGGAAGCCACCAAGAAGACGACTGCCGGTGATGGTCGCATCGTGCGAATCATCGGCCCTGTCGTCGACGTCAAGTTTGACGGCGCGGTGCCCCCGATCTACAACGCGCTCACGGTCGAGGCCGAGACCCCGATCGGTCATCTGAGCACGATCCTCGAGGTCGAGAGCCAGCTTCCGGGCGGCGTCGTCCGCACGGTCGCCATGTCCTCGACCGACGGCCTGCAGCGCGGCCTCATCGCCACCGATACCGGTGAGCCCATGAAGATGCCGGTCGGCCCCAAGACGCTTGGCCGCATTTGGAACGTCATGGGCAAGCCCGTCGACGGCAAGCCCATGCCCGAGGTGGAGGAGTTCTACCCCATCCACCATGCAGCGCCCCGTTTCGACGAGCTCACCACCAAGACCGAGATCTTCGAGACCGGCATCAAGGCCGTCGACCTGCTCGAGCCCTACATCCGTGGCGGCAAGACAGGCCTGTTCGGCGGCGCCGGCGTCGGCAAGACCGTTTTGATTCAGGAGCTCATCAACAACCTCGCCCAGGAGCACGGCGGCACCTCGGTGTTCACCGGCGTCGGCGAGCGTACCCGCGAGGGCACCGACCTGTTCCTCGAGATGAGCGAGTCTGGCGTTATCGACAAGACCTGCTTGGTCTATGGTCAGATGAACGAGCCGCCTGGAGCGCGTCTGCGCATCGGTCTGGCCGGCCTTACCACCGCTGAGTATTTCCGTGATCGTGGCCAGGACGTTCTGCTGTTCATTGACAACATCTTCCGCTTCTCCCAGGCAGGTTCCGAGGTTTCCGCACTGCTGGGCCGTATGCCGTCCGCCGTTGGTTACCAGCCCACGCTGGCAACCGAGATGGGCGACCTCCAGGAGCGCATTACCTCGACCAAGACGGGTTCCATTACCTCCGTCCAGGCCGTCTACGTCCCTGCAGACGACCTGACCGACCCGGCGCCTGCCACGACGTTTACGCACCTCGACGCCACTACGGTCCTTTCGCGTAGCATTTCGTCGCTCGGTCTGTTCCCGGCTATCGACCCGCTCGCGTCTTCCTCCGACGCTCTCGATCCCTCGATCGTCGGCGAGGAGCACTACCGTGTCGCCGTCAAGGTCCAGGAGCTCCTGCAGGAGTACTCCGACCTTCAGGACATCATCGCCATTCTGGGTATGGACGAGCTGTCCGAGGAGCAGCGCCTTACGGTCAACCGTGCCCGTAAGATCCAGCAGTTCCTCTCCCAGTCCTTCCACGTTGCCGAGAAGTTCACCGGCAACCCCGGTGTCTACGTCCGCGTCGAGGATACCGTCCGCTCCTTCGCCGAGATTGTCGACGGCAAGGCCGATGACCTGCCAGAGCAGGCTTTCCGCTATGCTTCCACGATTGAGGACGTGCGCGAGCGCGCCCGCAAGATGGGGGAGAAGTAGGTTATGCGTATCCGCATCGTGTGCCCCGTGAGCTGCGCCTATGAGGGCGACGCTGCGTTTGTGTCGATTCCGTCCACGGATGGCGAGTTTGGCGTTCTGCCTGCTCACTCCAGCGAGATCTGCACGATCGACCGCGGTTACGTTCGCGTTTCCGATAAGGCCATGGGCACTGTCGACCACACGTTTGCCGTGGCCGGCGGCTATGCCCAGGTTGCGGACGATGTCGTGACCGTTCTCGCCGAGCGCGCTTGCGATTTGGCGACCGTCGATGCCGACAAGCTTAAAGCTGATATTCAAGGTTTTGAAGAGAAGCTGGGTAATTTGTCGGAGGATGATGCACGCCGCGCCTACCTCTATAATGAAATCGCATGGTGTAAGCTCAAGCTTGCCCAATAGTCAAACGATTTAGCGTTCGACCATTTGCGAACACATCATGCCCGGGATGGCTCAGCCATCCCGGGCATGCTTTTTGAAAGGGTAGACCTTGGATATTATCCGCGTTGAGGGTGGCCACGCCATCGGAGGCTCCGTGCCCGTCTCGGGTGCCAAGAACTCCGCACTCAAACTCATGGCGGCAACGCTTCTGGCGCCGGGCAAGACGACGCTGCAGAACGTGCCCGATATTTCCGATGTCCACGTGATGGGCAAGGTGCTCAAGGGCATGGGCGCTACGATCGATGTTCTCGACGAGCACACGCTCGAGATTGATACCTCTCAGGTCGATTCTTGGGAGGCCCCCTACGAGCTCGTTGCCAAGATGCGTGCTTCCACTGCCGTCATGGGACCCCTGCTGGGCCGCTTCCATCGCGCCAAGATCGCCATGCCGGGCGGCTGCAACCTGGGTGCTCGCAAGATCGATATGCACATTCTTGGTCTTGAGGCCCTGGGCGTTGAGTTCGATACCGCCCACGGTTACATCAACGCTAATGCGCCCCAAGGTCTTCGCGGTACCACCGTCACGCTCGAGTTTGCCAGTGTCGGTGCGACCGAGAACCTCATTATGGCATCCGTGCGCGCGCAGGGTACCACTGTCATCGACAATGCCGCCCGCGAGCCCGAGATCGTCGATCTCGCCAACATGCTCAACGAGATGGGCGCCAAGATTGTCGGCGCGGGCACGCCCGTCGTGACTATCGAAGGCGTGGAAGAGCTGCATCCTGTTACCCATCGCGTAGTGGGCGACCGCATCGAGGCCGGTACCTTTATCGTTGCCGGTGCGTTGATGGCCGACGATCGCGGTGTCGATGTCACGGGCTTTTGCCCCATTCACTTGGGCATGGTGCTCAAGAAGATGGAGCTCATGGGTATCGACTGCGAGCGCGTCGAGGATGGCGTCCATGTGAACCGTGCCGAGCGTATCAAGCCGGTCGACATCCAAACGCTTCCGTTCCCCGGCTTCCCGACGGACATGCAGGCGCAGATTATGGTGCTCTCCGCTCTCGCCGACGGCAGTTCCGTTATTACCGAGAACATCTTCGAGAATCGCTTTATGTTTGCCTCTGAGCTGGTGCGCATGGGTGCCGACATTCGTATCGAGAGTCATCATGCCATGATTCATGGCGTCAAGGGCTTCTCGGGTGCACAGGTTACCTCGCCCGATCTGCGTGGCGGAGCGGCCCTCGTCGTAGCGGGCTTGATCGCCGACGGGACGACCGAGGTTTCGGCCATCCATCACATCAAGCGCGGCTACGAGCAGTTTGTCGAAAAGCTGCAGGCGCTCGGCGCGCATGTCGAGCATGCTACCGTCCCCGATCCCGTCATCTACTAATACAGGTTGCCTATGTTTAATAAAAAGCCCCTCGCGGATACTAGCACCCGAAGACCCTCAACTGGTGCACAGGCCAAGATCTACAGTCGCGATAACGTGGCTCGCTATTCCGAGCGCGCTCGTCAACGTCGTCGTAGCCACACGATTCGTCACGTCGCGCTCATTGTCGTGCTTGGCGTGCTGCTGAGTGCCACTACCGCTGCCGGCCTGTGGTTTGCCACCATTATGGGCAAGCTCGGCGATTCTAATGTCATTACCGACAATCTGCGTCGGGTTCTGGTTGACACCGATGAGGCAAAGGATCCGTTCTACGTGCTGCTTCTTGGCACCGACGGCCGTCCGGGCGAGGATACGTATCGTGCCGACTCGATTATCCTGGCACGCATCGACCCCACGCAAAAACAGGCGACGCTCATTTCCGTTCCGCGCGATACCAAGGTCGAGTACAAGGGCGAGACCATGAAGATCAACGCCTGCCATACCGTTGGCGGCGCCGAGGCCATGGTCGAGGCGGTCAACGAGCTGTGCGGTGTTCAGATTTCCCACTATGCCGAGGTCAGCTTCGACGGTATGCAGGCGCTGATTGATTCGGTTGGCGGTATCGACATTAACGCAACCGATGATGTTGACGACCCCGAGCACCTGGATATTAAGATTACCGCTGGTCAGCAGCATATGGACGGCGCCACCGCCCTTACCTATGCCCGCTGCCGCTACATCTATGCCGACGGCGATTACACGCGCATGCGCCACCAGCGTCAGGTGCTTGGCGCCCTTGCCAACCAGATTCTCAATAACTTCGATGCCACGAAGATCTTTGGCCTGGTTAATTCGCTGTCCGAGATGCTCGTAACCGATATGAGCGTTCAGGATATCGTGTCTACGGTCAACGCCATGCGCGGTATGGATGTCGACGGTATCTACTCGGCCAACCTGCCCTCGTACGCCGACGACAGCACCATGATCGACGGTGTGAGCTACGTCTTTGTCTACGAGGACGAGCTCAAGGAAATGATGGAGCGCGTCGATGCCGGCAAGGATCCCAAGGGTCCCAACACCATGGGTCTTTCCGACGGTTCCAGCTCTACGATCGGCGACCTGAACAACAACACGTCTGACGACTACGCAAACGGTACCGCAACCTCATCGGTCAGCACTGACGATTCCGATGACTCAAGCGATTCGAGCGATTCGGACTACTACGAAGAGCCCACCGGCGACGGCAACGGCTACGAAGCCAACTACTAAGTTACGGCGTTTTACCAAACGCCGTAACGGCTCGACGCTGCGCGCCGCCCAAGGCGACAATTTGTCATTCAAAAGGCAGGACATGACCAGAAGGTCAATGCCCTGCCTTTTTCATGCCAACTTGTTCGCCTTGGACGTCGCTCGCTGACGTTGGCTCAACCTGCGGTGCTGACTACTCCCCTTGCACCAAAAACCGCCCCGTTCTCGGTTTGAACTGCCTCCCATTTCTTGTACACGAGAAATGGGAGGCTTTTTATGCCTATCGACTTGAGTGTGAAACACGGCATCGAGGCCAG
>CABUZI010000055.1 GCA_902496005.1 uncultured Collinsella sp.
CCGCCTATCTGCAGATTCGTGAGTTCATCGATTCCCTGCCGCAGCGCCCCATCGTTGCGGCCTTTACCGCTACGGCGACCGAGCGCGTGCGTGCGGACATTCAGCAGATGCTCGGTCTGCAAAACCCCGCGACGGTGGTGACGGGCTTCGATCGCAAGAACCTCTACTTTGGTTGTGAGGAGATGGGCGACAAGGCCAAGACTGCCTGGGTGCGCGACTACGTGATTGCGCATTCGGGCGAGAGCGGCATCGTGTATTGCTCGACTCGCAAGACGGTCGATGCGCTGGCGGGCGAGCTTGCCGAGGCGCTGGGACCCAGCGGCATTCGCGTGGGCCGTTACCATGCCGGCATGGGCAACGACGCCCGCCGCCAGAGCCAGCGTGCCTTTATCGACGACGACATTCAGGTGATGGTTGCCACCAACGCCTTTGGCATGGGCATCGACAAGCCCAACGTGCGCTACGTGATCCACAACAACGTGCCCGAGAGCATCGAGGCCTACTACCAAGAGGCGGGCCGCGCTGGCCGCGATGGCGATCCGGCCAGCTGTCACTTGCTGTGGAACGGTAACGATTTTCGCATGCGCCGCTTTTTGATCGACCGCGGCGATGCGGCCGACGAGGCGCTCGACGACGAGCAGCGCGCGTGGGCGCTCCAGAACCGTTATCGCCTGCTCAGCCAGATGGAGGGCTACTGCAATACCACCGGCTGTCTGCGCGAATACATGCTGCGCTACTTTGGCGATGAGGCCGCGGCCGAGCATGCGGCAGCCGCCGCGGGCGGCACGGCAGACGACGCCGCGGGCTGCGGCAACTGCAGCAACTGTCTCACGCAGTTCGAGGTCGAGGACGTCACCGGCATGGCCCGCGCCGCCGTGCGCTATGTGGCCACGCGTCCCATGCGCTTTGGCAAGTCGCTGATCGCCGACGTGCTCCACGGCGGCAACACCGAGCGCATTCGCCAGATGCATCTGGACGAGGACCGCGGCTACGGTGAGCTGTCGAGCGAATCGGTCGGGCGCATCAAGGACATCGTCGGGCAGCTGTGCGGTCGTGGTTATTTGGCCACCTCGCAGGGGCAGTACCCGGTCGTGGGACTGGGTCCGCGTGCCGGCGAGGTCGAGGACGAGGCGTTCGCCTTTACCGTTAAGCGTCGCGCGTCCAAGCGCAAGGCCTCGGCCCGCGCCCGCCGCGCCGTCGATCTGCTGCGCGAGGAGGCCGAGCTGGATCAGCGCCCGCGCGTTGGCGACGATGCCGAGCTGTTCGAGCGCCTGCGTGCCCTCCGCAAGGAGATCTCGACGGAGCTGGAGATGGCGCCGTATATGGTCTTTTCCGACAAGGCCCTGCGCGGCCTGTGCCGCCTGCGTCCACAGACGCGCGAGGAGCTGATCCAGGTCAACGGCATTGGCGAGAAAAAAGCCGACGCCTTTGGCGAACAGTTTATGGCGGCGATTGAAGAGTTTGAGTCCGAGCATGCGCGGGATGGAGCGTAACGATGGCATTCGACGATAAAACCGACCGCACTGACGTGCCCGCCGTGCCACTGTACCAGCAGGTTATGGACGACCTAAAGGGCGAGATCGCGCGCGGCGTGTACGCAGCCGGCTCGCGCATCCCTGCCGAGATAGAGCTCGCGAAGTCCTACGGCGTGGGGCGCGTCACCGTGCGCCGCGCCATCGAGGAGCTGTCGCGTGCGGGGTATCTCAACCGCCAGCAGGGGAGGGGCACCTTTGTGTGCGCCCCCAAGCTCAAGCGCAAGATTCGCCAGAAGGGTGACGTCCAGAGCTTTACTGAGGGTTGTGCTGCCAACGACATGGTGCCGGGTGCGCGTCTGGTGTCGCGCACGGTGGTCGCGGCGACGCACGAGGATGCGGCGTTCTTTGGCGTGGAGCCCGGCTGCGAGCTTATCGTGGTCGAGCGCGTGCGCACGGCCGACGGCATTCCCGTCATGCTCGAGAACAACGCCTTTGTGCTCGCCGACCATCACTACCTGCAGACGCTGGCCGACGAGGACCTCACCGATAACTCAATCTTTGCGCTCGTTGCCGAGCATTCGGGTCGCGCGCCGCTCAAGTCCGACCCCTGCACCGTGGAGATTGCGCTTGCCGATACTCAGACGGCCCCGCTGCTGGAGGTGCCGGTCGGCGAGCCGCTCTTCTATATGGAGGCCTACTTTACCGACGCCGGCGGGCGCCCTCTACTGCTCGGCCGCCAAAAGATCGTGGGCTCGCGCTACGTCTTTGACATCTAACGTCCACAGATAGAACAACATAGAACAAATTTGCTGAGATGGCTTCACGGGCGTTGTTACACGTGCTATAAATAGGACAACATAGAACGACAGCAGGTACGAGCTGTCGTCGTTCAAAGCCGCCCCACAAGGAGGAGCATCAGCATGAACGCACATGATCTGGTTCAGGAAATCATCGAGCGCAAGGGCAAGATCGAGAACGTCTTTTGGATCGCTTGCGGCGGTTCGATGATCGATCTCATGCCGGCCAACGAGCTGCTCAAGCGTGAGGCCACCACGTTTACCTCGACGGTCTACACGGCACGCGAGTTTTGCCTGATGGCTCCCAAGAGTCTTGGCGAGAAGTCGCTCGTCATCGCCTGCAGCCACAGCGGCAACACGCAGGAGGTCGTCGACGGCTGCGAGGTGGCGCTGGCCGCCGGTGCCGAGGTCATTGCCCTTACCGACTGCGAGGGCTCAAAGATCGACAACGGCAAGTGGACCACCTGGGTCTATCCGTGGGGCGAGGGCGTGCCGCAGGCCGAGGTACCGCAGGGTATCGGCGCTCTGATCGCCGCCGAACTGCTCGACCAACAGGAGGGTTACGAGGCGCTTGCCGACATGTACGCCGGCCTTAAGCAGATGGATGCGCTGCTGCCCGCTGCCCGCGAGAAGGTCAACGCCGAGCTGGGCGCCCGTTTTGCCGAGCTCTGCCAGCAGCATAAGTTCTTCTATATCCTGGGTTCCGGCCCCAACTTTAGCCAGACCTACGCCATGGCCATCTGCTCGCTCATGGAGATGCAGTGGCAGCACTGCTGCTACATCCACTCCGGCGAGTACTTCCACGGCCCGTTCGAAGCCACCGAGCCCGGCGTGTTCTACTTTGTACAGCTCGGATCGGGCGAGTGCCGCCCCATGGAGGAGCGTGCGCTCGCGTTCCTCAACACGCACACCGATACGGTCATGGTGCTCGATGCGCTCGAGTACGGCGTGGGCGAGGTGCCCGCCAGCGTGCGTTCGTACCTGGAGCCGATCTTCTTCTACAACATGAGCTGCGAGCTGCGCGCCGCCCGCGGCAAGGTGTTCGACCACAGTCCCGAGGTCCGTCGCTATATGGGCATCGAGCAGTACTAAGTAGCTGGGAAAGCGACTTTTCACGACGGGGCCCGCGTTGCGCGAGGGCCCCGTTTTGCGTTGTGGCGGCCGGATTCGTGTCTGCGCGAAAACGAAGGTGAATGCTTTTCCGCGAAGTGAACGACCTATTTTGGACCCCCGAAGCATCCACACTTTTTGGCGGTAAAACCGCAGGAAAACCTCGACGAAACCGCAGGAAACAGCGCCTGAAAAATGTCGATGCTTCAGGGGTCCGATTTTGCTCGTTCACATCGCGGAAAAGTATTCACCTTCGATTTGCAAACGTGTTGCATGAGCAAAAAAGCGGGCCGCGCCGGTAGTATTCCGGCGCGGCCCGCTTGGTATCGCGCTTAGATTCGCGAGATTGCGGCGATTGACGGCCTACTTGCCGACAACGCCTTCGGCGTCCCACCAGTCGAGCTGGGCGATGTTGTCGCGAATGTGCTGGCAGCTCTTGTGGAAGCCCTCGAGCTCGTACTCGGACAGGTCGAGCGTGTAGACCTCCTCGACACCCTCGGCGCCGATCACGCACGGCAGGGAGGTGAAGATACCCTCCTCGCCATACTGGCCGGTCATGAGCGTAGAGGCCGAAAGCACGGCGTGCTCGTTGTGCAGAACGGCGGCGCAGACGCGCGCGGCGGAGTTGGCGACGGCGTACTCGGTGCACTGCTTGCCCTGGTAGGTCACATAGCCGCCCTTGCGTGCAAGCTCCTCGATCTCCATGTGGTCGAAGGCGTACTTGTCGGGGTTCTCGGCCTGAAGCTCGTTGAGGCTCTTGCCGGCGATGGTCGCGGCCTTAAAGGCGGCCAGCTGGCTAAAGCCGTGCTCGCCGATCATGTAGGCGTCGATGGACTTGGGGCTCACGCCGACCTTCTTGGAGATCTCGGTGCGCAGGCGGGCGGAGTCCAGGCCGCAACCCGAGCCGATGATCTTCTTGGGATCATAGCCGGTCAGGTGCCACAGCTCGGTGCACACGACGTCGCAGGGGTTGGAGATGCTCACGAAGATGCCGTCAAAGCCGGCGTCGACGATGCGCTTGGCAAAGGTGCGGGCGGCGTCGGTGGTAAAGAACAGCTCGCCGTCGCGGTTGCCGGCGGCCAGCGCGACCTTGCCGGCGGCGTTGACGATGACGTCGCAGCAGGCCAGCTCCTCGTAGTGGTCGTAGCAGTTGACGATTTTGGTATTGTACGGGACAAACGAAAGGGAGTCGCGCAGGTCCTGGACCTCGGACGTCACCTTGGCCTCGTTGATATCGCACAGGTACAGCTCATCGGCAATGCCCTGCATGAGCAGGCTGTTGGCGACATGTGCTCCTACGTGGCCCTGGCCGACCACACCGATCTTACGCGTCTGGTACATATATGTATCCTTTCGGCCGAGTTTTTCGCGTCGAACCATTGTAGCTTCCTGCCGCCACTTTGCCAGGCTAAAGCGCCGTAGATTTTTGGGACATGCCTTAATCTCTACTTTTGGAGTGATTTGGGCCGCTGACGGCATCGCTGGGCGATGCGCTCGCGCGGATGGGGCCGGTCGTTGTACCATAGCTGCAACTGACTCGTAAGGAGCATCCATGCCCATTCGCATTCCCGACGCCCTCCCTGCCGCCGCGCAGCTCGAGAGCGAGAACATCTTTGTCATGACCGAGTACCGCGCGCTGCACCAGGACATCCGTCCGCTGCGCGTGCTCATCCTCAACCTCATGCCCACCAAGATCGCCACCGAGACGCAGATCATGCGCAAGCTCTCCAACACGCCGCTGCAGGTGGAGGTGGACCTGCTGCGCACCAAAACGCACGAAGCCACGCACGTGAGCGCCGGCCACCTGGAGACGTTTTACCGCACGTTCGACGACATCCGCGACATCCACTACGACGGCCTGATCATCACGGGCGCGCCGGTGGAGCAGATGCCGTTCGAGGAGGTCGACTACTGGCCCGAGCTCTGCCAGATCATGGATTGGTCCACCACGCATGTGCACTCTACGCTGCATATTTGTTGGGGCGCGCAGGCCGGTCTGTACCATCATTACGGTATCCAGAAGTACGATCTGCCGGCAAAGGCGAGCGGCGTGTTCGAGCATTATCTGGTGAAGCCGCAAAGCCCGCTGGTTCGCGGCTTTGACGACCGTTTCTATGCCGTGCATTCGCGCAACACCGATGTGCGCCGCGAGGACGTGGAGGCCGAGCCGCAGCTTGAGGTCGTGGCCGTGTCCGACGAGGTGGGCCTGTATATCGTCAAGTCGACCGACAGCCGTCGCTTCTTTGTCTTTGGCCATCCCGAGTACGATACCGACACGCTGCGCTTGGAGTACGAGCGCGACGTGAAGCGCGGGCTCAACCCCCAGGTGCCGGCGCATTACTTCCCGAACGACGACCCTACCGCCGAGCCGCGCAACGTCTGGCGCAGTCAGGCTCAGCTGTTCTACACCAACTGGCTCAACTACTACGTCTACCAGACCACGCCCTACGACCTGGCCCGCGCCGGCGAGGAGCACTAGGCTGCGGCCGTGGCTGTGCTCACGGCATGACGAGCGTGGATTTTCGGACACACGAGCGCGGATTTTCGGACGTTTACAAATCGAGCGTGGATAATCTCCCACTTTTGGCTTGAAACTAGGCTCAAAACGGGAGATTATCCACGCTCATTTTTTAGGCATGTAGATGCCGATGGCTCGGCTAAGAGACGGTGCGCGCAGAGGCAAGTTCGCATTTGGCGTGGTCTTGAATCTCGACGGGTTTTTCTTTCTGATAATCCGATGGACACAGGCATCTAAATGTGGAGATAGGGATCTTTCGGTAAGGCTTCTACCTGCAGATATAAGTCATCAGCCTAAAACGCCCAAAACCGTCAAGCATTTGGTCAGCGCCTGGACAGCATTTGGTCAGACTTCGCATGAAACCGTCTGGTACGTTTGCGCCGTTCCAAGAGTTGGGAGGCGACATGGGAAACATGACGGCGAATCAAAGGCTTACAAGTCACATTAAAGCATGCGAACAGCAGATGAGCTGCGTGTACGCACGCACGACGGCGGAGGCAAAGCAGATTGAGCGGCGGGTGGCGGCGGGAAGTCTAGAGGCGGTCATGCCGGGGCTGTATGCGCGTCCGGATTATTGGTCCGAGCTCAAGTTTCGGCAGCGTTATCTGCATCGGGTGCGGGCCCTTGCGCAAAAGCATCCCGACTGGACGTTTTGCTCCTATACGGCGGCTGTTATCTATGGCCTTTCGGTTTCGCATGCCAATTTGACGCACATCCATATCGCCGCGGCGCCGGCGCAATCGACGACGCCCGGCTCTCAGGTGATTCGCCATCGTTATGCTCGTCAAACACGGGCAATCCAGATGGATATTGCCGTGACCGATATCGATCAAACGATTACGGATTGCCTAGTCGATGCGTCGTTTGTCGAGGGACTGATCATTGCGGACTCGGCGCTTCATGAGCAGCTGTTGTCGAAGGAGCATCTCGTTGAGGCAATCAACAAGCTTGGCTTAAATCGTCGCGGTGTTGTGACGGCGCGAAGTGTTGCGCGGTGTGCCGATGGCCTATCGGAAAGCGGTGGCGAGTCCAAGGCGCGTGCTCTGATGATTGAGCGCGGCTGGCAGACGCCGGAGCTGCAAGTTGAGCTGTTCGACCCGGTTGAGCCGGGGCGGCCGTATCGAGTTGACTACTTGTGGCGTGTGGGCGACCGGCTGATTATCGGGGAGTTCGACGGATTCGTTAAAAGCGAGAAGGCGGCGGAGGAGGGCAAGCTCGCGAAGGCGCAGTTTGATGAGCGCCAGCGCGAGTCGAGGCTTTCGCTGCTTGATAACTGCAAGATCGTGCGCTTGTGCTGGGATGATTTGAGGGACCCGTCAAAGCTCGATCGCAAACTCAGGGTCGCCGGCGTGCCGCGTGAGCGCTGAGGCAGTTGCGGGACGTTTGGCTTGCACGAGCGTGGAAATCCGGACGGACGAGCGTGGAAATCTGGACGCGCAATGGTTGAGCGTGGATAATCTCCCACTTATGGCTCGTAAGGGGGCTCAAAGTGGGAGATTTTCCACGCTCATCTTGCGGGTGCGATACAGCGGCGATCAGGCGCTGACGATGTGGGGTAGCGGCAGGTCGTGGGCGTCGGTGGGAACGTGGTCGACACGCTGCTCGTCAAAGGCGATGCCGATGATTTGGCATGCGGGCGAGAGCGTGGGCAGATAGCGGTCGTAGCAGCCGCCGCCGTAGCCCAGGCGCGCGCCGGCGCGGTCGAAGGCTACGAGTGGCACGATGGCCATGTCGAGGGCCTCGGCAGGCACGATAGGGAAGCGGTCGCTGTCGATGTCCATGGCCGCGAAGGTCCGCGTGGGGTGGGCGATAAACGGAGCCGAGGACGCATCGCCGGCGGCAACTGCCCGCATGCACATGCGCTGGCCACAAGCTGCGGCGTCTGTTGCCGAGAACATGCACGGATAGGCCACGCGCCAGCCGCGTTTGGCGGCCGCTGCGGCAAACGCGGCAGGATCGACTTCGGAACCCATCGCGGCATAGACGGCAACGATGCGCGGCGCCGCGGCATCCGAGCGATCCAACAGCTCAACAAGCCGCGCACAGATAGCGGCGGACTTTGCCGCCCGCACATCCAAATCAAGAGCATCGCGCCGAGCAATCATCGCCCGTCGCAACTCAGCCTTGTCCATCCCAGCCTCCTCTAGCAAACCTGCCAAAAAGGGACAGGTTTATTTTGGCAGGTTTTATCTGGGCAAACGCGATATGGGCAGTAAAGCCACCGCAAATATGCCTGTGAACTGCGCCCTTTGTGGTTGTTTGGGCCTATGCGTTAATGCTATAACGCCGCAGCGATTGCTTCAGTCACAAACTTATTGAGTGACTCACCCTTCTTTGCCGCTGCCAGCGCCGCTTGCTTGTGGAGCTCAGAGCCCGTTCTTACGTTGAACGAGCCCTTAAAAGCCCGCTCGGGTTCCTTGCCTTTCTCGGCGCAAAACTCAAGGTAATCATCGACGGCGTCGTGGAAGCATCGCTCCACCTCTTCAGCTGTGGAGCCTTCAAATACGATTGCGTCCCTAATGCCGGTGACCATACCTGTTAGCACATGCTGTTCGGCATCGAACTCGACTGGGGCGAAATAACCCTTGTATGCCAAAACGTTACTCATGACTACCTCCGACATCTTGCAGAAATCGAACGATGTTTCGAATGGTCCCCGCCGTCAATTCGTCAGATGGATGTGGCGCGTGCATTACGAACATCCTGCCATCTGATGGCCTGTAGAAGCGAATGCGCGATCCGGATGTCTTGCCTTTGTTGTCCATTTCAAAGCCATATGAAGCCATGACTTTTAAAAAATCGGTATACCGATACGTCGAAGGGCAGCTAAGCAGTTGGGCGATGAGTTTATCGGTCCGAGTCATCCCGCCTCACATTCTGCAACTATATCTTAGTTGCAATTTAAGTCCGATGCAAGCACCCCTACTATAGAACATGTGTACGTATAGAACAAGTGTTCGAACCAACGCAAAGGCACCTGCCCCTTCGTGGGGTTTTGCTGGGGGGGGGCGGGTGTCTGCAGCGGTTTGTCTCGATCTGTAACAGTAACTCGGCAAAATCGGACCTAGATGCTACAGATTGAGACAAAGGGGCGGCGCCATTCGGAAACGTCTCGATCTGTAACATCTGGAGCCAATATTGCCGTCTAGATGTTACAGATCGAGACAAAACTGGTGGGACGGTCTGAGCTGGCCCGCCCAAGCGGCGGAAAAAGAAAAGGTAGATTTTTAGGCATGTCCCAAAAATCTACCTTTGTGGTTAGCCCAGCAGGTCGACTACGTTAAAGCCGGCGTTGCTCTTGGCGATGACGTCTCGGCCGCCAAAGACGCAGGTGGGCGACGCGGCTGCGATGCGCGTCACGTCGGCGCCGAGCGAGCGCAGCTCACCGGGTGTGGCCGCGAGCATCTGGGCGCGGCGCTCCTCGCGTGCATGCGGATCGAGCCCGGCCAGGTAGGTCGTATTGCGGCGCTTGGTGAGCGCGTACGGCTTCACCGGTGCGTCCATGCCGCTTACGCAACTCACGATAAAGCCCTCGAAGGCGGCCTCGTCGGGCTCAAAGCTGCCGAGCCATTCGCCTGCGCGCGCCACGCGCTCAATCGAAGGATCGATTGCCGGGTCACGGTAGGTGTAGAACGCCGTCTGACGCTCGCCGGCAGCGCGGAATCCGCAGCCGTACGCACCGCCCTTCACGCGGATCTCGTTCCACAGGTAGTCGTAGGAGAGCGCGTTGGCGGCAACCGCCCAGGCGCCCGTCACGTCGAGCCCCCAGCGACGCGGGTCGCACGCGCTTGCCGCAAAGCAGATGTCGCTGGGGATGACGAAAGCCTCGTGGCGGTCGCGCGGCGCCGGCACCACGAGCGCGTTGCGGCCGGCATCGGCGCCGTCGCCGGCGCCAAGCCCCAGGTCGCCCGCGGCATCCCAGTACGCGTCAAAGTCCTCATTGCTGCCGGTAAAGCTCGCCATGCAGCCATCGGCCACAAAGATGCGGTCTGTCAGCGCGGCAAGCTTGGCGCGCAGGTCGTCCAGGCGCTCGTCAAAGTGCTCGAGCAGATCGCGCAGGAACAGGTAGAAGTCCACGCCCGAAAGTTGCTCGCGCACCACGGCCGAAGGCGAGCTGTAACTCATTGCGCGACCCAGCGCCGCCGAGTGTCCGTTGTTGATAAAGCCCTGCTCAAGCCCAATGCGAATCTGCGTGAGTACGTCGCGCACGCGGTCGGCGTCGGCATCGAGCAACAGCGTGCTCGACCACACCTCGCGCGGCAGGCTCGCCAGCGCGTCGATCTTTTCGGACAGGGCGCCGGCGCTCACCAGCAGGTAAGGACGCACGCCGTCCACGTCGGGCTGCGTCATGACCTCGGTCGTAAAGCTCAAAAAGCCCAGCTTACCGGCGAGCAGGTTGTCGAGTTCCTCGGCCGAATGCTCACGTGTGGGCAGCTGCTTGAGCAGGCGGCAGAGCAGCGTCACGTAGGGCAGGTCCTCAAATGCGACGCAGCTCAGGTCGAAATACTGCATGGCGTAGGCCAGACGGTTGGTGGGAATGTCGTGGCGCAGACAGGGGATGGGCGCGGTCGTGTCCACAACGAGCGGCGGCTCGGGGCGCGCCTCGCCAATGTCGGATACGCGGAGGCGCGGCAGCGTGGCCTTGTCCTCGGGCGTGTCCTCGGCCTCCTGCGCGGCACGCAGTACGGCCGTGCGCTCGACCACGTCGGCCAGCTCGGCATC
>CABUZI010000056.1 GCA_902496005.1 uncultured Collinsella sp.
CATGGGTCGAGGCCGGACTTCCGCTCGATTGGGACAGGCAGGCCTTCGAGGCCGAGCGCAAAATGGATTCTAAAAAACACCTTGCCAAATAGGAGCGTCAGGACGCAAAGAGGCTCCGCCGCGCAACGCGCGCAGCGGAGCCTCTTTGCATGTCCGAGGACGTTTTGGGAAATAACCCAAAACCGGCCCCAGTAATCCTACAGGAGTTGAACCCTTTAGAACTTGTCGTGGAAGGTACGCGCAATGACCTCGTCCTGCTGCTCCTTGGTGAGTGTGTGGAAGTTCACGGCATAGCCGGAAACGCGAATGGTCAGCTGCGGGTACTTCTCGGGGTGAGCCTGAGCGTCGAGCAGCGTCTCACGGTTGAAGACGTTGATGTTCAGGTGGTGGCCACCCTTCTCGGCGTAAGCGTCGAGCATGTGGACCAGGTTATCGGCCTGAGTCTCGGAAACTTCAGAAACCTTCATAATGTGTCTCCTTCGATCGATAGGCGCCGGCCAAAACCGGCGCGCTAATCAGTAATCGTTATTGTTAGTATAGCACTAACAATAGTTACTCGCCCAGCTGATCAAGGTCGATATCGCCAAAGAACACCTGGTCCTCCTTGCCGAGCGCACTCGGGATGATGGAGAAGGTGTTGGAGATGCCGTCCTGAGCATCGCGGAACGGGAGCTTGGAAACCGAAGACAGCGAAGCGATGGCGCCATGGCTATCGCGCTTGTGCATGGGGTTAGCACCCGGGGCGAACGGCTGGCCAGCCTTGCGGCCGTCGGGCGTGGAGCCGGTCTTCTTACCGTACACGACGTTGGAGGTAATGGTCAGAACCGAGGTCGTGGGCACGGAGTTGCGGTAGGTGTCGTTCATGCGGATGTACTCCATGAACTGGTGCACAACGTCGTGAGCGATCTGGTCGACGCGGTCGTCGTCGTTACCGTACTTGGGGAACTCGCCCTCGGTCTCGAAGTCGACGATGATGCCGTTCTCGTCACGGACGGGGTGGACCTTGGCGTACTTGATGGCGGACAGGGAGTCAGCCACGACGGAAAGGCCAGCGATGCCCGTAGCGAACCAGCGGTGCACGTGCTTGTCGTGCAGAGCCATCTGGATACGCTCGTAGCAATACTTGTCGTGCATGTAGTGAATGATGTTCAGCGAGTTGACGTACACGCCAGCGAGCCACTTCATCATGTCGTTGTACTTGGCCACAACGTCGTCGTAATCGAGCGTATCGCCCTCGACGGCGCGGTACTTGGGGCCGACCTGCTTCTTGGAGACCTCGTCAACACCGCCGTTGAGTGCATACAGCAGGCACTTAGCCAGGTTGGCGCGAGCGCCGAAGAACTGCATCTCCTTGCCAATGCGCATGGAGGACACGCAGCAGGCGATACCGTAGTCGTCGCCGTGATAGACGCGCATGAGGTCGTCGTTCTCGTACTGAATCGAAGAGCTGGCGACAGAAGTCTTGGCGCAGAACTTCTTGAAGTTCTCGGGCAGACGGGTCGACCACAGAACGGTCATGTTGGGCTCGGGGCTGGTGCCCATGTTCTCGAGCGTGTGCAGGTAGCGGTAGCTCATCTTGGTAACGAGCGTACGGCCGTCAACACCCATGCCGCCGATGGACTCGGTGACCCACTGCGGATCGCCGGTAAACAGGGCCTGGTACTCGGGGGTACGGGCAAACTTGACCATGCGGAGCTTCATGATGAAGTGATCCACGAACTCCTGGATCTGCTCCTCGGTGAAGGTACCGTTGGCAAGGTCGCGCTCAGCGTAGATGTCGATGAACGTAGAGGTACGGCCGATGGACATAGCGGCGCCGTTCTGCTCCTTGACGGCAGCGAGGTAGGCGAAGTACATCCACTGGATGGCCTCCTGCGTGTTGGTAGCAGGGTTGGAAATGTCGAAACCATAGGTCTCGGCCATCATCTTGAGCTCGCCGAGGGCGCGGATCTGCTCCTGCAGCTCCTCGCGATCGCGGATGTTGTCGGCGGTCATGACCGTCGGGGTGGAAGCCTTCTGGGCCTCCTTGTCCTTGATCAGGTAGTCGACGCCGTACAGGGCAACACGACGGTAGTCGCCGATGATGCGGCCGCGGCCATAGCCATCGGGCAGACCAGTGATGATGTGAGCCGAGCGGCAAGCACGCATCTCGGGGGTGTAGACATCGAAGACGCCAGCGTTGTGGGTCTTGCGCTCGAAGGTGTAGCGCTCGACAACGTTCTCGTCGACCTTATAGCCGTGCTGGCTGGCAGCCTGGCAAGCGATGCGGATACCGCCGTTGACGTGCAGCGCGCGCTTGAGCGGCTTGTCGGTCTGGAGGCCGACGATGGTCTCCTTCTCGCGGTGGGCGTTATCGATGTAGCCAGCGGGGTGGCTCACGATACCCGTGACGGTCTTGGTGTCCATATCGAGGACACCGCCCTGCTCGCGCTCCTTAAGCAGCAGGTCGAGAACCTCGCCCCACAGCTCCTTGGTACGCTCGGTCGGGCCGGCGAGGAACGACTCGTCGCCCTCGTAGGGGGTGTAGTTCTTCTGGATGAAGTCTCGGACGTCAACCTCTCCCGTCCAGATGCCTTCCTTGAAGCCTTCCCATGCCTCCTGCATTGTGTAACCACGCTCCTAGTTACGTGTAATGCGGCGCTCTCTCACACCGCTGCTTATTGAATTCTTGAATGTTCGGCTTGCACTACCGGCTTCTTCCGTTCTTCACCACACGTTGGTGTAGGGAAAACGTTTATCCACCTTGGAACTACAACCCAAAACCCAAGATTTCACCCGTTTGAGAAGGATAACATAGCGACCCTCTCCATCTGGGCTGTTATATGTTTCTTTTTTTATATCATAATGGCGTTTTTTACAAACCCGCAGGAAATGCGAGCGCGAACAACTACCGTTCACCGATTTCTTTGGTATTTTTCCTTGCCTTTGTACGACGTTCACTCTAGCTGTTATGTCAGCTTTATCAGGGTAAAGTACCCCAGAGACCCTTCAGAAACTGAAGGGCGGCCACGGGATTTCCCCCGGGGCCGCCCTATGGCGTGGCTAGTTATTTAGCTTTGATTGCCGTTTGGCATTAGGCGGCTGCGGAAGCCTTGTCGGTCGTTGCCTTGCCGTTGCTCTGCTGGCCCTCAAAATGCTTGTAGCACCAGCTGGTGACCAGCGGGGTCAATATAGCCGTCACGATTGCGCAGGCAGCAACCTGTGCCGTAGCCGTCGCGAGCACGGCGCCACCGTACATGGCCCCGTTGACGCTTGCCATGGCAGCAGGCGTAGCCACATTGGCTCCGGCGCAGCTCGAAATGGCCGCACCTGCGACACCCGTGCCGCCCGTGAGCTTGTCGACCGCGATGACGGGAATTGCAAAGATCACCGAGCAGATCACGCCGAGCAGAATACCGGGAAGACCGCCATTAATGAGCTGGCCAAAGGTCATGGTCGAGCCCATGGCAAAGAAGACGAGCACGATGACGGCGGAAAGTGCCGGTGCCATCATCTTCTTAAAGCTGGGGAAGACGTTGCCCAGAATAATGCCGACGACGATCGGCAGGATGGCACCCACGAGCGACCAGCCGATCGGAGCCTGGCCGGCAGCGCCGAGCACGATCATCGTGACCGGAGGGCCGACAACGAGCGTGGTGATTGCGACAGCGCCACGCTCGGCCTCATTGCCCATGGTGCCCATCAGACCAGCGTACATAGCGTTGTTGGCGCCGGTGCAAGCCGCCAGCATCACCATGGCAGAGATGCCAAACAGGTTGTCGTTGAACACATAAAGGATGAGCAGCGACACGGCAACGACCACGATTTGCTTGACGGCGATGATGATGGCACCGCGGGCAGCGGCGGCAGGAGCACTCTTAAACGAAATCGTCGTTCCGACAATCAGCAAAAAGGCGCCCACGAGCGGGCCAGCGCCCTGCTGGGTCATGCCAAGCGTAAAGCTGCCGAGCGTTTTGAACAGGTCGGGGAATAGCGTGTTGAGCAGACAGCCCAACAGAAGCGGCACCAAGATATTGGCGCCCGGGATGGAGGACATCTTAAAGAACGGCTCCTTTGCCGCCGGCGCCTCCACCGCAGCCGATTCACTCATATATATCTCCTTTGGATGCATGCGAATCGTAGCCGCATGCGCCTATATCAGAAAGAAGGCGACGGTCCCGAGTCGCAGGAGCCGTCGCCGAATAATCGTCGCGGAGTATTACCCGTCCAGAACGATGCCACCGTCGCAGTCACCGATCTCGCCGTTCACGAAGCTGGCGAGGTCGGAAGCGAAGAACAGCACCATCTGCGCAGGCTCGCTGGCCTGGGCGGCGCGGCCCAGAGGGATACCGTTGATGATGCGCTGAGAGTTCTCGTCAGAGAGAATCGAAGTCATATCGGTAAGGGTAAGTGACGGGCACACGGCGTTACAGCGGACGCCAAACTTGCCGCCTTCCTTGGCGACTGCCTTGGTCAGGCCGTTGACACCGGCCTTAGAGCTCGCGTAGGCCGCGGTGCCGAGCAGGCCGCCACCGATCTTGCCAGCGACAGAGCTCACGTTGACGATAGTGCCGGCATGGGCCGCCTTAAAGTGCGGGTACACGGCGTTCATCATAGTGAAGGTACCGTTGAGGTTGATGTCGATGGTGCGACGCCACTCGGTGTCATCGATCTCGTCGAACTTCTTGGTGCTGATGACGCCAGCGCAGTTGATCAGGATGTTGGTTTGCGGCAGGTCCGTAAAAATCTGCTCGACGGTCTCGCGCGCCTTGGGTGCATCGGCGACATCGAGCTGATAGAACTTGTTGCCCTCGCCAAGCTCGGCCACCGCGGCCTCGCCCTTAGCAGCGTTCCTTGCGATGAGCGCGACGTGTCCGGCGCCCGCAACGATGCCCTTGGCAATCTCGAGGCCAATGCCCTGAGTGCCGCCGGTAACGATCGCGGTTTTGCCCGTGAAGTCAAATGCCATGACTCCAACCCCCTTGATTCAGGTGTCTCCTTGCGGGAAGTTGGAGCATCGCACGTGGCGATAAATGAGTCCCAGTCGTCATGGTGGTGACAACCCCTCGCCTAACCGCGGGCATAATAGTTCTTTGAAACGCTTCAGCGATTGAATTTTTTACTCTTTATGCGCTCTTTATATTGCCCACTGCATGAGACCCGAATACGCGGGTATCATCTTTCACCGAAAATAGTTTCTAGTGTTAGGGGTTTTCGGTGGAAGATACCGATTTCCATGAGCTTGGGCGTCAGCTCTTTACCGAGTTTGGCAGCATGCACCAGCGCGTTTCGCGCTTTGCCGACCAGGCTCTGGGTGGCGAGATGGCCGTCATGCGCGCCCTCATGCGCGCCGGCGGCTCGCTCACGCCGAGCGAACTCGCCGATCGTGCCTGGGTCTCGAGCGCCCGTATCGCCAATATCCTGCGCGCCCTCGAGGCCAAGGGTTGGGTCGAGCGCGAGCACTCAAAGACCGACCGTCGTCGCGTACACGTCACGGTGACCGACAAGGGATTCCAGGTCATCGAAATCAAACGCCGGGAATTCGAGGACCGCACCGCGGCCTTCCTCGAGCAGCTCGGCGAAACAGATACCCAGGAGATGGTGCGCCTTCTAAGACGTGCCAACGAAATTATCGACCGCAATCAAGAAAGGAGAGATGCCGAGTGAGGATTCTCAAGCTCTTTAAAAAACATATCCTGGCACTGTTCGCAGCTATCGTACTTATCGTAATCAGCTGCAACGCCGATCTGGCGCTGCCTACCTATATGAGCGACATCGTCGACGTGGGCGTGCAGCAAGGCGGCATCGCCTCGCCCGTGCCCGACACCATTCGCGCCGAATCGCTCGACGACCTCGAACTCTTCATGAGCTCCAAGGACGCCAAGGCTGTGGAGGCCGTGTTTAGCAAGGCGGACAATAACGGCATTCGAACGTACAAGGGCACCGAGGAGGAGCGTGCCGACGGCGGCAAGATTGCCGACATCATGAGCCTGCCCGAGACTGTCGTCCTTTCGTTCAACCAGGGTATTGACGCCAACTCCATGGGCGACATGATGGGCACGTCCGGTGAAAAAGACAACAGCGGCGCCCAGGCCATGCCCACGCCCGAGCAGATGGCGGCGATGACGCCCGAGCAACTCGCCGAGATGCAGCAGAAGGCCGCTGCGGCGCAGAACATGCAAAAACAGATTGATGCCGACGGTGGCAAGATCACCATGAAGAGCCTGCGTCTAGGCGTTGAAGGCGGCCTAATCGACCAGGGCAAGCTCGTCGAGGGCGCCAACGATATGGCAGACAAAATGGGCTCCATGTCGGGCTCCATCGTGACCCAACGCGCCGTGAGCTATGTGCAAGACGAGTACAAGGCGCAGGGCATCGACCCCGCCGACGTGCAGAACGCCTACCTGGGCCGCATGGCGACCACGATGTTTGGTCTGTGCCTGGTGTCGCTCGTCGCCACCATCCTGACCGGTGCCGTGGCTTCGCGCACCGCCTGCTCCATCGCCCGCGACCTGCGCCGCGAGACCTTCAACAAGGTTATGCACTTCTCGCCGGCCGAGGTGGGCAAGTTTAGCCAGGCCTCGCTCATCACCCGCTGCACCAACGACATTCAGCAGATCCAGATGGCCGCAACCCTGTTTATCCGCATGTGCCTGATGGCCCCCGTCATGGGCATCGTCGCCGTCATGCGCGTCCTGGCCAACCACACCGGCCTGGAGTGGACCATCGCCGTGGCCATCATCGCGGTTTCGGCCGTTGTCGGCGTGCTCATGGGCCTCACCATGCCCAAGTTCAAAAAGATGCAGAGCTTTGTGGACCGCGTGAACCTTACCGCCCGCGAGCTGCTCGACGGCCTTATGCCCATCCGCTCGTTCAACCGTGAGGAGCATGAGCTCGAGCGTTTTGACAAGGCTTCGCTCGACCTGATGACCACGCAGCTCTACACCAACCGCGCCATGAGCTTTATGATGCCGCTCATGATGCTCGTCATGAACTGCATCACCGTGCTTATCGTCTGGTTTGGCGCGCAGGGCGTGTCCGACGGCGTGATGCAGGTCGGCAACATGATGGCGTTCATCTCCTACACTATGCAGATCGTCATGGCGTTTATGATCCTCACCATGGTTTCGGTCATCCTGCCCCGTGCCGAGGTCGCAGCCGAGCGCGTAGATGAGGTCATCACCTGCCCCACGAGCATCAACGACCCTGCCTCGCCCAAACTGCCCGCTGCCAGCGCGCCGCGCGGCGAGCTCACCTTCCGTGACGTGAGCTTCCAGTATCCCGATGCCCGCGCCGACGTCATTAGCGGCGTAAACTTCACCACGCACGCCGGCCAGATGCTCGGCATCATTGGTTCCACGGGCTCGGGCAAGTCCACGCTCGTGCAGCTGATTCCGCGCCTGTACGACGTCACGGGCGGCAGCATTTCGCTCGACGGCATCGACGTGCGCGACATGACCCTTTCCGAGCTGCGCCGCCGCATCGGTTATATTCCGCAGCAGGGTCGTCTGTTCTCGGGTACCGTCGAGAGCAACCTCAGGTTTGCCGGCGACATGGTGAGTGACGAGGATATGCGCCAGGCAGCACGCGTCGCCCAGGCGGAAGACTTTATCGCCGAGCGCGAGGGCGGCTACGACTCCCCCATCAGCCAGGGCGGCTCCAATGTCTCGGGCGGTCAGCGCCAACGCCTGGCCATCGCCCGCGCATTGGCCAAAAAGCCCGAGGTCGTGGTGTTCGATGACTCGTTTAGCGCCCTCGACTACAAGACCGACGCGCGCCTGCGCGAGGAGCTGGCAAAAAACGTTACCGACGCCGCACTCGTGGTCGTAGCCCAGCGCATCGCGACCATCATGCACGCCGACCAGATCATCGTGCTCGACGACGGCCACGTAGTGGGCACCGGCACGCACGAGGAGCTGCTGCGCAGCTGCCCGGCGTACCTGGAGATCGCACAGTCGCAGCTTTCCGCCGAGGAGCTGGGGCTTACCCAAAAAGAAATTGCAGCCGTCATGGAAGGAGGCGAGCGCTAATGGCAGACGAGACCAAGACTCAGATTCCCAAGCCCACCCGCCAGCGTGGTCCCATGGGCCGCATGGGTGGCATGCGCCGCGGCGAAAAGGCCAAGGACTTTAAGGGCACCATGAGGCAGCTGCTCGGCTATATCGGCCAGCACAAGATTGCCGTGTTTGCCGCCGTCGCCTTTGCCGTGTGCTCGGTCATCTTTAACATTGTGGGACCCAAGGTGCTCGGCCAGGTTACGACCAAGCTGTTCGAAGGCCTGGTCGCAAAGGTCAACGGTACCGGCGACGTTGACTTTGACTGGATCGCCAAGACGCTCGGCTTTTTGCTCTGCCTGTATCTGGCGAGCTCTGTCTGCAGCCTCATCCAGGGCTGGCTCATGACCGGCGTCACGCAAAAGATCTGCTACCGCATGCGCAAGGAAATCGCCGCCAAGATTGCCGTCGTGCCGATGAGTTACTTCAACGGCCACAGCAAGGGAGACGTACTCAGCCGCATCACCAACGACGTCGATACGCTGGGTCAGTCGCTCAACCAGAGCGTGACGCAGCTCATCACGTCGGTGACGCAGATTATCGGCGTGCTCGTCATGATGCTTTCGATCAGCCTACCGCTTACCGGCGTCACCGTGCTCACGCTGCCGGCCGCCGCGATTATCTTGACCGTGATGATTCACTTCTCGCAGCCGTACTTCCGCGAGCAACAGCAGGTTCTGGGCGCCGTCAACGGCATTATCGAGGAGGACTTTGCCGGCCAGAACGTCATTCAGGTGTTCGACCGCGCCGAGGCCTCGATCGAGGAGTTCGACCGCCAAAACGACCGTCTCTTTATTAGTGGCTGGCGCTCGCAGTTCCTGTCGGGTCTGATGATGCCGCTTATGAGCTTGGTGGGCAACATGGGCTACGTGGGCGTCGTCGTGGTGGGTGCACAGCTCGCGCTGACCGGCAATGCCACGCCCGGCGACATTCAGAGCTTTATCCAGTACGTTCGCAACTTTACGCAACCCGTGCAGCAGCTGGGCAACGTGAGCAACACGATGCAGTCGATGGCCGCTGCCACCGAGCGCGTCTTTGAGTTCCTGGCCGCGCCCGAGGAGGAGCAGAAAGCCGACGCGCAGATTCCCGAAAAGCGCCCCGGCCATGTGGAGTTTGATCACGTCAAGTTTGGCTATACGCCCGACAAGACCATCATCCACGACTTTAGCTGCGAGGCGCAGCCCGGCCAGACCATCGCCATCGTCGGTCCTACCGGCGCCGGCAAGACCACGCTCATTAAGCTGCTGCAGCGCTTCTACGATGTGGACGGCGGTTCGCTGCGCGTCGAGGGTGTCGACGTGCGCGACTGGGACCGCGCGGCGCTGCGCGGCGAGTTTGCCATGGTGCTGCAGGATACCTGGCTGTTTAACGGCACCATCCGCGAGAACATCCGCTACGGACGCCCCGATGCAAGCGATGCCGAGGTCGAAGCCGCTGCACGCGCCGCACGCTGCGATCACTTTATCCATACGCTCGCCGGCGGCTACGACTTTATGATCAACGAGGAAGGCACCAACCTGTCGCAGGGCCAGCGCCAGCTCGTGACCATTGCCCGTGCCATTTTGGCCGACCGCCCGGCGCTAATTCTGGACGAGGCAACCTCCAACGTTGACACTCGTACCGAGGAGCTTATTCAGCGTGCCATGGATGCGCTGATGCAGGGCCGTACCAGCTTTGTTATCGCGCACCGCCTGTCCACGATCCGCAACGCCGACGTGATCTTGGTAATTCGCGACGGCGATATCGTCGAGAAGGGCACGCACGACGAGTTGCTCGCCCAGGGCGGCTTCTACGCCGATCTGTACAACTCGCAGTTCGACGAGGCGGCGTAAATTCTGCCGCGGGGAACGAATAACGCCCGAGAACGGGGGCGCAGGACAACCTGCGCCCCCGTTTTTGCTCTGCGGCCCTCAAACCGCCTCCCCTGGGACCTGATTGACAGCCCCTTCGAGGCCCCGTGGGCAAAAAATGGCAAATATGAGTACTGTTACCCTTTTAGTAACAGCCAAAACAGCCCCAAATGCCGTTTTCACGGCTTACACGCGTCCCTAAATTGATCAAACAGCCCTATAGCGGACTTATATGTGTTTGCGTTAATGAACATATTTTGCTGTTATGTCTATTATTTTGCGAAGGCAATATGCTACTAAGCTAGCAACCGTACTCATATTTGGCATTTTTTGCCCACAGGGTGTTTCCTGGGGAACCGACAATAGCCTTAGGGTCCCGCGCGACGCCACTCCCTCCCGGTATCCGCCGACGTTCCCCCATATAAAACCTGCCAAAATAAACCTGTCCCTTTTGGCAGGTTTCGGGGTGGCAAGGGCTTGCACTTTAGCGTGCGACAGCGGATAATGCCGAGCATTCGAGAATACGCTTATTGCTCTTTCTATAGATTGAGGAGGCCCCTATGGCCATGGAATTCAAACGCAGGCTGCCGATCCCCATGGAGATCCGCGAGGAAATGCCGCTTTCCGCCGAGCTTACCGCTAAGAAACAGGCATTCGACTCCGAGGTCGCCAAGGTCTTTACCGGCGAGGACGCACGTAAGGTGCTCATCATCGGCCCGTGCTCTGCCG
>CABUZI010000057.1 GCA_902496005.1 uncultured Collinsella sp.
GCTGCGCACGCGGCACATACTTAATGCGGACACCAGCGGCGTTGAGGTCGTCGACCAGGCGCGACAAGGCGGCATCGCGCTCCCCGCCCTCGGCAATGAGCGCGCACTTGATGGGAAAACCAGTGCGTAGCGCCTCGGCGGCAGCACGACGGCCTTCGATAAACTCACCCTTGGGAGCCTGGACAGCGTCGCGGTTGCGATCGCGCTGCGGACGTGCGGCCTGGGTGCGATCGCGCTGGCCCTTGGGAGCGGCAGCGCGGTCGTTGCGGCGAATCGGACGCGAGCCAGAAGCAGCCTGCTTGCCTCCACGCGGTGCACGTTTGCGATTGTCGGCCATAAAGCGACCTCCTAAATACTACTATCAAACGAAACAAATAGACCGACCGCCCGAGGTGCGGCAGATTGCCTTGAAAGAGGAGGGCATAGACCTTGAGGTCATGCCCGACGATTGAAAGGCAAGGTGCCGTGGCTCGGGCGGTCGGGCGCTTGGGAAACCCGCGGGGATTAGAGAGATTTGATACGGGTACCCGCGGCCGTATCCTCAATGGTGAGGCCCAGGTCCTTGAGCTGGTCGCGGATGGCGTCGGCCAGATCCCAGTTCTTGGCGGCACGGGCCTCGGCGCGGGCCTCGAGAATCTTGGCAGCAGCCTCGTCCACGTCGTCGCCCGTGTAGGCGACCAGGCCGGCGGCAACGCCCAGCAGGCCCAGCGGCAGCTCGACCTTGGGCTCGGGAAGCTCGACGCCAAACGTATCGAGCAGCTCGACCAGCGTACCGGCGGCGGCCAGGGCAGCGGCCTTGTCGGCAGCATCGCCCGCCTGCTCCAGGTACTGGTTGCACTCGGTCACAAAGCCAAAGACAGCACCCATGGCACCGGCGGTGTTAAAGTCGTCATCCATGCACTCCTTAAAGGTGGTGCGGGTCTCGGCGGCCTTGGCGGCAAACGCCTCGGCAGCCGCTTCGTCGGCATCGGCCGTCGCGTGGTTCGCGGCCCAACGCAGGTTCTCGACCGTACCGGCGATACGCGTGAGCGAGTTCTCGGCACCCTCCAGGCGCTCCCAAGAAAAGTCGAGCGGCGAGCGATAGCTCGTCTGCAGCATCAGCAGGCGCAGGGCGGCAGCGGAGTGCTGCTCGAGGACCTCGGCCAGCGTAAAGAAGTTGCCGAGCGACTTGGACATCTTCTCGCCGTCTACCAGCAGCATGCCCGTGTGCATCCAGGTGTTGGAGAAGCCCTGGTGCCAGGCGCAGGTGGCCTGGGCGCACTCGTTCTCGTGATGCGGGAAGGCAAGGTCGGAGCCGCCGCCGTGGATGTCGATCGGAGTGCCCAGGTAGCGATGCACCATGGCGGCGCACTCGGTGTGCCAACCGGGACGGCCCTCGCCCCAGGGGCTCGGCCAGCTGGGCTCGCCGGGCTTGGCGGCCTTCCACAGGGCAAAGTCGAGCGGGTCGTTCTTGTCCTCGTTCTCCTCGATGCGCGCGCCAACCATAAGGTCGTCGATGTTGCGGCCCGAGACCTGACCATAGTTGGGATCGCTGCGCACGGCAAAGTACACATCGCCGTTATCGGCTGCGTAAGCGTGGCCCTGCTCGATAAGCGTCTTGATCATGGCGATCATGGGGCCGATCTCCTTGGTGGCGCGGGGGCGCACATCGGGATCGAGCACGTTGGCGGCGCGCATGACGCCGATGAACTTGTCGGAGAACTCCGTCGCGACCTCGGCGGCCGTGCGGCCCTGCTCGTTGGCGCGCTTGATGATCTTGTCATCGACATCGGTGAGGTTCTGGGCGAACGTGACCTCGTAGCCGCTCGCGATGAGCCAGCGACGAATCACGTCAAAGCTGATGAACGTGCGGGCATTGCCGATATGGATGTTGTCGTAGACCGTGGGGCCGCACACGTACATGCGGACCTTGCCGGACTCGATGGGCTGGAACTCTTCCTTTTTATGGGTAGCGCTGTTGTAGATACGCATTCGTTACTCCTTAACGGTTTTCTGTAGCAGGCAGACGGCCCAGGCGCCGATTCCCTCGCCCTGGCCTTCCCAACCGAGCTTTTCGGTCGTAGTGGCGGCGACGCCCACGTTTTCGACGTCAACGCCCAGGGCATGGGCAAGGTTGGCGCGCATGGCATCGCGGTGCGGGGTGATCTTGGGTTGCTGACAGGCAATGGTGCAATCGGCATCGACAAACTCGAAGCCCAGCTCGCGCGCATAGTCCATCACGCGAGCGAGCAGCACCATCGAGTCGGCGCCCTCATAGGCGGGATCGGTGTCGGGGAATAGCTTGCCGATGTCTCCCCCGCGGCAGGCGCCCAGAATGGCGTCGGCCAAGGCGTGCGCGAGCACATCGGCATCCGAGTGGCCCAGCAGGCCGCGCTCGTAGGGAATGTCGACACCGCCGATGATACATCGACGCCCCTCCACCAGACGGTGGACGTCGTAGCCATGGCCAATGCGCAGGTTACTGAACATGGGGAAGGTCCTCTCCCTCGGCCATGCGACCGAGCAGAATCGCGGTTACAGGACGCAGGTCCTCGGGCACCGTCACCTTAAGGTTGTCGCGCGGGCTCTGAACGCAACGGACGCGTCCGCCCATGCGCTCGACCAGTGACGAATCATCCGTGCCGATAAAGCCCTCGGCAATCGCCGCGGCATGGGCGCGCTTCATGGCGTCGACACTAAAGATCTGCGGCGTCTGCGCGGCCCAATAGAGCTCACGCGGCGGCGTCTCGACGATGTTATCGCCGTCAACGATCTTGAGCGTGTCGATCGCGGGCTGACCGCACACGACACCGTCAAGAGCACGGTCGCTCACGAGCACGTCGATAGCGTGGTCGATAGCCTCGGTCGTGATGAGCGGACGGGCGCCGTCGTGGATAGCGACATATTCGAAACCCGCCGGCACCGCGTGCACGCCGGCGCGGGTGGAATCCTGACGAGTATCACCGGCATCGGCAAAGCTGATGGGCGTGTCATAGTCAAACGGGTCGATGGCCAGGCGGCGCATCTCGGCACGGCGCTCGGCAGGACACACCACCACAATGTGGCCGACCTTGTCGCTACGATCGAACGCGCGGATGGACCAGCTCATGAGCGGACGACCTGCCACGTTAACGAGCTGCTTGCCGCCGGGATTTCCAAAGCGCTGACCGCTGCCACCGGCAACGACCACGGCGCATACGGGCGCCATTATGCGTTCCCCTGTTTGGTGCCCTTCATGCGGTACAGCGAGTCCGCAAGAATGGCAGGGTTGTTGACGCCAAAGTCGCCCAGGCGCTCCGGGTCCTCGCTGATGTCATCCATGAGCTCCTGCAGCGAGCCATACTCGTCGACGATCTTCTCGGCCACGCCGTCGCGCACGACGGACACGCGCGAAAGCGTGCGCAGGCCCAGCGGCGTCATGACGGAGTCCTCGTCCAGGTCGTCATAGCCCAGAACTGCCGCCACGTGCTGCGGGTCGGACAGGTCCTTAGGCGTCATGCGGCTCAGCTCAGCGCGAATCTTCTCGGCGTTGGCCTCAGAGGAATCGCTTGCGTAGTCGCGGATCATCAAGTCGTATTCGGTATCCATGCTGGAGCCCGCGAGCTGCTCGAGCTGCATCTGCACGAGCTTGCCCTGGTTGCCCAGCTTGACAATGCAATCCTTAAGCTCGGTCTTTGCCTGCTGCATGATCTCGAAGCTCGAGAAAATACCGGTAATGTCGGCGAGCGTGACGTAGTCGTCGAGCTCGAGGGCCGTCAGGCGCAGCAGGGAGCGGTCGAGCGACTGACGGGTAGTCTGGAGCGTGGCGACGAGCTGGTTGACCGAGCTCATGATGGTGGTGACGGGCTGGATCTCGTAACTCTTGCCGTGGACGTACACGTTAACGACGGCGCGACGAGCCGAGACCGAGATCACGATGGCGTCGGTGAGCACCGACATGCGAGCGGCAGTACGGTGACGCATGCCCGTCTCACTCGTGGCGAGCGAGGGATCGGGATTGAGGTGGAAGTTGGCGCGCAGGATCTGGGTGAGGTCGCCATCGATAACGATGGCGCCGTCCATCTTGGAAAGCTCGAACAGGCGGTTCGAGGTAAACGAAATGTTGAGCGGGAAGCCGTCGTTACCGGCAGCGAGCACGTTTTCAGTGTCGCCGACGCAGATAAGGGCACCCAGGTGACCGGCAATGATCATGTCGAGGGCGGTGCGGATCGGCTGACCAGGTGCCGTCAGGCGAATGGCCTGTTCCATACGCTTTTGCAGCTCGTTCTTATCCAAGGCATCGCTCCCATCGTATACGCTCCATAAACGTCAATAAGTTTCTCACGGTTTGCCCCTGTGACGCCCGCAAAATCCGATGCTTACAGAATGAGCGAACACAGCTTAGGTAGCTCATTTGGGACGGGATCTTTTGACCACCCATGTGGTAGCATCGGGTCTCATATAAATGAGGGAGTAGTCGTGTAATCGGGTTCGCCCGCAGAGAGGGAGCCAGACTATGGGACTCGCAGAGCTCGTGTTGCTCGCCGTTGGCCTTTCGATGGACGCCTTTGCCGTTTCCATCTGCAAGGGCCTTGGCATGAAGAAGATCAACCTTAAAGTCGCCGTGGTGCTCGGCCTGTTCTTTGGCGGCTTTCAGGCCGGCATGCCCGTAATCGGATGGGCGCTCGGCAGTCAATTCATGGGCTTCATCGGACCCATCGACCATTGGATCGCCTTTATCCTTTTGGCCTTCATCGGCGGCAAAATGCTATGGGAAGCCTTTACCGAAGACGAGGATGAAGGCGACGGCAAGGATGCCGAAAAGATTGACCTGGGCGAGTACCTGATCCTCGCCATCGCCACCTCGATTGACGCGCTCGCCGTGGGTATCTCGTTTGCGGCGCTCTCGGTCGACATCGTTCCAGCTGTATCGCTCATCGGCATCACGACCTTTGTCTTCTCCGTCGCCGGCGTAGCGATCGGCCACACCTTTGGCGCGCGCTACGGAAAACCCGCCACCATCGTGGGCGGCGTCGTGCTCATCCTCATCGGGCTTAAGATCTTGCTTGAGCATCTGGGGATCCTCGCACTGTAACGAATAACGGCCGCCCGGCATTACGCCAGGCGGCCGTTTTCATAGCCAGCCGTTTTAGAGTGGCTTAACCAAGGCGACCTTTACGCAGCGAGGCGCTTGAGGACGTCGATGAGCAGCTCGTAGAAGCGCTCGGCAGAAGCGAGCTCCATGCTCTCGTCCGGGGTGTGGACATCGGAGAGCGTCGGGCCCACGGCGATGGCGTCCAGGCCGTGCAGGGCCTCGGCAAACAGGCCGCACTCAAGGCCGGCGTGAATGGACTCGATGCGCAGCTCGGAGCCAAAGAGCTCGCGATAGCTCTCGACGAAGACGTCGCGGACCGGCGAATGCTCGGCATAGCTCCAGCCGGGATACTCGAACTCGAACTTGGCGTCGAAGCCCAGGACATCGGCCAGCGTCTGCAGGCGGTCCTTGAACTCGTTCTGCAGCGAGGTGATCGAGGAGCGCGGGGACAGCATGATCTTGACCTGGTCGTCAGAAGTGGCAACCACACCGATGTTGGAGGAAACCTCGACGGAGCCGTCGGTGGCGACGTTGCGGCGAATCACGCCGTTAGGGGCAAGACGCAGGGCGCGGATGAGGGCAAGCGCGGACTTCTGGTCCATGGCCTCGACCTCGGCGTCGTCGGCAATCTCGACGGTGCAGGTAAAGCCGGGGTCGAAGACCTCGAGCTCGGCAGTGACGTCGGCGATGATGCCCTTTGCAATCTGGGCCGCGGCCTCGGCGGCAGCGTGGTCGGCGTAGACCAGAACAGCCTTGCACTCACGGTTGATGGCGTTGTCCTTGGTGCCGCCGTTAAAGCTAACGATGGCGGGCTCGCCGGCAACCATCAGGCGGTCGATGATGCGGGCCATGATGAGGTTGCCGTTGCCGCGCTCCAGGTGGATATCGCTGCCGGAGTGACCGCCCAGCAGGCCGGAGATGTCGAGCGTGAGGGTGCTACCGGTCTTGTGCTCGCGCACGATCGGGCAGGTGTAGGTAACGACGACGCCGCCGGCGCAGCTGACGGTGGCAACGCCCTCTTCCTCGGAGTCAAGGTTAATCATGGTGCGGGCGCTAATCTGGGACTTGTCGAGCGTCTCGGCGCCGACCAGGCCAGTCTCCTCGTCGGTGGTGAATACGCACTCGAGGGCGGGGTGAACGATCGAATCGTCATCGAGAACAGTGAGCATCAGAGCGACGGCGATACCGTTGTCGGCACCCAAGGTGGTACCGTTGGCGGTGAGGACGCCGTCCTTGACGACCAGGTCGATACCATCGGTCATAAAGTCGTGCTCAACGGAGCCCAACTTGTCGCACACCATATCGATGTGGCCCTGCAGCATCACGGTCGGGGCATTCTCGGCACCGGCAGATGCGGGCTTGCGAATGATGACGTTGTAGACCTCGTCCTGATACACATCGAGGCCGCGCTCCTTGGCAAACGCGACCAGGAAATCGCTGATGCCCTTCTCATTGCCAGACCCACGGGGGATCGCGCTGACCTCCTCAAAGAAATGGAACAGCTGGGCGGGCTCATAGCCGGTGATCTTGTAGTCCATGGTGCCTCCTTGGCGCAACTGGTTAGACAGTAAGATATGCGACTTGTATATTCCCAGACTTTGCGTGCATAAACCAGTCGAAAACGCCGAGCGCCCTCGCATCATCGGCTAACGGTGGACCGTATAGCGTAACGGTCACAACTTCCGCAGCTCTACAAATCGAGGCGCCCTTTCCGGAGCGCCTCGATTGCGCGTATCAAATTGTCGCCACGCCCTACAGCGCGCCGGAACCGGCTTGCATCATGCCGCCGGGGCCCGAGTTCACGCCACTGCTCACAGGTGCGGCGTTTCCGGTGTGCGGCGCCGCCGGAGCGGTATCGCCCCCGAGTGCACCCGCCGGACGCGGCGCCGGAATCTCACCCGTGCCGTGGCTAAAGACAAACTTGCCGTCGACCACGTCGCACAGGACGGTATCGCCCTCGCCCCACTCGCCGGCCAGCAGCTCCTCGGACAGCGGATCCTCGATGAGCTTTTGGATGGCACGACGCAGAGGACGCGCGCCGTTGGTGAGGTCGGTGCCCTCGGCCACGATCTTGTCATAGGCCGCATCGGTGAGCTTGATGTTCATGCCGTTGGCAATCAAACGCTGACGTAGGTCGTCCACCAGCAGGTGCGCGATCTTGGTGAGATTCTCGCCCGAGAGCTTCTGGAACACCACGATGTCATCGATACGGTTGAGCAGCTCGGGGCGGAACAGGCGCTTGAGCTCGCCCATCGCGCGACCACGGATCTCACTCGACGTGAGACCCTGCTCGCCGGTGGTGCCAAAGCCCACGCTCGCATCCTGCGCAATCTCGCGGGCGCCCACGTTGGACGTCATGATGATCACGGTGTTGCGGAAGTCGACCGTCTTGCCCTGGCTATCGGTCAGGCGGCCCTCCTCCAGCACCTGCAGCAAGATGTTGAAGATATCGGGGTGCGCCTTCTCGATCTCGTCGAACAGCACGACCGAGTACGGGTGGCGACGAACGGCCTTGGTGAGCTGGCCGCCCTCGTCGTGACCGACGTAGCCCGGAGGGCTACCGATGAGCTTGGAGACCTCGAACTCGCTACCGAACTCGGACATGTCGAAGCTGATGAGCGCGTCCTTGCTGCCAAAGAGGTACTCGGCGAGCGTCTTGGCGAGCTCAGTCTTGCCCGTGCCGGTGGGGCCCAGGAAGATAAAGCTACCGCCGGGGCGACGCGGGTCCTTGAGCGGCGAGCGGCTGCGGCGCACGGCCTTGGCGACGGCCTCGACGGCCTCGTCCTGGCCGATAATGCGGGTCTTGAGCACGCTTTCGGTCTGCAGCAGGCGACGGCTCTCGCTCTCGGTGAGCGAGGAAACCGGCACGCCCGAAGTCACGGACACGATGTCGGCAATCTGACTCACGTCGATGGTGAGCGGGCTGGCGTCGAGCTCGGCGGTCCAGGCGGCCTTGGCTTCGGCGAGTTCAATCTCGGCGGCCTTCTGCTGCTCGGTGATCTCGGCGGCCTTGTTCATGTCATCGCTCTCGGTGGCCTCCTGCGCGGCGGCCTTAAGCTCCTCTATGCGATGCTCAGCCTCGCGCACCGGCTCGGGCGCGCGATTCGCGGCGATGCGAGCGCGGGCACCGGCCTCGTCGATGAGGTCGATGGCCTTATCGGGCAAGAAGCGATCCTGGATGTAGCGGTTGGAAAGATTCGCGGCGGCCTCGATAGCACCCTGCGTATAGCGCACATGGTGGTGCTCCTCGTAGCGAGGCTTGAGCGCGGTCAGGATCTTGACCGTGTCCTCGACGCTCGGCTCCTCGACATCAATGGTCTGGAAGCGACGCTCGAAGGCCGGGTCCTTGGTGAGGTACTTGCGGAACTCCTCGGCCGTGGTGGCACCGATGATCTGGAAAGCACCGCGCGCGAGCACGGGCTTGAGCATAGAGCTCGCATCGATAGAACCCTCGGCAGAACCGGCACCGATGATGGTGTGCATCTCGTCGATAAACAAGATGACGTCGTCGGCTTCGGTCGCCTCCTGGATCACGTTCTTGAGGCGCTCCTCAAACTCACCGCGATACTTGGCACCCGCGACAAGACCCGGCAGATCGAGCGTCCAGATATTCTGGTTCATAAGATTCTCGGGCACATTGCCAGCAGCAATCTGCTGCGCCAGGCCCTCGACGATAGCCGTCTTGCCCACGCCGGGATCGCCCAGGATAAGCGGATTGTTCTTGGTGCGGCGCGAAAGGATCTCCATCATGCGCTGGACTTCCTTTTCGCGGCCAATCACGGGATCGAGCTCGCCGTCGCGCGCCTTTTGCGTGAGGTTGGTGGCGAACTGCTTGAGCGTGTCGGTGCCGCTCCCCTTTTGTTGAGAGGCATCCGAGCCGCTAAAGAACGGCAGGCCCGCACCGGGACGACCAGCGCCAGCGCCAGCGAGCGGACGCTTCTTGTCCTGATCCTTGGCAGTGAGCTTTTCGATGGCCTTTTTAATGGAAGCAGACGACACGCCCAGGCGCATGAGGATGTCCATGGCCATGCCGTTGCCCTCTTCGACGATGCCGATCAGCAAGTGCTCGGTCGAAACGTAGGTCTGGTTGTTCTCGCGTGCCACGCGGAAGGAGCGCTCCATCACGCTGATGACGAGCGGCGTAAAGGCGAGCTTGGCAGCCTCGGTCTCCTCGCTGGGCTCGGGAACCGTGGTCTGGACCTCTTTGAGGGTATCCATGATGTCATCATAGGAGATGTCGAGCGAACGCAGCGCCTCGGCGGCAATGCCCTCGTCCTCCTTGGCAAGCGCGAGCAGCAGGTGCTCGGTGCCCACCTTATTTGAATGAAGATCGAGCGCTTCTTGCTTGGCCATGGACATGACCTTACGCGCACGATCGGTAAAACGGTCTAACATGCTAGTTCCTCTTAGACGAGCTAGTTTTTTCAAACGCAAAGCGCCGCCCCGCGGCAGCGCTTTGGTCTCTTTACCCATATGGAGTATATGTTAACAGCTGGAGGAATATCTATAAACCCGGCTCACATGAATGCAGGTTATGACCGCATCGCGGGACTCACCGCGCGATGCGCGACGGGCGCCCCGCAAGAGAAACCCTAGACGTCTTTCACCACGTCGGGACTCGTCGCACGCGATGCGCGATAGGCATCGGCCTCCTTGGAGACGCGTTCGAGCAGCTCGGATGTATCGACGCCCTCGACTTGCGCGACCGTTTCAACCGTCTGCATGGCGACCGCCCTCAGGTACGCGCACGCGCTGTCCCCCAGCTGCTCGAGGTCTATCTCCTCGCCGCCCTCCCGGGCAAAGCCGACCGCCATCACAAAGCCCATGATGCCCGAGACCAGAAAGCCCACCGCAAAGCTCGAATCTGCCTTGAGCTCTTCTCCGTCGGGGTGGACGATCTCTCTCACGCGGTCGATGATGATCGTATGGATGCCCTGCTCGACCTGCTCGGCGGCACCCGCCCTCATGGTGATGACGATGCGCCGCAGCAGGCAGCGGACGTCGCGCCGGTCGAACGCCGAAAGGTCGCCCTCGCTCGAAAAATGCCAGAGGGCATCGGTGATGAGCTCGTTATCCTGCAGCAGCTGGGCTATGGCGATGGCGACGAGTTCATCGAAATCGTGAAAATAGTAGTAAAACGTTCCGCGATTGCACTGGGCGGCGCGGGTCACCTCGCCAACCGACAGCTCGAAGATGCTGTTGTTCTCGATGAGCTCCCAAAACGCCTCGATGATACGGGTGCGTGCATCGGGCGCATCGGCGTCCTTACGCGGTCTCGCCATGCGCCTCACCGCACCCCTGCGCCTTGGCGTTCATGATGAGCATCTGAAGACGGTTCTCCACGTTGGCGAAGCTCACGTCGGGATCGTAGTCGAGCGGCAGGAA
>CABUZI010000058.1 GCA_902496005.1 uncultured Collinsella sp.
CCCGCCGGCGTCCGCCACACCGCGATGCTCGCCATGGCAAAGCTCGAATACCCCGCCGAGGAGCTCAAGCGCTTTCGCTCTGCCCACTCCGTACCCTATCTTGCCAACACGCCGCTGCGCCGCCGCCCCAAGGATGCGGAGCGCGACTTGGACCCGTGGACGCTCATTGCGCTGATGAGCGCTGCCTGGCGCGAGTTGGACTACGAAGGCGCCGAGCACTACCTGCGTATCCTTGCGCGCTCGTGCCCGCACGCAGCCGAGGCACTTTACTTCCAAACCGAGTTTCCCGATGGCGTCTATGCCCGCGTCAACGTAGGTCCGGGCTCTACCGATGAGCTTGTCCTTGCGCTGTCCGAGGCGACTCCGGTGCTGCAGGAGGGCCTGGGCGCCCCTGACAACGCTAGCTTTGCCGCCTGGGTCGCCACCAACGATATCGTGCGTTCCCAGATCGACGAGCGCATCCTGCACGCGGCCGAGCAGGGCTTGCCGTTTAGGGGAGGAGACCTCTAATGGATCCGAGCGTCTACATCCCCGCCTACCTGGAGCGCACCTATCTGGCGTCGCACCCCGAGCTCACCGATGCAGCACGCGAGCTTGTCCATAACGACATGAGCGCGAATCCCCAAAAGTATGCGCAGTCCGAGCATGCCCAGGCGCTGCTGTCCTATGCCGGCGTTCATCGCCACCTGCTCGACGAGCTCCATCGCATCGAGGACATGGGCAGCGACGAGGAGTTTGAGCAGACGCGCAATCGCCTGTTCGACGATATGCGCGACGAGCTGCTCAAGATTGTTCGCGTCGATGCGCTGGCCGTCGATGCCCAGTTGCTCGCCATCATCCTGGCGGACACGCCCGTCGACGCCTGCCTGGGCGACCTGATGAAGCTCGAGGCGAGCACGGCCGACTACCTGCAACAGAGCATGTCCGGGTTTGATATGGAGGCCCCACACTACTGGGCCAATAATGTTTTAGTCGACGGTGTCACCGCAGCAGACCTTACCGTGAGCGAGCCGGCACTTATTGGCTGGCTCCACACGCTCGAGGCCATCTCGCAGCTGTGCATGGCGAGCGCTCGCTACCGTGCTGCCGCCAACTATTCTCGCCGCGTTCTTAAGGCGGAAGGCTATCCCACCCGAGCCGCAGGCACCGTGTTGCTCGCCCTCGCTCGCCTGGAAGATCAGGATGGTTTTTTTGCCCTGGCCCACCAGCTCGAGGAACAGATGGGGGCCGATGCCCTCGAGAACTCCCCCTGGTACCTGCTCGCCCGCACGATCTTGCTGTTCAAAACGAACAAGATGCGCCCGGCGACACGCGCGCTACGCGAGTTTGCCAACCGCTGCGAGGGCGGTGCGTTCTTCTTGCTGAACCCCATGTACCAGACGCCGTATCTCCCCTGTCGACCCGAGCCGCGCGACCCTTGGGACCTTTCGCACCAGGCCGTTTGGGAAGCCGACGGCATCATCTCGGATACCCCCGACTTTGCCCCCTGGGCCAATGCCTGCGAAGACGTTTCGCAGCTTGCCCAGGAGTTTGCGCGCCGCTACGGCTTTTAGCGACGCGATCGCCCCGACTATGTCATCTACGTTAGGAACGGCTTCATGAATCTCCGCTCATCTCTCGCCTGCACCTCAAGCGATATCGCCCGCTGGGGGCTGCGCTCCGTCCTTAAACGCCAGGGTGGCGTACTCCCCGGCCGCATCGCCATGAAGATCGACCCCGAGCTGCTAAGCGACCTCGCCGGCCTTATCGACCGCAGCGTGGTGATCACCGGTACTAACGGCAAGACCACCACCTCCAACCTCATCGCCGACGCCGTTGCTGCCAGCGGTGCCACCGTGGTGTGTAACCGTGCCGGTAACAATATGGAGCCTGGTGTGGTGGGTGCTCTGCTCGAGGCCCGTGGCGGCCTTAAGCACGCCAGCAGCGGCAAGCGCGTGGGCGTTTTTGAGTGCGATGAGCTTTACACCGTACGCGTTCTGCCCAAGCTCAAGCCGACGTACTTTGTGCTGCTCAACCTGTTCCGCGACCAGCTAGACCGCTACGGCGAACTCGACCATACCCAAGACGTCATCGCCCATGCGTTAGAGCTCTCGCCGACAACAACGCTCATCTACAACGCCGACGACCCGTTGTGCGCCTCGATTGCCGCGCGCGTTCCCAACGCGAGCATTGCCTTTGGCATCGACGGCGCCACGGGCACCGAGTCCGATCGCATTAGCGACTCACGTTTTTGCTCACAGTGCAACGCGCCGCTGGAGTACGACTATGTGCAGTACGGACAGCTTGGCGCATACCATTGCCCCTCGTGCGGCTGGGCCCGCCCTGGGCTTGTCCGTCGTGTGACGGGCGTGGAGCTCGGCTGCGATGGCTATGGCTTTGACCTGGTCTTTGGATCTGCGCCCGACGCGGCTGCCGTACACATCGCCACACGCTACAACGGACTGTATATGGTCTACAACGTAGCCGCAGCCTTCTTCGCCGCCCGCGAGCTGGGCGTGGACACCGCACGCCTGCAGCCCACGCTCGACGCCTACGTGCCAGCAGGTGGTCGCATGGGCCGTTGGAATATCGCCGGCCGAACCGTCGAGGCCAACCTGGCCAAGAATCCCGTAGGCTTCGATCGCCAGATCCAGTCCATCAAGACGGCAGGTGGCAGACTCTGCGCTTTCTTCCTCAACGACAACGACGCCGACGGCCACGATGTCTCGTGGATCTACGATGTCGACTTCGAGCGCATCGCCGACACGCCGGGTCTTGTCGCCTTTGCCGGAGGCACGCGTGCGCACGACATGCAGGTACGCCTCAAGTACGCCGGCATCGATGCCGCGATTATCTCGGACGTCGCGCAGGCAATTGGCGCCGTGGCAGACGAGGCTGCTGGCGACACTTTCTACGCCGTCGCTAACTACACGGCCTTTCCTCCGCTGGTCAAGGAGCTCGACGGGCTGAAGGGTGCCGATACAGCCTCGATTGCCGCCCGCGCCGTAGCCCGTGCCGACGGCAGCGCTCTTCCTGTCGGCATCGCGCCAGTCGAGCTTTCGCGCCCGCTGCGCATCGTCTATCTGTACCCCGATGCCCTTAACCTCTACGGCGACGGCGGCAATGTCATCGCCCTTGAGCGCCGTTGCACCTGGCGTGGCATTCCCGCGCGTGTAGACGAGGTCCGTATGGGCGAAACGCTTGATTTGACCGATGCCGATATCGTCATGATGGGTGGTGGCTCCGACCGCGACCAGTTGGCTGTGGCACACGAGCTACTCGCCCAAAAAGACAAGGTCGCGGCCTATGTTGAGGATGGCGGCTCGCTGCTTGCCATCTGTGGCAGCTATCAGCTGCTCGGCCGTTCGTACTATATGGGCGAGGATCGCATCGAGGGCCTGGGGGTCATTGCCGCCGAAACCGTACGCGGCTCCGACCGTCTGATCGGCAATGTAGCCGTCAAAACCGATCTGGCACCTGAGCCCTTTGTGGGATTCGAGAACCACGGCGGCCGCACTCTGCTCGACGCAGACGCCACGCCACTCGGAACGTCCGTCGTCACGGGCACCGGCAACAACGGCGACGATGGCTTTGAGGGTCTCATCTACAAGGGCGTCATCGGCACCTACCTGCACGGGCCGGCACTGCCTAAAAACCCCGAGCTCGCTGACTGGCTCATTACCCACGCCCTCGATCGCCGCGGCGATGCGCAGGCCACAGCCCTGCTGCCGCTCAAATCCCTCGACGACACCTACGAGCACGCCGCCCACGACGCCGCGATGAAGCTCCTCCCCTAACGCCCCGCCACCACAAAGGGGACAGGCACCTTTGTGGTGGTTTTTCAGTTTGCCAACGATATGTGAACGGCTAAAAAAGTCTGCTATACTCTTTCCCGCTGTCCCCATCGTCTAGCGGCCAAGGACGCCACCCTTTCAAGGTGGATATCGCGGGTTCGAATCCCGCTGGGGGCACCATTTGAATTGAAGAGCCCGTTACCCTCGCGGTAGCGGGCTTTTTGCTACCCATGCGCCGGGATTCGAACCCGACAGGGTGCGGAGCTGAGGAAACGCGAAGCGTTTTCCAGCGCAGCACGCAAGGAGCGAAGCGACGCGGCGAAAGCGGGCGGCGTCAGCCGCACGCGGACATCCCGCTGGGGGCACCATTTGAAACGAGAAGCCCGTTACCCTCGCGGTAGCGGGCTTTTTGCTACCGAAACGCCGCGGTTCGAACCCGACAGGGTACGAATCCCGACATCATCGCAAGGCCTGTGGGCAAAAAATAGCAAATATGAGTACTGTTACCATTTTAGTAACAGAAATTTCATGCCTTCAGAAGGCGATTTAGCCGTCAGGCGTCCTACGGCGGAAAAATTGCAGACGTTTATCGGCTAAGTACTTGGACATATGTTGCGTAACACTACATATTTTGCAGATAAATAATGTTACAGGACTTGTGACAGTACTCATATTTGACGTTTTTTGCCCATAGCCCTTTATACCTAGGCAAATCGGCGGCAAAACGGGCTTCAAAGCGTCCTTCGCAATCAAAAGCCGGGGCCCACATGATGCGGACCCCGGCTCAATACCGTGACGATATGTCAGTTACGCCCTACACGTAGAACAGGATGTCGTCGTAGGTCGGGACCGGCCAGTAGTCGGCTGCCACGATCTCCTCCATGGCGTCCACGGCGGCACGCAGCGCATCCATAGCGGGAACGACCTCGTGCGCGTACACGTTGGCCTGCTCCTGGCCATCGAGGGCCTCAGCCTTCTGATGCACGGCGTCAAGCGCCTTGATGGAGTCGTTGATGGTGGTGATGCCGTTGCAGAGCTTGTTGAGCGTGTTCTGCTCGCACTGCATGGCGGCCTCAGCACCGGCAGCACGAATAGTCTCAAGGCCCTTAGCGACCTTGGTGGCATAGGCGGTAATGACCGGGCGATAGGTACGACGCGCCTCGCGAACCATCGTGGTGGCCTCGATGTTCATGAGCTTGTTGTACTTCTCGAGCTTGCAGTCGTAGCGGCACTGGGCCTCGGCCTTGGTCAGGACACCCGTCTCCTCAAAGAGCGCGATGGCCTTATCGGAAACAAAGGCGGGCAGGGCGTCGGCCGTGGTCTTGTTGTTGGCAAGGCCGCGCTTCTTGGCCTCGACGGGCCACTCATCGGAGTAGCCGTCACCGGAGAACAGGATGCGCTGGTGGTCGGTCAGGACCTTCTTGCAGTACTCGAGCGCGGCGTCCTGGAACTCATCCTCGGGCGTACCCTCAAGCGCGTCGGCGAAGGACTTGAGCGACTTGGCCACGGCGGCATCGAGCACCAGGTTGGAGTCGGAGACGTTCTGCTCGGAGCCGCAGGCACGGAACTCGAACTTGTTGCCGGTGAAGGCGAACGGGGAGGTGCGATTGCGGTCGGTGTTGTCCTGCATCAGTTTGGGCAGGGTATCGGCGCCCAGGTCGAGCACGCCGCGCGTGGCATGGACGGAAGCCTTGCCATCGATGATCTTCTCGACGACCTCGGTAAGCTGGTCGCCCAGGAAGATGGACATAATCGCCGGAGGAGCCTCGTTGGCGCCCAGACGATGGTCGTTGCCGGCCGAGGCAACGGAGGCACGCAGAAGCTCCTGATAGTTATCGACGGCCTCGATCACCGCGGTGAGGAAGACGATGAACTGCAGGTTGTCGAGCGGGGTGTCGCCCGGGTCGAGCAGATTCTCGGATTCGGTGCCGAGCGACCAGTTGTTGTGCTTGCCCGAACCGTTAATGCCCTCGAAGGGCTTCTCGTGCAGCAGGCAGACCAAGTCATGGCGGGAGGCGATGAGCTTCATCTTCTCCATCATGACCAGATTCTGGTCGATGGCCTCGTTGACTTCGCCATAGACGGGGGCAAGCTCATGCTGGCAGGGAGCAACCTCGTTGTGCTTGGTCTTGGCGGGAATGCCAAGCGCCCACAGCTCATCGTCCAGATCCTTCATATAGGCCGAGACGGTGGGGCGGATAGCGCCAAAGTAGTGCTCCTCGAGCTCCTGGCCCTTGCAGGGAGCGGCGCCAAAGAGGGTGCGGCCGGTAATGACCAGGTCCTTGCGCTTGCGGTAGGCGTCCTTCTTGATCAGGAAGTACTCCTGCTCGTCGCCCACGGAAGGAACGACCTTCTTGGGGGTCTTGCCAAACAGCGCCAAAACGCGCTTAGACTCACGCGAGAGCGCGGTCATGGAGCGCAGCAGCGGGGTCTTCTTGTCCAGGGCCTCGCCCGTGTAGGAGCAGAAAGCCGTGGGGATGCACAGGACGTCGTCCTTGATAAAGGCGGGGCTAGTGGGATCCCAAGCGGTGTAGCCACGGGCCTCGAAGGTGGCGCGCAGGCCGCCGTTGGGGAAGCTGGAGGCATCGGGCTCGCCCTGGATGAGGTTCTTGCCCGTAAACTTGGTAATGGCGGTGCCGTCGTGGTTGGGCTCCAGGAAGCTGTCGTGCTTCTCGGAAGTAATGCCCGAAAGCGGCTGGAACCAGTGCGCATAGTGCGTCGCACCCTTGGAGATGGCCCAGACCTTCATGGCATGGGCAACGGCGTTGGCCACATCCAGGTCGAGCGGCTCACCGCCCTCGAGGGTTGCAGCAAGGCGCTTCCAAATGTCCTTGGGGAGGTAGTCCTTCATGACTTCCTCAGAGAACACCATGGTCCCGAAGCGGTCAGTAAGTTCGGCCATACGGAACTCCCTTCGTATCGGCACCGCGTGAGAAGCGGTGTTGATTACTAACGAACGAGTCATAGCTTAGACTCGCCGTGTTTCCGCGACATTACCGTTATGTTGCTGTCGCGAAACCAATCAATGAGGTTACCCTATCGAGGCGGCGTTGCCACCCTCAACAGCCAATCAACTGCATAAATTGCAGACCTCTCCCCATGGTTTAAGGGTAGTCAATTTGAGATGGAGCTCTATTAACTGGTATTTTGCATCAGATACCAGTCTTTATAGTCCGTGCCTAGATTAGCCGCTCTGTTATAGAGAAAGCCGATAGCAAGGCATCTTTGATTGGTATCCCCGAATAACGAGTGAAACTCCACCGTGACACAGTGGTGCTGTAGAATCCTTACAACACATCACACTATTACGTATCTAGAGGAGCACGATATGCGCGTCGACGAGGTTTTTAAGCAGGCAGCATCCCAGGGCACCGCGCCCGTTTCGTTTGAGATGTTCCCGCCCAAGGGCGAGCTCACCCTCGACACGGCTCGCGAAGTGGCAGGCAATCTGTGCAAGCTTTCGCCGAGCTTTGTCTCGGTCACCTGCTCGGCCGGCGGCTCGGGCAACGGTGCCACCACCGCCCCCATCGCGCATATGATTTCGAGCGAATTCGACACGCCCTCGGTGGCACACCTCACCTGCGTGGGCCGCACCCACGCCGACATCGCCGCCAAGATCGACGAGTATCGCACCGCCGGCGTTGAAAACATCCTGGCCCTGCGTGGCGATCTCCCTGCCGGCGCGACCGAGGACGACAAGCCCGCCTCCGACTACGCCTACGCCCGCGACCTCATCCCCGAGCTCGTCGACGCCGGCTTTTGCGTGGGCGCCGCAGCCTACCCCGAGGGCCACATTGCCTGTGTGGATCTCAACCTCTCGGTCGAACACCTCAAGCAAAAACAGGACGCCGGCGCGAGCTTCTTTGTGACACAGCTCTTCTTTGATAACGAGTGCTTCTACCGTTTTCGCGAGCTTGCCGACAAGGCCGGTATCACCGTGCCCATTACCGCGGGCATCATGCCGTTTATGGGCAAGTCGCAGATCAGCCGCATGGTCTTTATGTGCGGCGCGTCGCTGCCCTCCCCCGTCATCAAGATTCTCGCCAAGTACGAGAACGACCCCGAGAGCCTGCAGGCAGCCGGTGTAGATTATGCCGCCCGCCAGCTTTGCGACCTCAAGGAGCACGGCGCCGACGGCCTGCACCTGTACACTATGAACCGTCCTGCGATCGCCGCGACCATTATGGAGCGCCTGGGGTAATGGAAAAACCGCACATCGATACAACCGCTGTCGAAGTGCCGGCCGACCTTGCGTCGCCGGCGCTTTACCGTGTCGATGCTGCGCACCATCCCCGTGTCGACCGTGCCGAGATGCTGCGGTATCTGGGTTACGGCGGCCAGCAGATTGAACCCGAGCTGTCACGACGTATTGAGCTTGTGGTCGAGCGTCTGGAACTTGACATTGAGCCCCGTGGCGTGCGCCGCGTGTTTGCCGTCGATGCCACGGGCGTGGACGAACAAAGTGAGCCTTGCATTCACTTGGTCGGCACCAACGTTGAGCTGCGAGGTCGCGATATCTATCGACATCTCAAAGATGCCCGCTTTGCCGCGCTCATGGCATGCACCCTCGGCATGGACGCCGAGCGTCGCCTGCGCACCACGGGAGCCCAACATCCCCTGGAGGGCGCCGTGCTCGACGCCGCGTGCTCCGCTTACGTGGAAGCCGCCGTTGAGCAAATGGACCAGCAGGTCAAGACGGACGCCGCAGCACACGGACTCGCCGGCAACTGGCGCTTTAGTCCCGGCTACGGCGACTGCCCGCTCTCGGCCCAGCGCTCGATCGTCAATGCGCTCAACGCCACGCGGCTCATCGGCCTGACCGTCACACCCACCAGCCTGCTCATGCCCACCAAAAGCGTGACCGCGGTGATCGGTCTGTTTGACGGCGAGGTCCACGACGCCCAGACCCGCCCCACCTGCAATATCTGCCGCATGCGCGAGAGCTGTCGCTTCCGCGCCGCCCACACCACCTGCTATTCCAGCCATTAGGAGCCCCCGATGTTTACTCCGCTTATCACTCATGATTCTGACGGCACTGCATTGGCGGCACCCGTTGATGCCGCACGTCGCAACGGTGCCACGTACAAGACGCGCACGATCGACGATCTGCGCATTAAGGACGATCGCCTGCGTGCGGCCATCGAGGGCACGGGACACCTGCTGTTCGACGGCGGCATGGGCACCATGTTGCAGGCCGCTGGCATGAAGGCGGGCGCCTTGCCCGAGCTGCTCAACTTTGATGAGCCCCAGGTTATCACCGATATCCAACGTCAATATGTCGAGGCCGGCTGCGACGTGATCACCGCCAACACCTTTGGCGCCAATGCCCACAAGCTCGACGGCGCCGCCACCGTGGCAGATGTCTTTGCCGCCGCTGTCGCCTGCGCCCGCGCGGCTGGTGCCCGCTACGTCGCCGGTGACATCGGCCCCATCGGCGCACTGCTTCGTCCCTTAGGCACCCTCAGCTTCGACGAGGCCTATGACCTCTTTGCCGAGGAAGTGCGCGCCGGCGTCGCCGCGGGCGTGGACCTCTTTATTATCGAGACCATGACCGACCTGGCCGAGATCAAGGCGGCGGTCCTCGCCTGCCGCGAGAACTCCGACCTGCCCGTCTTTGCCACCATGACCTTTGAGGAAGACGGCCGTACCTTCCTGGGCACGAGTCCCGAGGTCGCCGCCATCACGCTCGATGCCATCGGCGCCGACGTTTTGGGCATCAACTGCAGCCAGGGACCGGCCGAGCTACGAGGACTCGCCGCACGTATGCTCACCGTTACCGATAAGCCCATTATGGTGCAGGCCAACGCGGGACTCCCCCATGTGGACGACGACGGCAACACCGTCTTTGATATCCAAGCCCCCGAATACGCCGAGGCCGTCGCCGGCATGATCGCCGACGGCGTGAGCGTCGTGGGCGGCTGCTGCGGCACCACGCCGGCGCACATGGCGGCCCTGCGCACGCTTATCGACAACCACACGCCCAGCCCGCGCCGCCGCAAGCCCAGCATGTCGGTCACGAGCGCCCAAACGGTCGTGGACCTTCCCTGCGACGGCCACAAGATCGCCGTCATCGGCGAGCGCATCAACCCCACCGGCAAAAAGCGCCTGCAGCAGGCCCTGCGCGACGGCGACCTGGACTACGTTGTGAGCCAGGGCATCAGCCAGCAGGAACAGGGCGCCGACATTCTGGACGTCAACGTGGGCCTGCCCGAGATCGACGAGGTCAAGATCATCCAACAGGCGACCGAACAGCTCCAGGGCTCCACGCTGCTGCCGCTGCAGATCGACTCCACCGACCCCGCAGCCGTCGAGGCCGCCGTGCGCCGCTACGCCGGCAAGCCCATCATCAACTCGGTCAATGGCAAGCAGCAGATCATGGATGAGATCTTTCCGCTGGTCGCCCACTACGGCACCAACGTTGTCGGCCTTACGCTCGACGAAGGCGGCATCCCCGATACCGCCGAGGCCCGCTTCGCCATCGCCGAGCGCATCGTGGCCGAGGCCGCCCGCTACGGCATCGGCCCGGACCGCATCCTCATCGACTGTCTGGTCATGACCGCCTCGACCAATCAACGCCAGGCCGAGCAGATCCTGCGCGCCA
>CABUZI010000059.1 GCA_902496005.1 uncultured Collinsella sp.
GCGGCCACGTGGGCGCTGCGACGGCGCGCGTGCTCACGGCGGCGGGCTTTGCCGTCGTGGCGTGCGATGACCGCCCCGGCACGCTGACCCCCGATTGGGTGCCCGGCGTCTACGACCGTCGTCTGGTCGACTACAAGAACCTGAGCGAGCTGTGTCCCATCGGCCCGCGCGACCTGGTGGTCGCCGCCACGGCGGGTCACAAGTCCGATATCGACGTGGTGATTCAGGCCATGCGCGCCAAGCCCGCCTATCTGGGCTGCTTAGGCTCGCGCCGCAAGACGGCCTTTGTGCGCGCCCGCCTGGAGCAGGAGGGCTTTACGCAGGAGCGGATCGACGAGCTGCACCTGCCGATCGGCGTTGCCATTCAGGCCGAGGACCCCGAGGAGATCGCCATCTCCATAGCCGCCGAGATGATCCACCTGCGCCGCACCAAGCTCGTCCCCCGCAAGCGCTAATCGCATCCCCACCAATAAGTTGCGGTGAAATACGGATTGTTTAAGCCTGTTAGGCCGCCCAACAGTCCCTATTTCACCGCAACTGCTTTTTGGGGATCACTATGTGCGGGGGAGTTGTGGAGTTGTGCAGGCAGACGAGGTTTTTCTGGAAATACGCACCCAATGCGCGTATAGTACCGATTGTTTTGTCGGCTCCTGCTGCGTCGAGTCCAAACCGCAAAATGCCATGAGCGGCGCGGATGCAGCCAGGAGGCACGAGGACAACCCATCGTGGCCACGCCCCGTGCTTAAAACCCCAAGAAGGAGTGAACAATGGCAGAAGAGAAGTATGTGCCGCGTCTGAAGACCAAGTACAACAACGAGGTCAAGCAGCAGCTTCAGGACAAGTTCCAGTACGAGAACGTCATGATGATCCCCAAGTTTGAGAAGATCGTCGTGAACATGGGTGTCGGCGAGGCCGCTACCGATTCCAAGGCCATCGACGGTGCCGTGCGCGACCTGCGCGCCATCACCGGCCAGCAGCCGATGATCACCCGTGCCCGCAAGTCCATCGCTACCTTCCGCCTGCGCGCTGGTATGCCGATCGGCTGCAAGGTTACCCTGCGTGGCGACCGTATGTGGGAGTTCTTCGATCGTCTGACCTCCGTCGCGATCCCCCGTATCCGCGACTTCCGCGGCATCTCCGCCAAGAGCTTCGACGGCCGTGGTAACTTCTCCATGGGCGTCACCGAGCAGCTCATCTTCCCCGAGATCGACTTCGACTCCGTCGATCACCAGCGCGGTATGGACATCACTTTCGTGACCACCGCCAACACCGATGAGGAGGCCAAGGCCCTTCTGGACGCCTTCGGTTTCCCGTTCAAGAAATAGGTTCACCTGCCCTATAAGCGCCGTTCCCACAAGGGGGCGGCGCTTGGGGCGAACAATACTCTATGTGAGGAGGATATAAGTGGCTAAGACATCGATGATCGTCAAGTGCAATCGCAAGCAGAAGTTCTCTACTCGTGAGTACACGCGCTGCCAGCGCTGCGGCCGTCCGCACTCTGTGTACCGCAAGTTCGGCCTGTGCCGTGTCTGCTTCCGCGAGCTTGCACTCAAGGGCGAGCTTCCCGGCGTTAAGAAGGCCAGCTGGTAAGTCACTACCAGCGTTTCAAGCATCAGTTTGGAACAGGGAAAACGCGCTAAAAAGGCTTTGCCGTTAAGGGCGGCGAAGAACCAAGAGCACGTGTTCATCAAGAACGAAGGAGAATCTGTATGAACCTTACAGACCCGATCGCAGATATGCTTACGCGCATCCGTAACGCTAACTCTGTGAACAAGGCCACGGTCTCCATGCCGAGCAGCAAGAAGCTCGTCGAGATCGCTCGTGTTCTGCACGAGGAGGGCTACATCGAGGGCTACGATGTCGAGGACACCGTTCCCCAGAAGACTCTGCACATCACGCTTAAGTATGGTCCCAAGAAGGCTAAGGTCATCAACGGCATCCGCCGCATTTCCAAGCCGGGCCTGCGTAAGTACACCGGCGTTGCCGACATGCCCCGCGTCCGCGGTGGCCTTGGTACCGCCATTATTTCCACCAGCCATGGCGTCATGACCGACCGCGATGCTCGCAAGCACAACGTCGGCGGCGAGATCATCGCTTACGTCTGGTAATTCGCTCGGTAGGTAGAAGGAAAGGAGATCACCGTGTCTCGTATCGGTAATAAGCCTGTCCAGATTCCCGCCGGAGTCGAAGTGGCAGTCAGCGGCAACAACGTTGTCGTCAAGGGCCCCAAGGGCCAGCTCGAGCTCGATGTCTTTGAGAAGCTCGCTATCAACGTCGAGGACAACGTCCTCACCGTTTCCCGTCCCGACGACGAGCGTGAGACCCGTGCCCGCCACGGCCTCACCCGCGCCCTCATCCACAACATGGTTGTTGGCGTTTCCGAGGGCTTCGAGAAGAAGCTCGAGCTCGCCGGCGTCGGTTACCGCGTGCAGCAGAAGGGCAAGAACCTCGAGTTCTCCCTGGGCTTCTCGCACCCCGTGATCGTCGAGGCTCCCGAGGGCATCACCTTCGAGGTTCCCGACAACACCCACGTGAACGTCAAGGGTATTAACAAGCAGCAGGTCGGTCAGATCGCCGCTGAGATCCGCGGCCATCGTCCTCCCGAGCCTTACAAGGGCAAGGGTATCCACTACGTTGGCGAGCACATCCGCCGCAAGCTGGGTAAGGCCGCCAAGTAGTCGTAACCGACTCACTCGCATAAGACCAGCACCCCGTCAGGTGCTGGCAAGATCAACCTTTTTAGGAGTTTACGTATGAACAAGCATAAGGCGAAGCTGGAAGGCCTCAAGCGTCGTCAGCGTCGTGTTCGCGGCAAGGTCTCGGGTACCTCCGAGCGTCCGCGTCTTCGCGTGACCCGTACTAACGCCAACATCTATGCCCAGATCATCGACGACAGCAAGGGCTCCAGCCTGACGCTCGTCTCTGCCTCGACCCTCGAGGCCGAGTTCAAGGGCACCCACACCTCGAACAAGGAGGCTGCGGAGAAGGTCGGTCAGCTCGTTGGCAAGCGCGCCATCGAGGCCGGCATCACCAAGGTCGCCTTCGATCGCGGTGGCCGTATCTACCATGGCCGCGTCAAGGCCCTCGCCGACGGTGCTCGTGCCGCCGGTCTCGAGTTCTAGGAGGTATGTAGCACATGGCTCGTAATCAGAAGCAGCAGCGCGAGGCCTCCGAGTTCGAGGAGCGCGTCGTTTACATCAACCGCGTGTCGAAGACCGTCAAGGGTGGTCGTCGCATGAGCCTCGTCGCTCTCGTCGTCGTTGGCGATGGCAAGGGCAACGTCGGCGTTGGCATGGGCAAGTCCGCTGAGGTGCCCATGGCCATCTCCAAGGCATCTCTCGATGCCAAGAAGAACATGTTCCACGTGCCGGTGACCGAGCAGGGCACCATCCCGCACGAGGTTCTCGGCCACTTTGGTGCCGGCCGCATCATCATCAAGCCCGCTGTCGAGGGTACCGGCGTTATCGCCGGCGGCGCTGTGCGTCCCCTCTTTGAGCTTGCTGGCATCAAGAACGTCCTGTCCAAGTCCCTCGGTACCGACAACGGCCTCAACATCATCAAGGCTGCCGTCGAGGGCCTCAAGGAGCTCTCCAGCCCTGAGGACGTCGCGGCTCGCCGTGGCCTGACGGTCTCCGAGATGTTCGTCGGTAAGGAGAACTAAGCATGGCTGACACCATCAAGATCAAGCAGGTCCGCAGCACCAACGGTTGCAAGCAGGACCAGGTCCGTACTGTCCGTGCCCTCGGTCTCCACAGGATCCGCGAGGTTCGCGAGATTGCTGACAACGAGTCCGTCCGCGGCATGATCTTCAAGGTCAAGCACCTTGTCGAGATTGTAGAGGAGTAGCAAATGCAGCTTCACGATCTTACTCCCGCGCCCGGTTCCACCAAGAACCGCAAGCGCGTCGGCCGTGGCAATTCTTCGGGTCACGGCACCACTTCTGGCCGCGGTCAGAAGGGCCAGGGTTCCCGCTCTGGCGGCACCAAGGGTGCCGGCTTCGAGGGTGGCCAGACTCCGCTGGCTATGCGCCTGCCCAAGCTTCCGGGCTTCCGCAACCCCCGTCGTATCGAGTACACCGCTGTTAACGTTGAGCGTCTCGAGCGTAAGTTCGAGGACGGCGCTGTGATCGACGGTGCCGCTCTTAAGGCCGCTCGCATCACCAAGAGCGAGTTCGAGCCCGTCAAGGTGCTCGGCAATGGTGAGCTCACCAAGAAGTTCACGGTCAAGGTCGACAAGGTCAGCGCTTCTGCGCAGGCCAAGATCGAGGCCGCCGGCGGAAAGGTCGAGCTGCCGTGCTAAATGGTCTTAAGAATGCTTTCCGCATCAAAGAATTGCGCGAAAAGATTCTTTTTACCATAGCTATGCTCGTCGTGTACCGCATTGGTGCGCACGTTCCTGTGCCCGGCATTCCCTTCCAGGGGATGCTGGGCCTTTTCTCGACCGATAACAATTCGGTCGCCGCAGGTGCTATGGCCCTCCTGAATCTTTTCTCTGGCGGCGCGTTGAGCTATGTGTCGGTGTTTTCGCTGGGCATCATGCCTTACATCACCAGCTCGATCATCCTCCAGATGCTCCAGGCCGTCGTGCCTTCCCTGCATGAGCTTGCTCGCGAGGGCGAGGTCGGTCAGACCAAGATTACGCAGTATTCGCGTTACCTCACCCTGGCTCTGGCAATCCTCAACTCCGTTGGTTACCTCTTCCTCTTTAAGAGCTTCGGCATCAGCTTCAATGGCGCCGGCGCTCCCGAGATCATCTTCGACCTCATGATCGTCGGCACGCTCACTGCGGGCGCCATGCTGATCATGTGGATTGGTGAGCTCATCACCCAGCGCGGTATCGGCAATGGCATGTCGCTGATCATCTTCGCGAACATCATGGCCGGTCTGCCGCAGGCTATCTTCTCCAGCACCGAGGGCAATGCCGGTGGCATCATCACCATGGTGATCATCTGCGCCATCATCCTGCTGGTTATTCCGTTGATTGTTTTCCTTGAGCGCGGCCAGCGCCGCATCCCGGTCTCCTACGCTAAGCGCGTCGTGGGCCGTCGCATGATGGGTGGCCAGACCACCTACCTGCCCATCAAGGTCAACACCGCGGGTGTCGTGCCGATCATCTTCGCTTCGGCGCTGCTGTACTTCCCGGCTCAGATTGCCGTGTTCTTCCCCGGCATCGGCTGGATCCAGGCAGTTGCCTCTGCGCTTTCGCGCGGCTGGCTCAACTGGGTGCTTAACGTTGTCCTCATCGTGTTTTTCGCGTACTTCTACACGTCCATGGTGTTCAACCCCGATGACACGGCCGACAACCTTAAGAAGCAGGGCGGCTTTATTCCGGGCGTGCGTCCGGGTAGGGCTACCGCGGCCTACATCAAGAACGCGCTCAACAAGATTACGCTTCCCAGCGCTGTCTTTTTGGCGCTCATCGCCATCGTGCCTTCGATCATCTTCTCCTTTACGGGTAACCAGCTAATCCAGGCATTTGGCGGCACGTCCATCCTCATCATGGTCGGCGTCGTGCTCGACACGGTCGATAAGCTCGAAGGCCAGATCAAGATGTATGATTACGATGGATTCTTTAAATAGGCTAGAGGAGGATTGCTCATGAACCTCGTATTGCTCGGAGCTCCGGGTGCCGGTAAGGGTACCGTCGCACAGGAGCTCGTCGCCGAGTTTGGCGTCGCTCACATTTCCACGGGCGACCTGCTGCGTGCTGCCGTCAAGGGTGGCACCGTGCTTGGTATTCAGGCTAAGAAGTACATGGACGCTGGCGAGCTCGTTCCCGATCAGCTCGTGATCGACCTTGTCAAGGAGCGCCTTGCCGCCGATGACGCCCAGCAGGGCTTCATCCTCGACGGCTTCCCGCGCAACACCGCCCAGGCCGTGACGCTCGATTCCGAGCTCTCCGCCATGGGTCGCGAGATCGACTGCGCCCTTCTGGTCGATGTGGCCCCCGAGGTCATTATCGATCGTCTGTCTTCGCGTCGCACCTGCCGCGCCTGCGGTTACACCGGCACCGCTGCCGATGCTACCTGCCCCAAGTGTGGCGGCGAGATGTATCAGCGCGACGACGACAAGCCCGAGACCATCAAGAACCGTCTCGACGTCTACGAGAAGTCCACGAGCCCGCTCGTCGACTACTATCGTGGCCAGGGTCTGCTCAAGTCGGTCAACGGTGACCAGGCTCGCGAGACCGTGTACGGGGATGTCAAAGAGGCTCTCGGTCTATGATCAAGATTAAGTCTGCAACGCAAATCGAGCAGATGAAGAAGGCAGGAGCGCTATCTAAGATGGCGCTCCGCCACGTTGGAGCCATGGTGCGCCCCGGCGTTTCGACTTTTGAGCTCGATCAGCTCGCGGAGCAGATTATCCGCATGCATGGTGGCACCCCAGCCTTTAAGGGTTACGGCGGGTTTCCCGGAACCATTTGCGCATCGATTAACGATGCCGTGGTACACGGTATTCCCAACCCCGACATGATCCTGCGCGATGGCGATATCATCTCCATCGATACGGGAGCCGTTGTCGACGGTTGGGTCGGCGATAACGCTTGGACGTTTTTCGTCGGCACCCCCACGCCCGAGGCCAAGGCCCTGTGCGAGGTCACGCGTGATTGCCTTAAGGCTGCCATCGAGCAGGCTGTTCCCGGTAACCATATCGGGGACGTCGGTTATGCCGTTCAGTCCCTCGCCGAGTCTCACGGTTACGGCGTGCTTCGTGATTATGTGGGCCATGGCATTGGCCGCGTGATGCACGAGGACCCCAACGTTCCTAACTATGGAAAGAAGGGGAGGGGCGTTCGCCTCCAGGCCGGCATGGTCATTGCCATCGAGCCGATGGTTACGATGGGTTCCAACCATGTGAGCACGGGCTCCGACGGTTGGATTGTTACGACCAACGACCACCTGCCCGCCGCGCACTACGAGAACACCGTCGCCATCACCAATGACGGTCCGGTGATTCTGACCACGGATGCCCAAGGTGCTTGGTGTTCGCTCCAAGGCGGAGAAATGTAAAAGTCGCCGCCCCCTGATGCCCAACCTCGCCTTTCAATTTCGAAGGCATGACCCCAAGGTCTATGCCTTCTCATTTCAAGGCGATCTTGGGCATCAGGGAACGGCTTTGTTTTACATTTCAAATGTAACAAGTTCCACTTAGTTGTGGAGCCATTACGAAGTTATTACGATGCGTACATACGTGTTGTAGAATACTCAATCGCTGTCGTTTTCTAGAGAAAGATGATTGCTTGTGAAGAAGGAAGACGCAATTGAGCTCGAGGGTACGGTAAAAGAGCCGCTGCCCAACGCCATGTTTAAGGTTGAGCTCGAGAACGGTCATTCGGTTCTGTGCAACATTTCTGGCAAGATCCGAATGAATTACATCCGCATTCTCCCCGGTGACAGGGTTGTCGTGGAGCTTTCCCCGTACGACCTGACCCGCGGCCGCATCACCTATCGCTACAAATAGCGGCACGCATACACGCACTCCATTTCCGACTGCAGGCTTAGCTCAACCTACGGTCGGATTGTGTGTGAAGACCAGCCATAGTTTTAAACGCCTGCGGCTGGGCGAGTAGATAGTAGGGAAGTAGTTTGAGCGCTACCGAAAGGAAGAACGATGAAGGTACGTCCTTCGGTCAAGAAGATGTGCGATAAGTGCAAAATCATTAGGCGCCATGGCAAGGTCCTCGTCATTTGCGAGAACCCCCGTCATAAGCAGCGTCAGGGTTAAGAGAGGAGACTACGTTGGCCCGTATTAATGGTGTCGACCTCCCGCGTGAGAAGCGCGTTGAGATCGGTCTGACCTACATTTACGGCATCGGCCGCACCACTGCGACGAAGATCTGCGTCGAGTGCAACGTTAACGTGGATACGCGCGTTAAGGACCTCACCGAGGATGAGGTTAACGCCATCCGCGATTATATCGATAAGAACCAGATCATGGTTGAGGGCGACCTCCGCCGTGAGCGCAACCAGAACGTCAAGCGCCTTATGGACATCGGCTGCAACCGCGGCCTTCGTCACCGCAAGGGCCTCCCGGTCCGCGGCCAGCGCACCCACACTAACGCTCGTACCCGCAAGGGCCCGAAGCGTCAGATCGGTGCTAAGAAGAAGAAATAAGGAGCGCTAGATAGATGGCTACTGCTAAGAAGAACGTTCGCGCTGCCCGTCTGAAGCGCGCGGACCGTAAGAACATTTCCGTGGGCCAGGCTCACATTCGTTCTACGTTCAACAACACGATCGTTTCGATCACCGATCCCCAGGGCAACGTCATTTCCTGGAAGTCGGCTGGCCAGGTGGGCTTCAAGGGCTCCCGTAAGTCCACGCCGTTCGCTGCCCAGATGGCTGCCGAGGCTGCTGCCAAGCAGGCCATGGAGCACGGTATGAAGAAGGTTTCCGTCTTCGTCAAGGGCCCCGGCTCCGGTCGTGAGACCGCCATCCGCTCCCTCCAGGCTGCTGGCCTCGAGGTCTCGAGCATCCAGGACAAGACCCCCATTCCGCACAACGGCTGCCGCCCCAAGAAGCGTCGCCGCGTGTAACTGAAAGGATCGTATCAATATGGCAATCGACAGGACTCCTGTTCTTAAGCGCTGCCGTCAGCTCGGGATCGATCCCGCTGAGCTCGGTTACAGCAGCAAGAAGGAATCTATCCGTCAGCCCAAGCGCCGTCGCAAGGAATCTGAGTACGGCATGCAGCTGCGCGAGAAGCAGAAGGTCAAGTTCATCTATGGCGTTCTGGAGAAGCAGTTCCACGGCTACTTCAACAAGGCCCGTAAGATGAACGGCGTCACCGGTGAGAACCTCATGATCATTCTTGAGTCTCGCCTCGACAACGTCGTCTTCCGTCTTGGCTTCGCCCGCACCCGCAAAGAGGCTCGTCAGTCCGTCCGTCACGGTCACTTCACCGTGAACGGCAAGCGCGTGGACATCCCGTCCTACCGCGTCAAGGCCGGCGACGTCGTCGCTGTCGGCGAGAAGTTCCGTGACCTCCTCCCCATCAAGGAGGCCCTGATTTCCTCCGAGCGCTTTGAGGTCCCTGGCTGGCTCGAGGTCGATATCGAGAAGCTGTCTGGTAACGTGCTCGCTCTGCCGACGCGTGAGCAGATCAGCGGTGATATCAACGAGCAGCTCATCGTCGAGCTCTACTCTAAGTAGTCCATCCGGGCTGCTGAGGCTGGAGGTAATACATGTCAGAATTCATTAGGCCTCAGGTTCAGGTCGAAGAGATCAACGAGACGTCTGCTCGTGTCTCCGTCGAGCCGCTCGAGCGTGGCTACGGCGATACGCTGGGTAACTCCCTTCGTCGCGTTCTTCTGTCCTCGCTCGAGGGTGCCGCCGTCGAGGCTATTCAGATCGATGGCGCGCAGCACGAGTTCATGACCATCCCTAACATGGTCGAGGATGTCACCGACATCGTCCTGAATGTCAAGGGTCTTGTCTTCAGGGCTCTCGGCACGACCGACGAGGCGACCGCCACCATTTCGGTTGACGGCCCCTGCGAGGTCACCGGTGCGGACTTCTTTATTCCGTCCGAGTTTGAGCTGGTCAACCCCGAGCAGCACATCGCTACGCTCACCGAGGGTGGCCATCTCACCATGAGCATGCGCATCGGCTATGGCCGCGGCTATGTTTCTGGCGAGGCCAACAAACGCGACAACGATCCCATCGGTGTGATCCACGTCGACTCGCTGTACTCGCCGGTTTCCCGTTGCGCCAAGCTCGTTGAGGCTTGCCGTGTCGGTCAGCACACCGACTACGACCGCCTTGTCCTCGAGATCGAGACCAACGGCTCCATCGCCCCGCGCGACGCCGTGGTCCAGGCTGCCAATATCATTAACCAGCATATGGCCGCCTTTATGAACCTTGCCGAGACCCCCGAGGTCGAGGAGGAGGCTTCGATCTTCGCTCCCGAGGTCACCAACGACAACGCTGAGCTGGACAAGCAGATCGAGGATCTGGACCTTTCCGTCCGTTCCTACAACTGCCTTAAGCGCGCCAGCATTCACTCGGTCCGTCAGCTCGTTGAGTTCTCGGAGAACGATCTGCTCAACATCCGTAACTTCGGTGTTAAGTCGATCGAGGAAGTGAAGGACAAGCTTGAGTCCATGGGCCTGAGCCTGAAGGCTTAATGCTTCGCATATTTGAGGAGAAACTAGACCATGCGTCACAACGTTAAGAAGGGCCTGAAGCTCGGCACCGATGCGAGCCACACCAAGGCCATGAAGAAGAGCCTTGCTAAGGCCCTCTTCGAGAACGACCGCATCAAGACCACCGAGACCCGCGCTA
>CABUZI010000060.1 GCA_902496005.1 uncultured Collinsella sp.
ATCACTCTCCGTATAGGTTCTTTGGTATCCGAGCAAATATAGGCATATCCCAACGATTATAGAGGATAGGGTTCCCGCAACCGCCGCCTTGGCGACGACCGCGGCTGCAAGGCCGGCAATTTCCATATGGTGTGCAAGACAGGACGCCGCTGCGCAGCCTATGCCGGTGACAGCGATGGCGGCGATTGCGGCAAGGTTTGAGCCCTGATCGGCACGCTTGGCATGGGCATTGAGCAGTGCAGATGACGCTGCGGCAGTTGCCGCGACAAGCACAACGGCAGCCCAAAGGAGCGGGTCTCCCAGCGCTGCGGCAACGTTACCGAGCCCCAGCACGCCTCCGGCTGAAAGCGCGACCGTGGCCAGACGGGCAAAAAGCGCGCCAATGCCCGTTGCCGCGGCGGCGCTTGCCGGGCCGAGCCAAAATGACGCGACGCCGGCGGCGACCCCAGCTGCCAGGAAGGTATTGCCGGTCAGACAGCCAAGCGCGAGTGCACAGGTGAGCGCGGCGCTCGCGGCAGTCTCGGTGCGACCCCAGGCGATCCACCAACCGGACATGGCGGCGGCAAAGATCACCGCGATGGGCAGCATCGACAGGATGCCCTGTGCCTGCATGGTGGCGTTGGCCATGAGCACCAAAAAGCCCACGGCCGAGATGGCCGAGCCAATCTGCGGGGCCAGGCCGGCGGCCGCCCCAATTGCGATGGCCGCGGCAATAAGTCCGGGAAGCGCCGCGACGCCAGCCGTCTGCATGATCAAAAAGCTAAAGGCACCGCACGTTAGCGCCGAGATGGCGCGCATGGTGTAATCGCGCGCGTGGCTCCAGCGCGTGCCGGCCCAGCCGAGTGCGGGGTCGACCTCGATGGTGTCGTCCTCATAGGGTAACGATTCGATATCGTCTGCCGCGCGCTCGTCATCCGACAGCTCGCCCACCATCTGCTCCAGGCTGCGACGGCCCTCGCGCACGCTGCCCAAGCCGGCGAGCAGCTGGTCGCAAAATGCCTCGATGCTGTTGGGGCGGTCTTGCGGCATGGGGGAGAGGGCGCTCATGAGCGCAGCCTCGGCTCCCGGGGGAAAGTGCGGGATGAGCTCGCTGGGGTAGGTGGCACCGCCGATGATACGGCCGAGCGAGTCGCCGGGCGTGGCGGCCATAAAGGGGGCGCTGCCGCACAGGCCCTCGTAGATCACGCAGGCGAGGGCAAAGACATCGGCGCGCTCGTCGACTGTGCCGGTCTCGATATCGAGCTGCTCGGGTGGCATGTAGCCGATGGTGCCGCCGCGCGAGCCGCCAAAGCCGCCGGCAGACGACAGTCGCGCCATGCCAAAGTCGGTGAGCTTTACGTTGCCCGAGTGGTCGATGAGCACGTTGGCGGGCTTAATGTCCAGGTGGAGTACGCCATTACTATGGGCGAAGGTGAGTGCCTGGCCCAGGGCATCGGCAATGGCCGCGGCCTCGTCAAAGGTAAGTGAGTGGCCGTCCACGCGGTGCAAAAACTCGGCCAGCGACATGCCATCGACATATTCCATAACCAGGTAGGCATAGGCTGTGTCGTGTGTAAAGTCGATGACCTGCACGATATTGGGATGTTGAAGCATGGCGGCAGTGTGCGCCTCGCGCAGGACATCCATGATGTCGCTGGCGGGCATGCCGGCACCGTTGATAAGGGGGATGCGCTTAATGGCGACGCGGCGGCGCAGGTGCGTGTCGCGGCAGATCTCGATGGAGCCAAAACCGCCGGTCGCAAGTGTCTCGAGCGGCTGGTACCGCTTGAGCAGCTCGCGAGAGCTGGTGCCCTCCAAGGGAACGTCCGGCGAGAACCGGGCGGTATGTTGCGAGAAAAGCGGCATGGCCAACCCTCGTGCGTTTAAAGTTCGTTTGCGAGTGGCGGGCGCGGAGCCGAGCCGTTCGCGGTGGCATAGATGCTGCTAGTGTAGCACGCTCGGGTGCATGGGGAGGATAGCGGGATGCGAGGCTGCCCGTCTGGCTTGGCCTTAGCGCTTCTTCTTGTTCTTCTTCTGCTTGCGCTGCTTGCCCTTGTTGTCCTGGGGCTTGTCGCCCTGCTTGGCCTCGGCGGCGGCCTTCTCGGCCTTCATTTTCTTCTTCTTGGTCTCGATGCGGAGTTTTTTGTTGATGCGGGCCTTGAGGAAGGGACCGAACTGCTCGGCATCGCCGCGGACAAAGGTGTCCTTAGGGATCGTCACGCCCTGGTCGGCGAACATGGCCACAAAGATGCGCTCGCCGTCGAGCACGTGGTCGAGCTTTTCAAACGGGAAGAACTGTGACTTGCCGCTCTTGCCCCAAACCATCAGGCCGTCCTCGTTGGCGGCGACGCGGCGATAGCGGCCACCCATGGACTCGTCGGCCTCAACGGCGTCGATAAAGTCGCGGGCGAGGGTGTGGTGCAGGTTTTTGCTCCACCAGGCCAAAAAGGCGCCGAACACGATCAGGACGACGCCAAACTTGATCCAGTTGCCGCCGGCCACCAGCATGCCGATGCCGATGAGCGCGGCAATTGCCGCGGCGACATACAGCGAGCCGCGACGCCTGGGCGAGGCGACCAGGCGGGCGAAGTCGGTGACCAGGTCGTTTTCGTACTGGTACTCGTTGAGGTACAGGATGCCGTCGTCGGCTGCGGCCTGCTCCTCGAGCGCGACCTCGACCTGGTCGGCTGCTTCGGAGGGGACGAGGTTGCTCTCTGCGTCTGCCATGCTCTTTGGACTCCTATCGCGGCGGGCTCGCCGTACGGGTATTATGGAATGCAGTATGTCGTGCGACCGCATGGCCGCCGCGGCAACAAGACTCAGTATACCCGGGGGAGCACCCATGGAATCGTTGTACCGAAAGTATCGCCCGCTCACCTTCGACTCCGTGGTGGGCCAGCAACATATCGTCTCGACGCTCGAGCACGCCATCACCGAGGGGCGCCTGTCCCACGCCTACCTGTTCTGCGGACCGCGCGGCACGGGCAAGACCACCATGGCGCGCATTCTGGCCAAGGCGCTGCTGTGCCGCAATGCCGAGGCGGCGCGCGCCGAGGGTGCAAGCGGCTGCATGCCCGACGGTACTTGCGAGGAGTGCGAGCTCATCGCCGAGGGCAACCACCCGGATGTCTACGAGCTCGATGCCGCAAGCCGTACCGGCGTGGACAACGTGCGCGAGGAGATCATCAACTCCGTCAACTTTGCCCCAGTGCGCGGCAAGTACAAGATTTATATCATCGACGAGGTCCACATGCTCACGACGGCGGCGTTCAACGCGCTGCTCAAGACGCTTGAGGAGCCGCCGGCACACGTGATCTTTGTGCTGTGCACCACCGACCCGCAAAAGATTCTGGAGACCATCCTCTCGCGCTGCCAGCGTTTCGATTTCCATCGCATCGGCAACGAGGATATCGAGTATCGCTTGGCATACGTGTGCGAGCAGGAGGGCTTCGATTACGACGACGAGGCGCTGGCTATCGTGGCGCGCCATGCCAAGGGCGGCATGCGCGACGCGCTCTCCACGCTGGAGCAGCTGAGCGTTTTTGGCAACGGCGCCGTGCATGCGGACGATGCCCGTTCGCTTTTGGGCGAAGTTTCGGACCAGATTCTAGGCGAGTTTGCGCGCGCCATTGCTGATCGCGATGTCGCCGAGCTGTATGGGCTCATTCGCGCACAGGTCGAGGAAGGCAATGACCTGCTTGAGCTGACGCGTGACTTGGTGGCGCATGTGCGCGACGTGTATGTTGCCTGCGTTGCCGGTGCCCGTGCCGAGCTGTTTGAGGGCGGCTCCGAGCAGGCCGAGGCGCTTGCTGCCGAGGCCGCTGCCTTTGGCGAGCATCCTGCCGACCGCCTGGCCCGTGTGCTGACAGTGCTCGACGATGCCGCACTGGAGATGAGGGGTGCGAGCGACGTGCGCCTGGTGCTCGAGATCGCCTGCACGCGTCTGGCACGTCCCGAGGCTGATTTAACGATTGAGGCATTGGCCGAGCGCGTGGCACGCCTGGAGGCCATGGTTGCCAACGGCGCCGTGCCGGCGAGCGTGGCTGCTGCTCAGGCCGCCGCGCCTGCAGCATCCGTACCCGCTGCTGCCCAACAGCCGACGCTCATTTCGGGCGCTCGTGCTGCCGCTCCGGCGGCATCCGCTGCCCCTGCTGCTACGTCCGCGCGCCAGGGTGGCATGCCTTGGGACCGTGGTGCTGCCGCTCCGGCGGCTCAGCCTGCACCCGTGTCAGCTTCCAAGCCTGCAGCGCCTGCACCTCAGCCTGCGCCGGCTCCGACGCCTCAGCCCCAGTCCAACAATGCCTCCCAGGTTGCTGCCGCCGGCGCCGCCGAGACCCCCGCGGTCGAGGACGCCGGCGAGCTGCAGCGCAAATGGGCCGAGGTCGTCGAGCGCGTCAAGGCGCGTCAGGCTTCCTACGCAGGGCTTTTGCTCAACGCCCGCGCCACGGCCGACGACGGCTCCAAGCTCACGGTCTCGTTCCCCGCGGGTTCGACTTTTGCCATTAAGATGCTCGGTCGCGCCGATACGCAGTCGGTGGTCCTACCGACGGTCTGCGCGGTCTTCGGTCGTCGTACCGTCGACTATGTCCTGGATGGGGGTGGCACGCCGGCTCCTCAACATGAGGAGCATTCTCCATCTGCACGGGCTGCGGCATCTGCGGACCCGCAACCCGTGTCCTCGGCGGCCCCTGTATCCTCGAGCGCCAGCGCGCCGCAGCAGCAAGCGGCACCGGTAACGGCATCGACCTCGTCGGCGCCTAAGCCCGCGGCGCCCAAACCGGCTGCTCCGACACCCGCGCCCAAGCCCGTCTCGCCCGCGCCCAAGTCGTCTGACCTGGGCAAAGCCCCCTGGCTACGCTCCGACAACCCCGCCGGTGCTCCTGCCACGGGTAAGCTCCCGACCGAGCCCGCACCCCGTGCGCCCGAGCGCTCGGCTGCCCCCAAAGCTCAGCCTGTCGCGCAGTCCGCGCCGTGGGAATCCGAGCAGGTGCCCTACGACGACGCTATGGTCGGCGGCTTCGCTGGCGATGCGAGCGGGGACGATCTGCCTCCGTTCGACGTGCCGGGTGCGACGCCCGCGCCCAAGTCCGCTGTAGCTGCCCCCAAAGAGGAGGACGCTCCTGCAGCTCCCTGGGAGTCCAACCCCGGCGCCGGCAGCCCCTTCGGCCACCAGGGCGCAGCCCCGAGCATCCCGCAGACCGAGGACGAGGCCAAAGACCTCATCCGCAGCGTCTTCGGTCAGGCCACCATCTTCAAACCGGTGGAGTAGCCGTACGGGCGGGTATACTGCTCAAGAAGAGAACCCCTTGCCCGGGCGCATTTGTATTTCGGACATGTGTAGTGTGGTGCCGCGTATGTCGCATTTGAGCAGACAGGTGCGTGACGGTCGGCCTAGGATGCTGAGGTCGATACGATACGTCGCATGGCTGTCCGTGTACTCGACTTGCTCGGCGTTAATGGTTGCTCCGATTGCCAAATAAACGCCTAGCTCGGCATCGACAATCTTGAAGTCCTTTATCTTGACCTTGAACTCTTGATAGAGGGACGGGCTGTTGTAGTAGACGGTTCGGGTTCCGTCGGTGCACTCATCGGTCGTCTCCCATTTGACGACGGGCTGGTCCGAGCTGGCTATCAGCAGTTCTGCTCCAAAAGCTATGGCATGGGTGATGACAACCAGCAATGCCCAGCCGACAAAGAGATAGAGAACCACATATGCAACGGGGTGTTTTGAGCGGATGTTTTGGAGCGCGTTGGGGGCATTCATGGGGCACCTCCAAATTACTATCTATGGCAATCAAATTATACCCCGCTGCCATGCGCGTCACCGTGAGCAACGGATCGGCATGCAGGTCTTTAGCGGTGCACATGAAATGTCGGATTCCGGCTCTACAAGATTTAGCTTTCAATATTATGCAGATGCGAATTATTCAACTTTGCATAATCTTCGGGTGCGGCTTGCACTCCAGGACATGTATATCGACTGAGGTAGCGTGACTGCCCCGCTTGCTGGCCGCGCGCCGTGGTACGATTTTTGAGTTTGAAAGTCCCGCCGCGTCCCGGCTGCCCTTGCAGCTCGGCGTGCGGCCGCACGTAAAGGAGCCATCATGGCCGGTATGAACATGCAGCAGATGATGAAGCAGGCCCGCAAGATGCAGGAGCAGCTTGCCGCCGCGCAGGAGAACCTCAAGTCCCAGACCGTCGACGCCTCTGCCGGCGGCGGCATGGTCAAGGTGACCGTTAACGGCGAGATGGAGCTCGTCAACCTCACCATCGATCCCGATGCCCTCGATCCCGAGGACGTCGATATGCTGCAGGACATGATTATGGCTGCCGTCAACGAGGCCGTCCGCGGCGTCAACGAGCTCGCCAACAAGCAGATGGGCGCCATCACCGGCGGCCTCAACATCCCGGGCATGCCGTTCTAAGACACGCATATATATATGAGTGCGAATCACAGTCTGCAAAAACTGCTCGATGAGCTGGGCCGCCTGCCGGGCATTGGTCCCAAGTCGGCCCAGCGCATCGCCTATTACCTGTTGGAGGCCGACGCCGAGGAGGCGCGCCGCCTGGCCGAGGCCATCCTGGAGGTCAAGCAGGAGGTCCACTTTTGCAGCCGTTGCTTTAACTACGCCACGGCCGACGAGTGCTCCATCTGCCAGGACCCGATGCGCGATACCACTCGCATTTGTGTGGTGGGCGAGCCGCGCGACGTCCAGGCAATCGAGCGCACGGGCAGCTACCATGGCCTGTACCATGTGCTGGGCGGCGTGATCAGTCCCATGGACAAGATTGGTCCCGAGCAGTTGCACATCCGCGAGCTGCTGGCGCGTCTGGGCCACGAGGATATCCATGAGGTCATCATCGCCACCAACCCCAACATCGAGGGCGAGACCACGGCGAGCTACCTGGCCCGCACTATCAAGCCGTTGGGCGTCGAGGTGTCGCGTCTGGCAAGCGGCCTTCCCGTGGGCGGCGACCTGGAGTATGCCGACGAGCTTACGCTTGGCCGCGCCATCGAGGCCCGTCGCGCGATTTAGGTGGCGAGCCTGCTCCTGCCGTATGTTTTCCTCGCGACGCACGGGGTAGTCATAATTTCCCTGTGCGACTGTAAGTTTGTTGTGCAACAAAGATGCTTTGTATCCGCTTATCGCATGGATGCTTCTACTCGCATCCTTAATTTGCTCATTCGTTGCGCAACCTTTTGGGTTCGCTGATACACTCAAATATGGATTCGAATGAATGCGCCGCTCCCGAGCGGCGTGTTTTTGTTGGAGGAGAACGCATGCGGCCCGGTGGCACTCAGACAAAGCGCGGCGCCGCGGTGCGCATGCGACGCCGACTGGGCTTGGCGCCGCGGGCGTACGCACTGCTATCGTGCTCGCTGGTGCTGGTCATAGCTGGCGTTTCTGCCTATGGCATGACCGTGCCGTCCATGATGCAGGCGCATGCCGCACGCGAACCGCGCGTGGGGCATGAGGTCAAAAGTGATCTGGGCACCACGACTGGATATGCTTGGGCAAGTGTGGTCGCGCATATTGTGTTTGGCACCGACGATGCGGACGGCGCCGAGGCCCCGGACAACGAAGTCACGCTTGCCAATGGCAAAACCATCGTGCTCACCAACACCAAGATCATCGATCGGTTGTCCAACAATAGCGTGGCGGCAACGGTGAATAAGGTCGAGCAGCAGAAGGAGCAGGACGCCCAGCAGTCCGGAAAGCCCGGTAGCTCGGATAATTCTGGCTCCGGCTCGGATTCATCGAGTTCGGGCGGCGGCTCTGGGTCGGGTTCCTCTACCGGAGGGTCTGGAAACGGCGGCTCGACGGGCGGCAACACTGACAACGATGCAAACTCCGGTGGCCTTTCCGCTGCTGAGGAAGAGAGCATTCACAGTTGGCTTGTGACCAAGTACAACATGCTCGACGGCTATGTTTCTCGTGCCAATGATGTGGTCTCGACCTATAACTCTACGGGAGATCCTAGGCCGTGCGACAGCCTGGTCGGGGAGATGTTTGTCATTCGAGCCGAGTTCGGTCGTCAGACATTCTCGCCCCGGTCAAAGTGGTATCAGCAGTATGCCAATCTGTGGGGCTGTTATACCAACCTATGTCAATGGGTCGGCCATTACGGCGATGATGACGTCGCGCTCGGTAACTTCAACAATAACGTGGCGGCGCTTGCCCTATGATGACCGATCTTGCATCCACCACACCACAATCGCTCGGTCGCGATCCCATGGTCGGCCTGCGCCTTGCGCGTGTCGACGGGTTTGAGCCGGCCATTGCGCTCGGTCAGGACGAACTGCCTGCCTATCTGCGTCGTTTTACGATGCTGTTTGCCGACGATGCCACCATACGCCGTGGCGGTATCGGCCGCGTGACGCGTGCCGTCAACGCCCAAGGCGAGGCCGTGGCACTCAAGCAGCTCATCTTGCCGGCGCGCGATGAGTTCGACGACGATGCCGCTCACGAGGCGCTGGTCGCCAAGTTCAAGGCAGCGTTTCGCGAGGAATACGAATGCCATCGCGCCCTTTCGGGCCTCAAGGGCTTTCCCCGCCTCTATGGCTGGGGCGAGGTCGACGGTGTGCCTGCAATTGTCATGGAATGGGTCGAGGGCGAGACGCTTGCCCGCTTGCGTTCGCGACTTGCCGTGGACGATGCCGGACGCCTGTCGCCGCTTGTGGCGGCGCGTCTGGGTCGCGACCTGTTCGATCTGCTCTGCCGTATGAGCCTGGTGGGCGAGGGCTTTGTCCATCGCGATATCTCGCCCGCTAATATTATGGTGCGCACGGCGCGTCTACCGCTTGACCGGCAGCTTGCCGAGGGCACCTTTGACCTGTGCCTGATTGACTTTGGCTCATCGCTGGCGCTTGAGCCTGCGTCGGCCGTGGCCGGTACCGGCGGCAAGGCATCCTTTACCGAGCGTTATGCCACGCTGCGTCGCGCGACGGTTGCCTATGCCCCGCCCGAGATGCTCACCGACGATATTCCCGACCTGCGTGCTTTGCGTATGTCGCCGGCGATTGACGTCTATGCCGCGGCAAGCACGGTTTACGAGCTCATTGCCGGCGTCGCGCCATACGAAGCCGCGCCGAGCACTTCGGGCGCCTCGGGTTCGCGCAAAAGGACGCGCGACATCGCGAGCCCCTACCGTCTTAAGATGGACACGCGGCCCGACTATCCCATTGGTGCCCATGCGCCCGGTTGCGATTTGACTCAGCTGCTTCGTCGTGAGCCCGATGTGGCGCTCGCCGCGGTCGAGCAGGCCCAGCAGCTAGGGCTTGAGCCGGATTCCGAAGAGCTACGCGATGCGCTGGCGTTTGTCGATGCCCAGCTGTTCGACGTGGTGATGGCCTGTCTGTCCAGCCATCAAAAAAATCGTCCCGAGCCGGCGGCGGTCGAGGCGGCGCTCTCGGCGTTTTGTGACCACTATGCGCAAAATGTCGGTCGTTCGCTCCGCGGCGAGCCGCTCACGCCGTGCCCCATGGATGCGTCCGGCCGCGCGGTTCGTCGCGCGCTGATGGTCGGCGCGACGGTCGCCTGTGGCGTGGTTTGGGCTGTGGTCGTGGTTTCGGCCGCGCTGCTGGCGTCGGGCGCTCGCGTGACGGCGACTTTGGGATCGCTCGTGTGGTCTGGGTCGCTACCGGGTATTATTGCCGCACTGGCGTTGGCGCTGCCAGGCATAGCCGGCGTTGCCGCGGGGGCACTTGCGCGCGATCGGCGCTCGGGCTTCCTGCAGGGTGTGCTTGCGCTTTCTGCCTGCGAGGTTCCGGTGCTGGTTGTGGCTGCATGTAGCGTATTTTCCCAACGCGCCGTGACGGGCGGCCTTGTTGCCGCTCTGGTTGCAACCTATGCGCTTACGTGGTTTTTGCTTGCGATGGGCTTTGCCTTTGAACTTCCCGTTTCGGCACCGCGACGCACAAAAGCCCAGATGGCGACTCCGCTTGCCGGTGGAGCCGCAGCTGCCCGTACTTTTGGCAGACCTGTCGAGGTATCGTCCGATTCTATTTCTACGACCAAGGAGGCCTAGGTCATGGCATCTCAAGTTGAGCTCACCCCATGCGGGGCCATGTTTGACATCTTTAAGCGCGCGGCGCATCTGAGCCATATCGAGCTGTGCGGCTTGGTGCTTTCGTCCCGTCCGCTCG
>CABUZI010000061.1 GCA_902496005.1 uncultured Collinsella sp.
CACGCCGAGGTCGCCGCGGACGGGTTGATATAGGGAGAGGGCCTGACCCCATATCGTTGGGGCCAGGCCCGATTTTGCCTCTTGACAATGTCCTGCTCATATTAAAAGGAACGTCCCTATCTGTCGCCCATGCGCTTGGCCATCCAGGCATGAGGCTGGCCTTCGTCTTCGTAGTCCACCGGCGCGATCTGCGTGTAGCCCGCCTTGACGTAGAGCGGCAGCACGTACTCCTGTGCATGCAACTTTATGAGCTTGGCGCCGGCATCGCGTGCAGCAGCTTCGCTGGCTTCGATAATCTTGCTTGCCAGACCGCGACGGCGCATAGCCGGCAGCACGGCGACGCGCCCCATAATGTAGGTCTCCCCCGCCGCAACGCCTTCGTCCATGTCGCATGCCGGCAACACCGGGGCCTCTGCGTCAGCCACGCGCTCAAGCTCTTCGGGAAACACGCGCGAGCAACCGGCAAGCTCGCCGTCTACATAGAGCGTCACATGAATGCAGTTCGGGTCCTCGTCGATAGCGTCGAACTCATTCTCGTAGCCCTGCTCGTCCATAAAAACGACGCGGCGCACCAACGCCGCGTCATCAAAGCATCCCGTCTTAAGTTGGATATCCATGGCTGCCCTTTCATTCAATGCGAACGTTAGGGACAGATTTTAGCGAAAATGAGCTCCGCGCACGCTAAACTTCGCGCGAGCCTTCGCCAGGCAATCGTAATGACCCACGTTATGGGCATCGCTCGCGATGAAGCTGTACAGGTTCTGATCGAACAGGCGCTGTGCCGGCTTTTTCTCGCGACCAAAGCGACCGCCGGCAATAAAGTCCGCCGAAGCCTGCAGCTTGCAGCCCATATCGACCAGGCGCTCCGCCACGCTTACATCCTTTTGAACCGCACGATAGCGCTCAGGATGAGCGATGATCACCTGGTAGCCACGGCACTGCAAATCGTAAATCGTGTTCTCGTACTCTCTAAACGCATACGCATCGGCATGCGTCGAAAGCTCGAGAAGAAACTCGTTGGTTCCATCGAAATGCAAGTGCTCCGCGGCATCGATACCAAGCTCAACGAGCTTTCGATGGTTGACCTCGAAGCCCATCTGGAGCGGAAAACCGTCAGCGTTATCACGCAGCAGCTCAAAGGCATCCCACATCTTGTCGTAATCAAAATAGGGATCACGGCAGTGAGGAGTGCAAACGATCCTGGTTACACCAGCCCGCTTGGCAGCCTCGAGCATCGCCAAGCTCTCATCGAGATCGGCGGCGCCGTCGTCTACACCCGGCAAGATATGGCAATGAATGTCACGCATAGGTCAGCCTTAATCAACTAAACGTTTGCTCGGTTGGTGAAGATGCCCTTTTTGGAAGTCCCCTGATCGTCGGAGCCCTTCTTAACCTTCTTACCGTCCTTGGTGTAGTAGGAGTAGTAGTACTCGCTGGTCTCGGTCTCGCAGTAGTTCATGACGGTACCGATGAGCTTAACCTTCTCGGACTTCTTAAGCTGGCCGATAGCGTTGAGTGCCTCCTCGCGCTTGGTGAAGTCCTCGCGCACCACGAACAGCGTACCGTCGGTCAGGCTGGCAATCTCGGCAGCATCGATGAAGGTGCCGACCGGAGGAGCATCGAAGATGACGTACTGGAACTTGGCAGACAGCGCCTTGACCAGTTTGGCAAAGCGGTGAGAAACGATGATGTCGGCAGGATTGGGAATGTGCGGCTCGGCATCGAGGAAGTAGAAGTTCTTCTGACCCGTCTCGACAATTGCCTGGTCGATGGAGATCTGCTCGGAAAGGACCGCATAGAGTCCGCCGCGCGAACGAACGCCGAGCATATCGGAAAGAGACCTGCGGCGCATATCGGCCTCGACCAGGAGCACGGACTTGCCGCTCGTGGCGATTGCCTGAGCAAGGTTAATGGAAACCGTAGACTTGCCCTCGTTGGGAATCGAGGAGGTAACGGTGATGGTGCGAATAGGGTCGTCCACGCTCGCAAAGCGGATGTTGGCCAGAAGGGTCTTGGCGGCATTCTGTACAACGAGCTTATCGGTGTTCTTTGCCTTAGCCATGCCTATTTACCACCTTTCATAGCCGGAATTCGGCCAACAACGGGAATGCCCAGGAGCTCTTCTGCCTCTTCGGCACCGCGGATGCGGGTATTGAGCATGTCTGCCAAAACGACATAGGCAACTGCGATAAAGATACCGGCGAGGAACGCGACAGCAACGTACAGCGTGCGCTTGGGGCCGCTGGGGACTTCGGGAGTCTTAGCCTCGTCGATAACGTTGATGCTCTGGGCAGCGCCGACGTTCTGAGCGACCGTACTCACCGAGCTGGCCATGGCCTTTGCGACCTTAGCCGTCTCCTTGGCATCGGTGCCGGTAACCGAAAGCGTAATGACACGCGTGGTGGTCTCGGAGGAAACAGACACCTTGTAGTCATCCAGGTCAGCAAGGCCCAACTCATTGGCAGCACCGCTCTTAACGCTATCGCTATCCAGCAGCGTGGCGATATCGTTGGAAAGCATCTGGCTCGCCGAGAGATCGTTGTAGCTCATCTGACCGCTATCGTCGGTCTTGGCGAGAATGTACATGCTCGTCGTCGCGGTGTAGGTGTTGTCCATCGCAACGAAGGACACGATGCCCATGGCGATCGCGCAGACCACCGGAAGGGTGATGACCAGCTTAAGGTGCTTTTTGAGCAGCTGGAACAGTTCGAGAAGGGTCATGCAGCTTGCCTTTCATTTCCCCAGTTCGGATTGACAAAACTGTCCGTATGTTATCGCATCTTTTTACCGAGGCCAAACTCTATACATAAGAAACAGGCTCTCCTGTAAAAATGTCGGAAGCAATCGTAAAATTGCACAACAACGCCGCACCCGAAAGTCAAATGCGGCGTCTACATCAATATCTATGTTGCATCGCTATGCGAATGGCTCGTCCTGCTGTATGGGAAACGTCACCGTAATGGTGGTTCCCACGCCCAACTCGCTCGACAGATCGAGCGTGGCGTGATGATACAGGGCCGCATGCTTGACAATGGCAAGCCCCAGACCGGTTCCGCCGCGTGCCTTGGACCTACTCTTGTCCACGCGATAGAACCGCTCAAATACCTTGCCCCGTTCTTCAGGCGCGATACCGATTCCCGTGTCGGCGACCGCGAGGAACGGATGGCCTTCGTCGTTGGTGCCGCACTGCAGCGTAACCGTACCGCCGGGTCGATTGTAGCGGATGGCGTTGCTTGCCAGATTATAGATGAGCTCGTCGATCAAGCGCGACACGCCTTCGATGACCACAGGCTTGGTCTCATGACTGATCGTCACATTCGCCTGACGGGCGACCTGTTCAAGACGCTGCTCAACCGCGTAGATGGCACGCGAGAGCTCAATAGGCTCCGTGGACCCAATGGGCACCGCCTCGCCCTCAGTTGCACGCTCGGCCTCGTCCAAGTTAGACAGCGTAAGGATGTCGTTGACAAGCGCCGCCAAACGGCCCGCCTCACGATAGATGCGACCGCCAAAGTTGCGCAGGTCGTCCTCGCCCTCGACCATGCCGTTTGCGATGAGCTCGGCATAGCCCGAAATCGCCGTAAGCGGAGTCTTGAGCTCATGGGTGATATTCGCCGTGAACTCGCGGCGTATACGGTCGTTGTCCGCTAGCACCGCCATTTGGCGCTTGAGTTCCTGGCGCTGCGACTCGATACGCTCAAGCATGGGGACCATCTCGGCATAGGCGTGCTCATAGCTACGGCGTGGGTGGTCCAAATCCACCTCTTGCAACGGCGCGATGATGGCACGGGACTCGCGGCGCGCCATAAAAAACGAGAGTACCGCACCCGCTGCCGCGATAAGCAGCATCGGCGCCACCATCGACAGCAAAATCGCCGCAACGCCAGGCTGGGCCTGCGCCAAGCGGACAACCTGGCCGTTATCAAGGGCGACGGCGCGATACAGCATAATCTCGTCGAGCGTAGAGCTTGCGCGCTCCGCGGAACCCAAACCACTCTCAAAGGCCTCGATGACCTCGGGGCGATCGCCATGGTTGGGCAGTGTGGAAGGCGACGCCTCGTTGTCGTAGGCAACCGATCCATCCTTGTTAATCAGCGTGATGCGCAAGTCCTCGCGATCGAGGCTACGCAAGAACGGGATGGGCTCCTGCTGCTCGTCGAGGGCGGCAGCAATGAGCTCGGTTTCCTGCGCCAGGTTGGCACTCGTGGCATCCGCCAAGGTGTTTTGCACAAAGAACGCGCCCAGCACCGTAAACGCCACGATAACCGCCATGGCACAGACAAAGATCGTCACAAAAACGCGGTGCGACAGCGTATGTTTTCCCTGGGGGGCGAAGACCACGGGTTACTCCTCCGATGCGGTAGCCGCGGTGTCGTCACCTTCGGCACCATCACCGGCAGAAGGCTCGGCCAAGCGGTAGCCCACGCCGCGCACGGTCTCGATGGCGCTGGCATGCTCGCCCAGTTTTTGGCGAAGCGTCTGCACGTGCACGTCAACGGTGCGCGAACCGCCGTCGAAGTCCCAGCCCCACACGCTCTGCAGCAACGACTCGCGGGTAAAGACCACGCCGGGCTTGCGCATGAGGTACTCGAGCAGGTCGAACTCGCGCAGAGTGAGCTTAAGCGGCTCGCCGGCAACGGTCACCTCGCGATGGCTGGGCGAGAGCACGATGTCGCCCACGCTGAGCACATCGCTCGCCTGCTTGACCATGCCGCCGCGACGCAGCAGTGCGCGGCAGCGGCTCGCAAGCTCCATGAGCGAAAACGGCTTAGTCAGGTAATCGTCGGCACCGCCATCGAGCGCCATCACCTTGTCGAGCTCGGTATCCTTGGCGGTAAGCATCATGATGGGCACCGTCGCCGTCAGGCGATCGGCACGCAGGCGACGCATAATCGCCAAGCCATCGGTATCGGGCAGCATGATATCGAGCAGCACAGCATCGGGTACCCGTCGCGCCACGGCGGCCTTAAACTCGCCGTCGCACGAAAAGCCCTCGGCCTCGATCCCCTGCTTGCGCAGTGCATAGACCGTCAAATCCCTGATGTTGTCATCGTCCTCGACGTAATAGATCATGTTGAACCCCTTTGCGGCCGGCATGACCGCATCTTAACCCTAAAGGTACCTTTACTAGATGGTATCAGCCAAAACGTCCCGTCAAATAATCCGCCGTGCGCGGATCGGTCGGATTCTTGAAGAGTTGCGCGGTGGGCGCGTGTTCCACCAACTCACCCAGCAAGAAAAACGCGACCGAGTCGGAGATATGCGCCGCCTGCTGCATATTGTGCGTAACGACCACGAGCGTACAGGTCTCTTTGAGCTCGCAGGCCAGCTGCTCCACCACCAGCGTCGACACAGGGTCGAGTGCCGAGGTCGGCTCGTCCATCAGCAGAATGTCGGGCTGCACGGCAAGTGCGCGGGCGATGCACAGGCGCTGCTGCTGTCCACCCGAAAGACCCAGGCCCGACTCGTTGAGCTTGTCCTTGACCTCATCCCATAGCGCAGCGCGACGAAGGGAGTCCTCGACCAGCTCATCGAGCACGGCGCGATCGCGCACACCCATACCGCGCGGACCGTAGGCGACGTTGTCATAGATGCTCATGGGAAACGGGTTGGGGCGCTGGAACACCATGCCCACGCGCTGGCGCAAACGGTAGATGTCGTAATCGCCCAGGATATCTTGACCATCGAGCGCAATTTTGCCCTCGATGCGGCAATCCTTGATGCCGTCGTTCATGCGGTTAAAGCAGCGCAGCAACGTGGACTTTCCGCAGCCCGAAGGCCCGATGAACGAGGTGATCTGCTTGTCGCGGATCTTGATATTCACGTCCTTGAGCGCATGATGGTCGCCATAGAACAGGTCGAGGCCCTCGACGTCGATGCGCGTCGGCGAGGCGGCAAGATCCTCTGCCGTGGGGCGAGTCGCATCCCCAACCTCGCGCTCGTGCGCGGCCTCGGCCTGCGCTTTCATGAGTTCTTCAAGCTCCGTGGGCTCCACAGCCGCAGCAGCCGTCATACCGCATACCTCCACATCGATATCAATTCAGCAGTATCGATAGTAGAAATCGCGGCTCATATGCACGTGAGCGCATTGTCAAGTGTTTGTAAGGGCACGCTGGCTATGCGGCGGGCAGCTCGATGGTGAATATCGTGTGTTCGGGCGTCGATTCACATGCAACGGTACCGCCGTGTGCCGCGATGATCTCCTTGGCAATAGCAAGGCCCAGACCGGCACCACCGCGATTGGTCGCACGCGCCGCATCCAGGCGATAGAACTTCTCAAAGATCACCTTGAGCTTAGCCGCAGGGATAGGATCGCCCTGATTGATAAAGCGCACGCGCACGCCGTCATCGTCTTGGCGCCCGGCCTCAATCGTGATAGTCGAGCCCTCATAGCTATAGGCGACGGCGTTTTTCATGATGTTGTTGAACACGCGGGCCATCTTGTCGCCATCCACGAGCACCGTCAGGTCCTCGCCAATATCAACTTGGACTTCCTTATGCTGCTCGTTGAGGATGGGATAGAACTCGTCAGCCACCTGAGCCAGCAGCAACCCCAGATCAACATAGCCACGCGTGAGCACGATATCGTGGAAGTCAAAGCGCGTGATATCGAAGAACTCTTCGATGAGCGCATCGAGCCGGTGCGCCTTGTCGAGAGCCACGCCCGTAAAGTGCGCACGTTGCTCAACCGGCAGTTCAGGAGCCTCTTGCAGCAGCGAAAGATAGCCCACCACACTGGCAAGCGGGGTGCGCAGGTCATGTGCCAAGTACGTGACCAGATCGTCCTTGCGATGCGACTCGTCACGCAGAGCTTGCTGCACCTTGCGCTCACGGTCACGCACGCGGTTAAGGGCGCCCTCGACCTCCAAGAAGTCGCCGTCGATGTTGTCCCAGGTGTCGGGGTGATCGATCAGGCGATCTTGAATACGAGCGGCCAGCACACAATCGGCATGCTGCTCGCCCTGTTCGTAGCCCTGGTAGTACAGGGCGCGGCCACACAAGAACAGCACGCACGCGGCAAGCGCCAGCACAAAGCCAAGCATGTTGAATACAAAGTCGGCATCGAACAGCACCGGCCCTTCGATGCCGCCGAGCGCCATGGCGCCAATCGTCAACGTCATGGCCCACGCGGCGCCGCCAATCACCACGCAGCGGCGCACGATCTCAAATCGATCGATCAGCAAAAAGCCGACAAGCAGCACCGCCAAGATTCCAACGATGTTGTCGATGCCAATCAGCAGCAGGCTCAGCAAAAAGAGCAGCACCGTTGCAAGCGCGCGGTTGTCGACGACCGACCTCACGTAATCAAAGAGCCGATCGGGTACCTCGAATGCCTGCCTATCGTCTTTTGTCATATCCACTTCCCCACCATCAAAGGCGTTATTCGATTATGTAGCCGACGCCCCAGACGTTTTTGATAAAGCGCGGCTTTTGTGCGTCGTCGCTAATCTTTTCGCGCAAGTGGCGAATGTGCACCATCACCGTATTGTTGGAGCCGGGCATAAAGTCCTCGTTCCATACCGCGCGGAACAGGTCCTCCACGGCCACCACGCTGCCGCGATGCTCGACCAGATACAGCAAGATTGAATACTCGGTGGGTGTGAGGCGTACCGGTGAACCGTCCACCGTTACGGAACGAGCATCGCGGTTGATCTCCAGGCCGTCGAGCTGAATGGTCGGCGACTCGGCCGCCTGTGCACGGCTACCGTAGCTGGTGTAGCGGCGAAGCTGAGCGTGCACGCGCGCGATGAGCTCCAGCGGACGGAACGGCTTAACCACGTAATCGTCCGCGCCAAGCGAAAGGCCCTCGATCTTGTCTTGCTGGGCATCGCGCGCCGTCAGCATGATCACGGGATAGGTATGGCTGGAACGGATCGTACGCAGCAGCTCAAAGCCATCGATATCGGACAGCATGACATCCAGCAGCGCCAGATCGAACTCCTGCTCCAAGATTGCCTTGGCGGCATCGGCCCCGCTATAGGCAATCTGGACGTCAAAGCCTTCTTTTGTAAGGTAGATGCCCACTAGGTCGGCAATGGCCTTCTCGTCATCAACTACCAGTATGCGCTCGTTCATGCGTGCTCCTCTCGCGCTCCATTATGCCCGAGGGGGCGTCCGTCACACACAACAAGCGTGGGTGATTAAGTCGGCCTTAAGCACCCTTGTGCCCGTTCGGGAACGGATGTGGGCCACGCACGCGATGATCACCGACGCCGGCAAACGATATACTCTAGTTCCAGAAGAGACCATCCCGTCGAAAGCGAAATCCGTGAAGTCCCTCACCTCTTTTGCAAAGCGCTCAGCCCAGCTTGCCGCCGGCTTTGTCTGCGCTATCGCCCTTGCCGCTGGCGTGCCCACCGTCGCCGGCGCCCAAGTGCTCACGACCGACAATGTTTGCGGCAAAACCGCCGATGTGCGCGGTATCACGGCCGAAAACCTGCCCGATATCGATGCGACCAATGCCCTCGTCATGGGCAAAGACGGCACCGTCTACTATGCCCGCGACGCCGATGAGCAGGTCAAGATTGCCTCGATCACCAAGGTCATGACCGCAATCCTAACCGTCGAGAATTGCAAGATGGACGAGAAGGTCACGGTGAGCAACGCCGCAGCCACCGTGGGCAATTCGACCGCCGGCTTGCTCGAAGGCGACAAGCTTACCGTGGAGCAGGCGCTGCGCGGCCTGATGATTCCCTCGGGCAACGACGCCGCCATCGTGCTCGCCGAATATGTGGGCAAGAAGATCGACCCTAAGACCAAAGACGCCGAGGCCACATTTGTGAAGGCCATGAACGAGCGCGCTAAGAAGCTCGGCTGCACCGGTACGCTTTTTGAAAACCCGCATGGTCTGGACTTTGATGAGTGGGCTGGCGATATGCACTCAACCGCACATGACGTAGCGCTGATGATGCAGGAGGCCATGAAAAACGACACGATCCGCGAGGTCGTAGCGAGCGAGGATTCCTGGATCGAGGTCACGGGCGCCGACGGCACCGACCATTCGCATTCCATGGACACGCATAACTATTTGCTGGGCCAAGATGGCAACATCGGCGGCAAGACCGGCACCACCGACGACGCGGGCTATTGCTTTACGAGCGCCTACAACCGCGACGGCGACGAGATCTACACCGTCGTTTTGAACTCCACCACCACCGACCAGCGCTTTACCGATACCGCAACCCTTGCCAATTGGTACTACGGCCACAAGGTCACGGTCGCGATCGCCAACACGCAGGAAAAGACCGCCAACGGCAACCCGCTTATGGCGCGCATTGGTCAAACCGACTGGACGGATAAGACGATCGACGCCACGCTCGCCGATCCTACGGCGCAAGCGACCGTGTTTTCCCTTGCCGGCGAGGTGACCGAAAAGGTTAGCTACGACGATCTTTCGGGCACGGTGCATGTGGGCGACAAGGTGGGCAGCGTTACGCTCAAGCAGGACGGCACCAAGATCGCCGTCATGGACCTGGTTGCTGACGAGGAAGGCTCGGGGCCGAATCCCATTGAGTGGCTCCTTGTGAAGCTCGACCGTCTGGGCCGCCGCATCGACAACCGCCCACTCACGGCAGAAAGCGAGACCGTCGCCAAGGTGCCCGAGATGTAAGATCGAAGAACAATACACTCGCTGAAAGGAGGTGTCCGAAAGGATGCCTCCTTTTTTGAGGGTTCGAATCCCCAGCTAACGTGGTTCAACTAAAAAAGGGCCCCCGATGGGACCCTTCTTTAAAGTCTTACTGGCGGAGAGCTGGGGATTCGAACCCCAGATGCCCTTTTGGGGCATACTCGCTTAGCAGGCGAGCACCTTCGGCCTCTCGGTCAGCTCTCCGTATATGCGAATTGAAATGATAACCTGCCCGC
>CABUZI010000062.1 GCA_902496005.1 uncultured Collinsella sp.
CACGATGAGCGCGATGAGCGCGGGGCCCGTAATACGACCGAGCACGCGCGTGATAACGCCCGGACGCAGCGTGAGCGCAAACGCGACGACAAAGAAACCGACGGCAAACACCAGGCGAGCCGTGCCGAGCGAAACGCCCTCGGGCAGCAGCGGCACCAGCATCTCGAAGGCCGTGGAGCTCGTGCGCGGAATGGCCAGGCACGGACCGATGGCCAGGTAGACCGCCGCGACAAAGAACTCGCCAAACTTAGGATGTACGCGCCCGGCAAGCTCGCGCGCCGTTCCGGCAAGCGCCACGGCGATAAAGCCCATGACGGGCAGGCCGATGGCGGCGATGAGAAAGCCGAGCATGGCGACCGGCGTGGCAGAACCTGCCTGCAACGCCAGCAGTGGCGGGATAATGAGGTTGCCGGCGCCAAAGAGCATCGAGAACAAGGCGATGCCGACGGTGACGACATGGTCGGAGCGCAGACCGCGCGGGGCGGATGAAGCCATGGGTCCACCTTTCGGGTTGAAACAAAAACGGGACGGGCAAAAACACCCGTCCCGCAAGTATATACGCTCTAGCAGGCTAAATCGCGCAAAGCGTCAATCGCGGTGTCGACTTCCTCGTCCGTGTTGAAATATCCAAACGAGAAACGGACGACGCCCTGGCGCTCGGTCCCCAGCGCACGGTGCATGAGCGGGGCGCAATGGGCGCCGGGGCGCGTCGCAATCCCCCACCCCTGCATGAGCGCATCCGAGATCTCAGCCGAATCGATATCGCCCACGTTGAGCGACACGATCGCCGAGCGCGTCGGCTGGTCAAAGGCACCGTAGAGCTTAATCCCCGGAATCTCGCGCACGCCGGCAAGGAAGCGATCAGCGAGCGCACGCTCGTGGGCAGCAATCGCCTCGGCCCCACCTTGGGCCTCGATAAAGTCGAGACCAGCGGAAAGGCCCGCAATGCCATGGCCGTTGAGCGTACCGGCCTCCAGGCGCGTGGGCCACTCCAGTGGCTGCAGCTCATCGAAGCTGTGTACACCGGTGCCGCCCATGGCCCAAGGGGCCACGTCAATACCCTCTGCCACGGCCAGGCCGCCGGTCCCCTGCGGACCCATGAGCCCCTTGTGGCCGGTAAAGCACACTACGTCGAGCCCCATGGTCTGCATATCGATATGCGCCGTGCCGGCAGACTGCGAGGCATCGACGATCACCAGCGCGCCGGCCGCATGGGCCATGGCCGCTACGCGCGCAATGTCGACCGCGTTGCCGGTCACATTGGAGGCGTGCGTCACCACCACGGCACGCGTACCCGGCGTGACCAACTGCTCAAGCTCGTCATAGTCGAGCACGCCGTTCGCGTCACAGCCCACATGTTCAACGGTCACGCCCTGCTCTGCCGCCAGGCGGTTGAGCGGACGCAGCACGGAGTTATGCTCGAGCACCGTCGTGACCACACGATCGCCGGGGCGCACCACGCCATTAATGACGGTATTGAGCGCCGCGGTGGAGTTGGGCGTAAAACAAACATGATCGGCCCGCGGGCAGCCCAGCAAGCGCGCAAGCTTGGCGCGGCAGCCGTGAATAGTACGCGCCGCATCGAGCGCGCCCGACGTCGCGCCGCGTCCAGCATTGCCGAGCGAGCACATCGCCTGCGTCACGGCATCAATGACCGTTTGCGGCTTATGCATGGTCGTCGCCGCGTTATCCAGGTAGATCATCGCACGACCTCCCACATGTCGACCACCGTAAAGCCCTCGGTGGGAACGCCTGCCGCAGCAAGCTCGCCGCGCAGCAGGTCCTCATCCGAAGGCTGTGTCTTCCATGCCAAACCGCAGCCGGCAGCGACCTCCCCGGGCACGGGAATCGTTCGCCCAGGAAGGCCGCGCTCGATGCACAGGGACTCGCAGCCCATGGCGGCCGCCGTGGTAGGAAACGTGATGACAAGCGCCGGGCGCTTCTCCCTCATGGCAACTCCAACCAATACGCTACGGGCGCACAACGCGCACGGCCTGCTCCATCTTCTCCACGATCACGTACATGTTGGTGACCTCGCCCACCGCCAGCTGGTCCTTAATGCCATAGTGATCGAGGCAGGTGCCGCAGGTGAGGATCTCAACACCCTGCTCGGCCAGACCCTTCAGGTCGTCGAGTACCGGTGAGCCCTCGACGGTGAGTTTGGCGCCGCCGTTATAGAACAGCATGGTCGCGGGCAGCTCATCCTGCTGCGTCACGGCGAAGATAAAGGCCTTCATGAGTTTGTGGCCCAGCTCGTCGTCGCCACGGCCCATGCAGTCGGTGTAGACGGAAATGACGAGCTTGCCCTTGCCGGCGCTGGCATCGCAGAAGGCAGCGCCATCCTGCTCGGGATCAGCCACGGCAACGGCGCCAGAGGTCGCCACGGTCACGTGCCACTCGGCGTCAGAAACCTTCTCGACCGAGGCCGTGCAGCCCTTCTCCTGCGCCATCTTGGAGATGTTCTTGACGGCGGTCTCGTTATCGACCACGGTCACGACGGCGCCCTCGCCATCGAGCTGCTTCAGGGCTTTGAGCGTCTTGACGACGGGCAGCGGGCAGGCATCGCCCATGGCATTGACTTCAATTTTGGTAGACACAGCAAATTCCTTTCGAAAGAACCGTTCTAGAGAACGGTAAACAGTTACACAAACGTGCGGACTAGCGAACAACGCGGACGGTAGGACCGCCTGGCTCCGCCTCGCACACGCGCCCGACAACGGCGGCAACGCGCCCCTCGGCATGTAGACGGCGTGCAAGCTCATCCACATCGGCAGCAGGCGCCGCGATGAGCAAGCCGCCCGAGGTCTGCGGATCGTACAGCGCATCCAACATACCCGGCTCCAGGTCCTCGTCGGCAGCCACACGCGGGCCAAAGAAGTCCTGGTTGCGGTAGGAGCCCGCGGGGATAATGCCCAGACGCGCCATATCGAGCACCTGGTCAAAGAGCGGCACCGCTCCCGACGCAAGCTCAACCTGCACGCCCGAACCCTCGGCCATCTCGCACGCATGCCCAATCAGGCCAAAGCCCGTAATGTCGGTGCAGCCGTGAAGTTCGAGCCCCTCGGCCAGACGAATCGGCGCCTCGTTGAGGGTGCGCATCGAGTCAAACATCGGGCTGGCCTCGTCCTGCTCGATGAGCTCGCCCTTAATGGCCGTGGTGATGATGCCCGAACCGATCGCCTTGGTCAGCAGCAGAGCATCGCCCACGCGCGCGCCGCTGTTGGCGAGCATACGGTCGAGTGCGACAAAACCGCTCACGGACAGGCCGTACTTGGGCTCGTCGTCGTTGATGGTGTGACCGCCCGCGATGGAGCAACCCGCCTCGACGCACTTGTCGGCCCCGCCCGCCAGAATCTGGCCGGCAACCTCAACGCCCAGGCAACTGGGTATGCAAAGCAGGTTCATGGCATGGCTCGGCCGCCCGCCCATGGCGTAGATGTCCGACAGCGAGTTGGCCGCGGCGATCTGGCCAAACAAAAACGGATCGTCGACCATCGGCGGGAAGAAGTCGATGGACTGCACGAGCCCCAGGTTCTCCCCTACGCGAAAGACGCTCGCATCGTCGGAGGTATCGAACCCCACGACCAAGTTGTCGTTATGCACATTGGGCAAGTCGCCCAGGACCTGGGCGAGGGCTCCAGGAGCCAACTTAGCGGCTCAACCGCTCGCGGCCGTCATAGACGTGAGCTTAATCTGATCGTCAGCCATCGATACCTCCTCTCTTCGGTCAATCATTTTCTCCCAGTATACGCATGAATGCGCTTCCGCGGCCGATACATCACCCTAGTGCCTGGGCACGAATCGCCGCGCCGATGGCACCGGCAAAGCGGGCCTGGGGCGAGGTGGTCACCGGCGAGCCCAGCAGCGCGCCCAGCCGCTCCACGACATAGGCGTTCTCGCACAAGCCGCCAGTCAGGTAGTACGGCGCACCCGCCGCCTGCCCGGCCATAGTGGCCACGCGCGACACGACGCTTTCGATCACGCCGCGTGCAATGTTCTCGCGCGGCTCGCCACGACCGATGAGGCTGATGACCTCGCTTTCGGCAAACACGGTGCACATGCTGGATATCTTGGTGGGCTCGCCGGAACGCGCAAGGTCGGCCATCTGCTGCTGGGTAATGCCCAGGCGGTCGGCCATAATCTCCAGAAAGCGCCCCGTGCCGGCAGCGCACTTGTCGTTCATGGCAAACTTGGCCACGCGGCCACTTTTAAGCTGAATGACCTTGGTGTCCTGACCACCCACATCGATCACGGTGCCGTGGTCGCCAAACAGACGCACGGCACCGGTGCCGTGGCAGGTGATCTCGGTCACGACCTTGTGCGCATAGGGCACGGCGACACGGCCGTAGCCGGTCGCGATCACGCGCACGTCGTCGGCAGCCACGTCATAGCCAGCCGCTGTCAGTGCCTCGCGCAGACGCTCGGCAGCATCGACCGACGAGAACCCGGTTGGCTGCACGCACGTCCACGCCACCGAACCCTCACCGTCGACCACAGCAGCCTTAGCCGCCGTAGACCCGATATCGATCCCGATCCCTATCATGGCTCTCTCCCAATCTAAACATCAAAGCTAGCGGCGCGTTCAGGCGCCTTAGATCTAGGTTTCTCAGGTGCCGGAGATTGCTCCGAAAGAGGAGCGCAGCGTACTTTGGTACGCAAGCGACGGTTTGAGGGGCAAGATCCGGTGCCTGAGGAAGCCGCCGGGACGTATAGTCCTAAATGGTTTCCAAGAAAGCTTCGATGCGCGTCTGCAATTGGCCTGCGTCCTCGCCGGCGTAGTCGGTCGTAATGTGCATAAACGGAATGCCGGCCTCCTCGGCGGCCTTCTCCACGGCAAACGACTCCATCTCGTAGAGCGTGCAGAACTGCAGGGCCACGTCGACGATACCGTCGGCATGCAGGTCGTGCGCCATCTGGACGATGTCCTTCATACGCTGGTCGTTGGGCGTAAAGACGGCACAGTTGATCTTAAAGTAGCGCTCGGCGATGGCATCGAGCATCTCGTCGACCGTCTCGCCGGACTCATCGACCAGGTCCTTGTAATAGCGCGAGCCCGTGCAGGACTCCTCGCCTACCACAACACCGCCGGCCTTCTCGATGAGGTTGAACAGCTTCCAGTTGGGCACGGCCATGGGCGTGCCGGTGTACAGGATGCGCTTGGTCCCCTTGGGCGCCACGCCCTCGCCGGCCTCGACACGCTGCTCGCACTCAGCAGCCATATCGTTAATGGCTCCGGTCAGACGCGGCGTGTCGTCCATAAAGGCGGCCTGAACGGTCAGCAGGCTGTCGAGACCGCTGATGGGCGCTGGGTCGGCAGCGCGCGTGGCGGCGAGGCGCTGCAGGGCGCGGCGCTTCTCATTGACGGCGTGGATGGCGGCCTTCAGACACTCGGGCGTAATCTTGACGCCACACTCTTCCTCGATCTTGGCGGCGAGCTTCTTGACCTCGGCCTTCCAGGTCACGAGCGTCGACTCGTCGTGTACATTGGGGATATCCATGACGTACATGTTCTTTTGCGTGGCAAAGAACTCGTAGGCTTTCTTCTTGCCATCGCAGGTGTTCTCGCCCACCACCAGGTCACTCGACTCGATGTAGGGGCAGGCCTCGCCCAGCTTAAAGCCGGCAAAGCTCTTGATAAGCGGACAGGTGTTGCGCGGCAAGTGCTCCTCAACCTTGTCCGTTGCCCAGTCGGCACCCGAACACAGGCCCACAGGAATGCCGTCACAGGCGAGCACAATCTCCTCGGGCACGTAGACGCAGAACGAGCCCACAATCTTGGTGGCCTCGCCGGCCTCCTTCTTGTCGAGCATCTCCTTAATGCGGCCGCTATGGATGTTGGTGGCCACAAAGTCCAGGTAGGACGTGGACTTGGGGCGATTATTCTGCGTCAGGAACATATCGCCGTACATCTGGCCCACGGCGCCCAGCAGCATGTCGTGGTCGGCAAGATTCATGCCGAGGCTCTCCCACATCGGATGGAAATCAAATTCTTCAGCCATGACGGTTCCCCTCTCGAACCAAAAATGAATAGCTACGGTATTGCTGCACGGTGGGTGGCGAAAACCCAGCCGCGCCTAAACCCGGAATTTTGGGGAACCTGCTTTGCAGTCGATTATTTAGCTGTGCGTCGTCTCTCCCGGAGCCGTGAACATACCTGCTCATATGCGGCTCCGAGCCATATACAGGGCGCGCGCCGCAACGCGACGCGAATATGTCTTCTGCGGCATCAGCGCGCCCTCCTTTTCTCGTCGAAGGTAACTATATCAACGGTTGTCGTCCAGACGAACACCGCCGACATGCGTACGACAGCGTCGAGATGCGAGCATCTCACTGTCTGATAATTAATTATCAGACAGATAAGGTTTAGTCATGTAGAAATCGGCGAACGGCGAAGTGAAAACAAAGCGGTCGAGGACTACCTCCTCGACCGCATCGCCCCCGCATTATCGGCAAACGAGATGAATCCTGCTTGCATCAAAATGCATGCGCAGAGTCTCACCCGCCTGCGGCAGCTCTTCCACGGGTACACTCACCTTATTCACCTTCCACTGCAAACGCGTGGGCGCATCGGCGCGCGGCACGTCCAACAGCACCAGCCGCTCAAAGCGCGAATCGCTCACACGGGCCACGTGCAGGTCATAGCTGTTGCGACCCCGCTCGGCACGGTTGTCCACACGGAAGTAGCTCGCACGAATGCCCAGATATGTCACCTCATCGGGAACCTCGCGACCCACGTTAAAGGTCATGCCCCAGTCGAGGGCCTCAACTTCTTCGTCGCCGATCTTGCGCGCCCGGCTTGTGTTCTTGCAGCCCGTCAGGCGCAGTGCCGCCAGCGTCTGCGGACGCCGGACCACGTCACCGACGGAGCCGATCTCCTCAACATGCCCGTCGTGCATCACGCAGATGCGCTGGCACAGGCGGCACGCCTCGTCGATGTCGTGGCTCACGTAGAGCACGGTGCGGTTGCATACATCGAACAGGTCGAGCATATTCTGTTCGAGCGCGCTCTTAAGATAGGAATCGAGCGCGCTCATGGGCTCGTCGAACATAAAGATGCCCGGATGCGCCGCCACCATGCGCGCGAGCGCCACACGTTGCTGCTGACCGCCCGAGAGGCGCGCGGGGTAGCGGTCGGCAAAATCGGCCAGACCGAAAATGCTCAAATAGCACTCGGCGAGCTTTTTGCGCGCGGCGGCGTCGCCCGCATCCTTTACGCCGGCGCACACGTTATCGGCCACCGTCATGTTGGGAAACAGCTGATGGTTTTGGAACATCAGGGCGCACTTGCGCTCCTGGGGCGACAGGTTGATGCCCGCCGCCGAGTCAAAAAAGGTCACGCCGTTGACGACAATCTTGCCCTCGTCGGGCGTCTCCACACCGGCAATGCAGCGCAGCGTGCAGCTCTTGCCGCAACCCGAGGCGCCCAGCAGCGCCACGCGCTCCTCGCCGGCCTCAAGCTGCATGTCGAGCATAAACCCGGGATAGCGCTTTTTGATATCCAGAACGAGCGACATGGCCTATCGACCTCCTTGCAAAGCGGCATCATCGCGCATGAGCTCGGCCAGCGCCTCGCGATCGATACGCAGCGCATCGCCACCCACCGGGTCAAGCGAATCGCCCTGTCCAGCGAGATCTTTGGCCTGCTTGCGCTCCGCGCGGGAGAGACCGCGCTCGCGGTACTTTTGTGAATGCGCCGTATACATGTTGATAAATAGGATGACCACAAAACTAAACACGATTACGACGACGACCCAAAAGAGGGCCACCGACGTGTTGCCGCCCATCCATTCAAAGTAGATGGCGATGGGAATGGTCTGCGTAATACCGGCATAGTTGCCCGCAAAGAACAGCGTGCAGCCAAACTCTCCCATGGCGCGGGCAAAGGCGAGGACCGTACCGGCGGCAATAGAAGGCCACCCAAGGGGCATCATAAGCCTGGTAAAGATGCGACGTTCGGACCATCCCAAGGTTCGCGCGGCGTCGAGCATCTGCGTGTCGAGGCTCTCGAAGGCTCCGAGCGCCGTGCGGTAGACCAGCGGAAACGACACAACGACGGCCGAAATGACCGCCGCGGGCCAGGTAAAGACGATCGAGATGCCGTGCGCAATCAGCCACTGGCCCACCCCGGTCGAGCGGCCAAACAGCATGAGGAGCAGAAAGCCGCAGACCGTGGGCGGCAGCACCATAGGAATCGTAAAGACCGAATCGAGCAGGCCCTTGATGCGACTCGAGGTACCCATAGTCTTCCACGCGGCGAACAGGCCCAACGCAAAGGAGATCAGCAGGGCAAGGCCGCTCGTTTTTACGGACACCCAAAACGGGCGATAGTCGATGTCGCCTAAAAAGGAGGCCAGTGAGGTCAAGGGCCCCTGCTCATCCCGCAACACGACAGACGATGCTTCTACCATTCGAGCGCTATCAAGCCAACGCGCGCCGCCCTTGGCATCACCCGAGGCTGATGCAATCACCACATAGCGGTCCCCATCCGCACCGCGCTCGTCAAAGCCATAGGTATACCCACCGGCATCAAACGTTGTTTCCGCCGTGACATACCAAGGAAGATCCACGTCCCCTAACTGCGCACCCCCCATGCAGTTTGCGCTGTCGAGCTTACAGACGAGGGCCTTGAGACCCGATACGCACTCGTTGTCCTGCGGATCCAATCCATACTTCTCGACCGCCTTGGGCGATATCCACACCACAACGCGATCGGCAGCAGGCGCCACTACAAGGTCCACGTCCTCGTCAACGGGAAACCGGTAGCCCTCAGGCTGGCCTTCCATAGCACGAGCGGTCCCCTTGGCCAGCCGCTCAAAGCCCTCGATCCCATAGGAAAGCCCATGAGCGGTCGCAGCAACCTGGGCCCCGTCCTCAGCGTCCCCAGCAAACGCAAATCCCGGCACCCAGCAAAGCGCGAAGGTCAAAGCACAGGCGACAAGCATGCGGAATCTATTAAGCACGAAAAGCTCCAAGCGAATACAAGGACGGAGTGAAACACAAAACGATGGAATTATCGCGCCAAGTCGCACTACGCGGAAAGCTCAAAGCCGTACTTAGCCCAAATCTTCTGAGCCTTCTTGTTGGACAGGCAAAAGTCGATGAACGCCTTGGCTTCGTCGGCATGCTCGGAGCTCTCGGCAACGGCACCCGGGTACACGATGGGCTTATGCGAATCCTCGGGGCACACGAAGGCCTCCTCGATGCCGTCGTAGCGGAAGATGTCGGAGCTGTAGACAAAACCGGCTACGCAGTCGCCCGTAGAGACATAGGCGGCGGCGGTGCCCACCTTATCGGCCAGTGCGACCTTGTCGGCGATCTCGGGAGCATACTCGCCGTCGTCGCCCTCGGTACCGGTATAGAGCCCCACGGAAGCCAGCGCCTGGTTGGCGTACTTGCCGGCGGGGACGGTCTTGGCGTCGCCAATGGCGATCTTGCCGTCCAGATTCGCGACGTCGGCAATGGCCTCGATCTTGGTGTCGGAGCCCTCGGCGCGAATAATCACGAGG
>CABUZI010000063.1 GCA_902496005.1 uncultured Collinsella sp.
CGAGGAGTTCACGGGCTATCCCGAGATGATGGACGGCCGCGTTAAGACCCTGCACCCCAAGGTTCACGGCGCGCTGCTGGCCCGCCGCGATTCCGAGCAGCACATGCAGGAGGCCGCTGAGCACGGCATCAAGCTGATCGACCTGGTCGTCGTCAACCTGTACGAGTTCGAGAAGACCGTTGCCAACCCCGAGGTCACCTTTGCGGACGCCATCGAGCACATCGACATCGGTGGCCCCTCCATGCTGCGCTCTGCTGCCAAGAACGCCGCGAGCGTTACCGTCATCTCCGACCCGGCCGACTATGATGCCGTCCTGGCCGAGATGCACGAGACCGGTGGCTGCACCACGCTTTCCACCCGTCGTCGCCTGCAGGTGAAGGTCTACCAGACCACCGCCGCCTACGACACGGCTATCTCCCGTTGGCTTGCCGCCCAGGCAAGCGACGTGGCGGACACCTCTGCCAAGCTCGAGATCTCGCTGGAGAAGGTCGACGACCTGCGCTATGGCGAGAATCCTCAGCAGAAGGCTACGGTCTACCGCTTTGCCGAGGGCTGCGAGAACACCGCGAGCTCGCAATTCCCGCTCGTGGGCTCCGAGCAGATCCAGGGCAAGCCGCTCAGCTACAACAACTATCTGGATGCCGACGCCGCCTGGAACCTGGTCCGCGAGTTCGACGAACCGGCCTGCGTAATCCTCAAGCACCAGAACCCCTGCGGTTCCGCCGTTGCCGAGGACATCACTGCCGCCTACGACCGCGCTTTCGCCTGCGATCCCAAGAGCGCCTTTGGCGGCATCATCGCCTGCAACCGCGAGGTTCCCTATGAGCTAGTCGAGCACTTTGCCGATCAGAACAAGCAGTTCGTCGAGGTCATCATCGCCCCGAGCTACACTGCCGAGGCGCTCGAGCGCATGGCCAAGCGCCCCAACCTGCGCGTGTTGGCGACCGGCGGCGTGGACCACGGCGCCCAGGTGGAGCTTCGTTCCATCGACGGCGGCATGCTGGTGCAGGAGGTCGACCATGTGACCGAGGATCCCGCGACCTTTACGTTCCCCACCGACCGCAAGCCCACCGACGCCGAGATGGCTGAGCTCGAGTTTGCCTGGAAGGTCTGCAAGGGCGTCAAGTCCAACGCCATCCTGGTCTCCAAGGATAAGGCCGGCATTGGCATGGGCCCGGGTCAGCCTAACCGCGTTGACTCCGCACTGCTTGCCTGCGAGCGTGCCGAGGACTTCTGCGAGCGCGAGGGCGTGGAGAAGGGCGGCTTTGCCTGCGCAAGCGATGCGTTCTTCCCGTTCCGCGACAACGTCGACGTGCTTGCCGCACACGGCGTGACCTGCATCATCCAGCCCGGCGGCTCCAAGCGCGACGACGAGAGCATCCAGGCCTGCAATGAGCACAATATTGCTATGGTGTTTACGGGCGCTCGCCACTTCCGCCACTAAGTTCCGCCTTGGGACAAAATAATCTCCGCAAAAGACGGCTGCTCCGTTTGGAGGGCCGTCTTTTTGGTATAAGAGGACGGAATGACTAACACGAAAGGTATGACCATGCCCCAGATTGATGATGCCGAGCTGTTTGGCAACGCCGAGGATCAGCGTGCGTATGAGGACTTTTGCGCCAATCAGGAGGCGGTCGAGAAGTTTACGCTCGACAAGCCTGCGCTTGTCTGCCGTTGGCGCATGTCCAACAAAAAGGTACCCATGCTCAACCGCCACATCCGCGCGCTGTCTGAGCGCCTGGTGCAGGGCGAGCCACTCACCCATAACATGCTCAGCTGGGCCAAGCAGCACGTTGAGTGGTCGCTTGCCGAGGGCGATTACACCGCACGCGACGGCGTGCTCATGCTGGTGATCGACATCAACGGCAATGCCGCCATGACGGTGGGGGAGTACGAGCCGCTCGCCGATACGTCGGCCAAGGCGCTGCGTGCCCGTTCCGCTGAGGCTCGCTCCGAGGCCGACGAAACCGGCGTGGCGCCCGAGCTGCTCGCCGCCGTCAACAATGGCGAGCTTGCCTTTGTGGCGCCGGCGGACGAGTTCCTGTGCGGCACGGCGACGCTCATCGAGCAGCTGGCCCAGACCAAGGGCATCCCGGTCACGCGCGTGGACATTCCCGCGCAGCTTAAGGGCGCGCTGTTCCTGGTGAGCGACGAGCACGGCGTGGTCCCCGCAACCGAGACGGACGCTGCCGAGGCCGACGCCGCCGAGGCCGACGCTGCCACGGTCGCCTTCTTTGCCGACGGCTACGAAAAGCTCCGTGCCCGCCGCTAAATGATTTTTCTGGGACGGGGATTAAAGAATCATTTTGGTCCCCGCCACCGCTGCGAGTGCGAGGCGGACAAAACGGCCCCGCTCGCGAACAGTTCTGTCACCTGGCACCGCGCGAGGCGTGTACTCGCGACGCCGTGGGCATAATGGTGTGGAAAGTGCAAGTTACGCGAAATGGGAGGACACATGGCGCTGATCTATGTCGTTGAGGACGACGAGCCCATTCGTCGTGAGCTTATCGACATCCTTGCCCGCGCCGGGTTTGAAGTCGAGGCCTGCGAATCGTTTGAGCATGTCTCGCGCGATATTCTCGCCGCCGCGCCCGACCTGGTGCTGCTCGACCTCACGCTCCCTGTCAAAGACGGCCAGCACATCTGCCATGAGGTCCGTCGCGAATCTGAGGTTCCCATCATCGTTCTCACGTCGCGCACGACCGAGATCGACGAGGTCATGGCCATGACGCTCGGCGCGGACGACTTTGTTCCCAAGCCCTACAGCGCCCGTGTGCTCGTGGCGCGCATCAATGCCTTGCTGCGTCGCACCGCGGCGGCGGGCGAGCGCAGCACGCTCGTCCACAAGGGACTGGAGCTCGACCTCGCACGCTCCATGGTCACCAACACGCAAACGGGCACCAGCACCGAGCTCACCAAAAACGAACTGCGTATTCTCTCGCTGCTTCTGAGCCGCGCGGGCAAGATCGTTTCGCGCTCGGCCATCATGCAGGACCTGTGGGACTCCGACGCCTTTGTGGACGACAACACGCTTACCGTCAACATCAACCGCCTGCGCACCACGCTCGAAAAAATCGGCATCAAGGGGTATTTGACGACGCACCGCGGCCAGGGCTATTCGGTCTAGGGGCCGGCTATGTCGTTTGCCAAATTCTTCAAAGATGCGCTGCTTCCCGTCGCCGTGTGGACGTGCGGCGTGCTGCTGAGCTGCTTTGTGCTGACGGTCGCCGGCGCACCCGTTTCTATCGTGGTCGTGGCGGTCGGCGTGTCCTATATCTTTGGTATGCTCGGCATCGTGATCGAGTACGCGCGCCGTCGTCGTTTTCTGCGCCAGCTGGAGCGTGCGGCAGAGGAGCTCGAGAGTCCCGCATGGGTGCAGGAGATGGTGCAATGTCCGACTTATGCCGAGGGCGAGCTCGAGTACGAGGTCTTGCGCCGGGTGGGCAAGGCGGCATGCGATGAGGTGGCGGAAGGCCGGCGCCAGACCGATGACTACCGCGACTATATCGAGAGCTGGGTCCACGAGGCCAAGCTGCCCCTGGCGGCGGCTCACCTGATTTTGGAAAACCTGGACAGCAGCGAAGACGACCTGTCGCGCGTGGATGACCTGGCACGCGAACTTGCCCGCGTGGAGCGCTATATCGACCAGGCGCTCTACTATGCGCGCTCGGAGGTTGTGGAGCGCGATTACCTGATTCGACGTTGGAACCTCAAGGCTCTGGTGACGGGCGCAATCAAGGCCAATGCGCGTGAGTTCATCGCGGCACACGTGGCGCCGGTGTGCGAGAACCTCGACTTTGAGGTCTTTACCGACGAGAAGTGGCTCGAGTTTATTCTGGGCCAGCTCATTCAGAACAGCATTAAATATGCGCGTGAGGACGGCGCAAAGATCGTGTTTTCGGGTGCGTTGCTGGACGAGGGTCTGGCAAGCGAGCGCATCGAGCTCACCGTTGCGGACAACGGCTGTGGCGTGTGTGCGGCAGACCTGCCGCGCGTGTTCGAGAAGGGCTTTACCGGCGACAACGGCCGCACCACCAAGCGTGCAACGGGTATTGGCCTCTACCTGGTGGCGCGCCTGTGCTCCAAGATGGGCATCGACGTCACCGCGGCATCCGAGCCCAGCGAAGGCTTTGTCGTAACATTCGCTTTTTCAACGAACAAGTTCCAATACTTTGAGTAACGCACACGGCAAACGGCCGCCCAAACAAAACGTGCCGCCCCAAACGGGGCGGCACGCCATCTTTTATCAGCCAACTCGTTGAAGTACGGTGACGAAGGCGCAAGGCCGGGAGGGGTAATCTAAGCCGACATCCCGCAGCCGCGAAGCGGCGAGGACGTCGGCGTGATAACCCCGCAGGCCCTGCGCCGGCGGGAAGGAACCTACTTCACGACCAAGATGTCGCAGTCGGTGTTGCGCAGCAGGAACGTCGAAATCGAACCCAGCAGCGCATACTTGATCGAGGACAGGCCGCGTGCGCCGCAGAGCACCAGGTCGGGCTTGACTACGTCGAGCATCTCGTCCTTGAGCGTCTCGCGAATACGGCCAGCACGAATCATGACCTCGACCTCGGGGATGTCAGGATTGGCCTTGGCCTCTTCGAGCTGCTTAGCAATGGAGTTCTTAAATGCCTCCTCTAGGCCGTTGACCAGATCGACCGGATAGGAACCGGCGCTCTCGAGCGCCGTGGAATCGATAACGTGGCCGATGATTAGCTTGGCGCCGTTGTTCGCGGCGACCTTGATGGCGCGTGCGAGCACAAAATCCTGCTGCTCAGTACCATCGAGTGAAACAAATACCTTGGTGTAGCCCTCGTTCATGGTTTCCTCCTTGGTCTATCGCACGGGCGCGGGGCTCGTGCATCGGGCGGGCGCGGGCGCGTTGGCCGCCGAACACTTTATCTTGTTGCAGTTATACCCAAGGATTTCGGTTTGACCGCTCGCAATTCTGTGAACGGACGAGTTTTTTGGTAAGGGTAGGCGCAGACGCGCCCGAACGGTTGATAATGGGACATCGCCCGCACCGTCCGCAGAACAATATCGGCGGGTGTCTAACGAGGGGGTCCCTTTGGATATCATCGAGCTTCTAAAATCTGCCTTCATGGGCCTGGTCGAGGGCATCACCGAATGGCTGCCTGTTTCGTCGACCGGTCACATGATCTTGGTGGACGAGTTCGTCAAGATGAACGTGAGCGAGACGTTCTGGAACATGTTCCTGGTCGTGATTCAGCTCGGCGCCATTCTGGCCGTCTGCGTGCTGTTCTTCCATGAGCTCAATCCGTTCTCGCCCAGCAAGGGCAAGGAGGGCCGCCGCGACACCTGGGTGCTGTGGGGCAAGATTGTGCTTGGCTGCATTCCCGCCGCGGCAATCGGCCTGCCGCTCAACGACTGGATGGAGGAGCATTTCTACAATGCTCCCGTCGTGGCGCTGGCGCTCATTGTGTACGGCGTGCTGTTTATCGTGATCGAGAACTGGCGCGCGAGCAAGCGCGAGGAAATGGCCGTTGCCGGTTCGTTTGGTTCGCGTGCTGTGGTGTCGGGTGGACGTCCCGCCGGTGCGCACTTTGCGGCGCCCGCCGCGGCTACCGCTGAGGATGAGGACGATGACGAGAATCTGGACTTTGGCTCCATCGCCACGCTCGAGGACCTGAGCTGGAAGACTGCGCTGGGTATCGGCTGCTTCCAGGTGCTTTCGCTGGTGCCTGGTACGTCTCGCTCCGGTTCTACCATCATCGGCGGCCTGCTTTTGGGCTGCACGCGTTCGGTGGCGTCCAAGTTTACGTTCTTCCTGGCCATCCCGGTCATGTTTGGCGCGAGTGCGCTCAAGCTGGTCAAGTACTTCATCAAGGGCGGCACGTTCGGTGCCAATGAGGTCGCTATCCTGGGCGTGGGCTGCGTTGTGGCCTTTGTGGTTTCGCTCATCGCCATCAAGTGGCTCATGGGCTTCGTCCGCCGTCACGACTTCAAGTGCTTCGGTGTCTACCGCATCATCCTGGGCATCGTAGTGCTCGCATACTTCTTCGTTCTGGAGCCGATGCTCGGCCTCTAACTTAGTCGACACTGCGCGGCGGCCAGGGCGACAACTTGTCATTCAATGGGGGTGGCATGACCAAAAGGTCTATGCCGCCCCCTTTTCATGCCAATTTGTTCGCCCTGACCGTCGCTCGCTGCTGTTGCCATGACATCGGCGGTTTCGTGATTGTCAATAGATTGGTGCAGAGTAACCTGACCCCATTGCACCAAATCCGCTGGGGCGAGCCTGACGGTGACGCACGGAGTCGTGGTGTGATTTGCGTCGGTGTCCGCGCGGCTCGGTATACTGGTACGGCTCAAACTATGGCGTTGCCCGCAGGCGCGCCGTCCGTCAGATGAGGAGTCGCCCATGACCCAGCCCTTGCCCTGGGAAAAGAACGCCGCGGTACCCGTGCCGCCCACGCCGGAACCCGTGCCGCTCGATGCATACACCGCCCCCGCTGCGCCGGAGCCCGAGCTCGTCCCGCTCGACATCTACGACGCTCCCGCGCCGGCACCCAAACCCGCCAAGCCGCTCGTCGACCTCGACAGCCTTAATCCCGCCCAGCGCGAGGCGGTCCTGACCACCGAGGGTCCGTTGCTGGTCCTTGCCGGCGCCGGCTCGGGCAAGACCCGCGTCTTGACCTTCCGCATCGCACATATGCTCGGCGACCTGGGTGTTAAGCCCTGGCAGATCCTTGCCATCACGTTTACCAACAAGGCCGCGGCCGAGATGCGTGAGCGTCTGGCGGCGCTCATTCCCAGCGGCACCCGTGGCATGTGGGTGTGCACCTTCCATGCCATGTGCGTGCGTATGCTGCGCGAGGACGCTGATCTGCTGGGCTACACCGGTCAGTTCACCATCTACGATGACGACGATTCCAAGCGCATGGTACGCGATATTATGCAGGCGCTCGGTATCGAGCAAAAGCAATTCCCCATCAATATGATCCGCAGCAAGATCAGTTCGGCCAAAAACGCCATGATCGGCCCTGAGGACATGCTCAAATCCGCCGACAGCCTCAACGACAAAAAGGCCGCGCAGGTCTACCTGGAGCTGGAACGCCGCCTGCGCGCCGCCAACGCGATGGACTTCGACGACCTGCTCGTGCGCACGCTCGAGCTGCTGCGCACCCGCCCCGAGGTGCTCGACAAGTACCAAGAGCGCTTCCGCTACATTAGCGTCGACGAGTATCAGGACACCAACCACGTCCAGTACGAGATCGCCAATCTATTGGCCGCCAAGTACCAAAACCTCATGGTCGTGGGCGACGATGACCAGTCCATTTACAGCTGGCGTGGCGCCGACATCACTAACATCCTGGACTTTGAGAAGGACTTTAAAAACTGCAAGACCGTCAAGCTGGAGCAGAACTACCGCTCTACGGGTCACATCCTGAGCGCCGCCAATGCCGTGGTGCGCCACAACTCGCAGCGCAAGGACAAGCGCCTGTTTACGGCCGAGGGCGACGGCGAGAAGATCCAGGCCTTCCAGGCAAGCGATGAGCGCGACGAGGGCCGCTGGATTGCCGGCGAGATCGAAAAGCTGCACTCCAAGGGCACGAGCTACGATGACATCGCTGTGTTCTACCGCACCAACGCCCAGTCGCGTATTCTCGAAGATATGTTTCTGCGCGCGGGCGTGCCCTACAAGATCGTGGGCGGCACGCGATTCTTCGACCGTGCCGAGATCCGCGACGTCATGGCCTACCTTAAGATGATCGTGAACCCGGCCGACGAGATGAGCGTCAAGCGCGTCATCAACACGCCGCGTCGCGGCATCGGCTCCACCTCGATCCAAAAGATCGAGCAGCTGGCGCGCGACAACCGTTGCTCGTTCTTCCAGGCCTGCGAGATCGCAACAGCCGAGACGGGCATGTTTAGCGCCAAGGTGCGAAACGGCCTGTCGAGCTTTGTGTCGCTGGTGTGCGAGGGCCGTCGCATGGACGGCGAGCTCAAGGACGTCGTCGAGATGATCGTCGATAAGACGGGCCTGCTGCAGGCTTTTCGCGCCGAAGGCACCATGGAATCCGAGAGCCGCGCCGAGAACATCCAGGAATTCCTGGGCGTCGCCGCCGAATTTGAGGAGACGCACGAGGATATCGAAGGTACGCTCGAGAGCTTGGAAGAGCTGCGCGCTGCCGGTGTTGCCGATGTGCCTGTCAGCGCCGAGCCCGAGCCCGTCGTGGTGAGCGCGCCTGCGCCCGAACCGGGGCCATCTGCCCCGGTATCCTCGTTTGAGGCGCTCGTTGGCGCGCGTGACGCCGCGGGCTCCAATCCGCTCGATAGCTTGGCCGCTCCGGCGCTGTCTCCGCAGGATGCCCTGGCCGCCGCCATCGCGGGCAACGCGTATGCCGCGCCGACGGAGATGCCGGCGGGTGCCGTGCATGCCGACGAGATCGAGCGCACCTACGGTCCGCTCACCTGTAAGGCGCTGCCGGCGCTCATGGAGTGGCTGGCCCTGCGCTCCGACTTGGATTCCCTGGCCGGCGAGACGCATGCCATTACCATGATGACCATCCACTCCGCCAAGGGCCTGGAGTTCCCGGCGGTGTTCGTGGCCGGCATGGAGGAGGGTATCTTCCCGCACGTGCACGACTTTGGCGGTAGTGACGATCCGGGCAAGCTCGAGGAGGAGCGTCGCTTGGCCTACGTCGCCATCACGCGTGCCCGTAAGCGCCTGTTCTTGACCTATGCGGCCACGCGTCGCACCTACGGCTCGACTTCTGCCAACCCGCGCTCGCGCTTCCTCAACGAGATTCCGTTTGAGGATATCGAGTTTAGCGGTATCGGCTCTGCCGGTTTTGAGGGCACGGGCTGGGAGAAGCGCGGCGACCGCCACGGTACCTTTGGCTCGGGCATGGGCTCGGATATGTACGGCGGCAAGGTGTTTGGCTCGCATACGCGCTCGACCGGCGGTTCCGGTTCGCGCGGCGGATCGAGCTTCGACGACTTCTTTGGCGGCAGTAGCTACGGAACCGAGCGCCATCGTGGGGTCTCGCCCGACGCCGGCCGTGTTGCCTCGACCTTTGGCTCGGGCGCGCCGCGAGCCAAAAAGCCGTCGTCCAAGGTGTCGCCGACGGTGGAGCGCAAGGTCGATCGTGCCAGCGCGTCGCAGGACTTTGCCGCGGGCGATACTGTAAGCCACAAGACCTTTGGCACGGGTACCGTGATCTCGGTCGCCGGAGACATGATCGAGGTTCAATTCGAAAAGACCGGCCAGATCAAAAAGCTGATGAAGGGCTTTGCTCCGATCGTCAAGCTGAATGCCTAACTGCGAGGTTGACCGGGCGCGCCGGGGGCTTTGGTCGCCTGCTCGGACAGTCCTGCTCGCACGGAGAGCACATTAAGTGCTCTCCGGCTCGTGCGGAACTCGCGATCGACC
>CABUZI010000064.1 GCA_902496005.1 uncultured Collinsella sp.
CCGTGGCTACCCGGGAAAAGCGTGTCGCCCACAAAGGCGATGTTCCCCTGCTCGGTCGCGGCGAACAGGACGATGCCGCCCGGCGTATGCCCCGGCGCCTCGATCACCTGCAGGCAGACGTCGCCCACCTCGATTGTATCGCCCTCGGCAAGCAAGCGCGTCGGCTCACCCGGATCGGGCGTCTCGATACCCCACATGGCGCGCTGCTCCTCAATATTTGCGCGAGGTACCGTCACGTCCTTAGCGCACAACTCATATAGTGCGCTGTCGCCAACGACAGCTCGAACCCCGGCAACCCCGCCAACATGGTCGGCATGACCGTGCGTGCAGACAGAGCCGAGTACGCGCACCTCGGGATGCGCGGTGCGGATATGCTCCACAAGACGCTCGCCCTCCCACGCCGGATCGACGATTAAGCACTCGTCATTCGAAATCACGGCGTAGCTGTTGGTCTGAATCGGGCCGTTGACGAGTGCCTCAATCGAAGCCGTGCCTCGGGGTGTCAGGTCCAAAGTCATATCGCCCATGCGCATACCCTCCTTCTAAAATACGTTCGAGGCACCAAACGATGCCTCGAACGTAACCAATATCTATGATGCTGAGAGGCTCTCGCACCTACACACGGCGCTTGAGCTGAGCTCCGCCTTCGCCGGGCATAAGACGGCGAGCGTCGTAGACCGAATCGACACTGCTGATGGAAGCAAGCAGCGGATCCAGACCACTCGCATCCGAGATCTCGACCATAAAGCGCAGGGTCGCAATACCCTCGCGGTTGGTCGACGTGGCGGCAGAAAGGATATTGCCGCCCGCATCGCCAATGGCAATGGTGACATCCTTGAGCAGGCCCATGCGGTCCAGGCACTCGACCACGATCTCGACCTGGAAGAGGGTGTCGGCAGCGCCGTCCCACTCCACATCGATCATGCGCTCGGGATGTTCCATAAGACCCTTGACGTTAGGGCAGTTGGCGCGATGCACCGAAACGCCACGACCGCGCGTGATGAAGCCGACGATGTCGTCGCCCGTCACGGGGTTGCAGCAATGAGCCAGACGGACCAGCAGGCCGCTGTTGCTCTCGCCCTTAACGATAATGCCGTTGCCGGCGCTCTTGCCGCGTTTTTGCGGCTTGCGGTTGGAGCCGCGGGCAGGCTGCTTCACGACCTCGGCGATAGCCTCGGCCTTGGTGAGCTGTTCCTCAGGCTTGGGGTCCAAGATTTGCTCAACCTTATTGCCCACAGCGCGCGGGGCAACCTTGCCGGCGCCGACGGCGGCAAACAGGTCCTCGAGCTGCTTGAAGTTAAACTGCTCCGCCACGGCGTTGAGCGCACGCGTCGAACGCGGCGTAGAAATGCCATAGCCACGCTTACGCAGGTCCTTGGCCAGCATATCGCGGCCGGCAGCAGCGTCGTCGTCCTTGGTCGCAGCGGCAAAATAGCGGCGGATCTTTGACTTGGCGGAAGGTGTCTTAACGATCTTGAGCCAATCACGCGACGGCTTGGAACTCTTGTTAGTCAGGATCTCGACACGGTCACCCGTCTTAATCTCGTGCGTGAGCGGAGCCACCGCACCGTTGATTTTGGCGCCGACGCAATGGTTTCCCACCTCGGTGTGAACGGCATAGGCAAAGTCGAGCGGCGTGGAGCCAGCACGAAGCGCCATGACCTCGCCTTTGGGCGTGAAGACAAAGATCTCCTGATCGAACAGATCGACCTTCAGCGAGTGCAGGTATTCCTTGGCATCGGTGATCTCGTCGGAAGCCGCCCAATCGAGCGAATGCTTGAGCCAGTTGATCTGGTCGTCCAAACGTTGAGCGTCATTGGTCTTGGAAGCAGACGATCCGCCCGATTTCTTATAAAGCCAGTGGGCGGCAATGCCGTACTCGGCCTGCTCATGCATCTCGTAGGTTCGAATCTGAATCTCGAGCGGACGAGCCGTAGGGCCGATGACCGTCGTGTGGAGCGACTGGTAGTTATTGACCTTGGGCATGGCGATATAGTCTTTAAAGCGACCAGGCATGGGGTGCCACAGCGTATGCACCGCACCGAGCGTGGAATAGCAATCACGCACCGAATGAGTGATGACGCGCAGCGCCACCAGGTCGTAGATCTCGGAGAACTCCTTGCCCTTGCGCTTCATCTTTTGGTAGATGGACCAATAGTGCTTGGAGCGGCCGTTGATCTGGAAGTCCTCCAGACCAATGCGGTTGAGCTCATCGGTAAGCGTCTTGATGGTCTCGGCAAGGTAGCGCTCGCGGACCTCGCGCGACTCAGCCACCATGCGCGCGATGCGCTGGTAGGCATCGGGCTCCAGGTAGAAGAAGGACAGGTCCTCGAGCTCCCACTTAATAGAGCTCATGCCCAGGCGGTCGGCCAAGGGCGCGTACACGTCCATGGTCTCGCGGGCCTTAAACAGGCGACGATCCTCGCGCAGGGCTGCCAGCGTACGCATGTTGTGCAGACGGTCGGCAAGTTTAACGATGATGACGCGAATGTCCTTGGACATGGCGAGGAACATCTTGCGCAGCGTGAGCGCCTGCTTCTCGTCCATGCTGTCGACTTCGATGTTGGTGAGCTTGGTCACGCCATCGACGAGCTCGGCCACCGTATCGCCAAACAGGCCGGAAACATCGGCGAGCGAGGTCTCGGTGTCCTCGACGGTATCGTGCAGCAGCGCGGCGCACACCACGTCACAATCCATCTTGAGATCGGCCAGAATGATAGCCACCTCGACAGGATGGTTAATGTACATCTCGCCCGAGCGGCGCTTTTGGTTGCAGTGCTTCTCGGCGGCAAAGCAGTAGGCCTGCTCAACCTTAGAAAAGTCGTCCTCATTCATATATTTGAGGCACAGGCGCTCCAGCTTGTCGTAGCTGTCCGCCATAATCTCGGGCGGCAGCTCATCGGCATGCTTATAGTGCTCCATCTCCGAAAACGGCTGGAGGGTGGAATCATGGGCGGTACGGGCTGCGGCATCCATCGAGGTCCCCTTCCCCTAGGCCCGCGGTACGATCGGGCGGTTAACTTTGGCTAGCATATCAGAAGCGCACGAATCGAGCGCCCAACTCCGGAAAGCCGAGAACTCCATGCGCGAGCGCAAACCCTCCAAATAGCGAATTGACCTGCTCAATTGCACGCGGCCGGGGTTTTCGGCCATCGCAATGCGACGGGTGTCGTCAAACCCCGAAACTCGACAGAAACCAAGCTCTTCGAAGATTCCCAGGCCGCTTTCCACCGAACGCTCGTCGACCGGCGTGCGAGCATCGATGGCAAGGCACATCTGCGCGATGTCGATATCGCTCGCGCTAAAGGAATCGTCCCCGGTTTTGCCGCGGTTGGAGCGCCACATGGTCTGCAGCGCGCGATAGAGCGTGACGAGCTCGTCGCGCTCGGGCGCATAGCAGTCGAGCAGGCGCTCGTTAATGCGGGCGTCGCGCGACGAATAGAGCAGATGGATCACGGCGGGCTGGCCATCGCGGCCGGCACGTCCGCTCATCTGGTTGAACTCGATGGCGCCAAACGGCATGTGATAGAGCACGACATGGCGAATATCGGGAAGGTTGACGCCCTCGCCAAAGGCGGATGTCGAGACGATGCAGCTGAGGCTGCCGTCTCGAAACGCCTCCTCTACGCGATGGCGGTCGGTGCGCGTAAGGCCAGCGTTATAGAACGCGATACGGGTCGCACAGTCGGGAACGCGTTTGCGTAGTGTCTTGGCGAGCGCCACGGACTGGTCGCGCGAATTGACGTAAATGACGGTCTTCTCCCCCGTCGCCACGATCGACACCAAACGGTTCTCGCGGCTCGCAAGATCTCGGTCGTCCTCGAGCTGCAGGTTCTCGCGCACCGTCTCGTCGACCACCGTGTGAGTGATCGGAAGCATGCGGGCAAGCTCGGCCACGACCGGAGCCGTCGCGGTGGCCGTCGCGGCCATAACGACCGGGTCGCCCAGGGCTTTGAGGATATCGGGCATGTCGAGATAGGCGCTGCGGTCGCCGCCCTTGGCAAGGCCAGCGTGGTGCGCCTCATCGATAACGACAAAGCCGATGCGCCCCGAACGCGCAAAGCGGTCGCGGTGAATGGACAGGAACTCGGGCGTCGTGAGCACGATACCGGTGCGGCCCGAAGCCAGGCCGGCGAACACGTCATCGCGTGCGGCCTCCACGGTCTCGCCGGTCAGCACGCCAACGCCAATACCAAGCGCTGCCATCGTCGACGAGAGGTGATAGGCCTGGTCGGCAACGAGCGCGCGCAGCGGATAGACAAAGATGCTCGCACGCCCGCGAAGAACCGCCTCGCGCGCGGCATGCACATGGAAGATGAGCGACTTGCCGCGCCCCGTTCCCATAACGGCCAGAACACTTTGGTGATCGGCCAGGGCATCGAGCGCCTCGACCTGCGCGCGGTGCGGCTGGTTCGAGCCTATAAAGCTATGGATAAGCGAGCGCGTCAGCTCGGTATAAGAAAGCCGGGCGAGTGTCTAGCGCTTACGCGACTCCAGGCGCAGGCCGGAATCCGCCGACTGCACGCCACGACGAAGCTCGCATGCCGGATCGTCGACGCTGGGCAGCGTGGTATCGCGGACCAGAACATCCTTGATCATGAGCTTGGGCTTCACACGCCCCTGCCAATGCTCGGCAACGGCCTCGAACACCAAGTCGACGGCGCTGTCGCAATTGATGAGCCTATCGATCTGCGGCACGCGGAACATGATGGCCGGCACGCTCGCGGCGCCATCGGTCGCCACAAAGCGCATGTGCTCGCCGGTTTTGCCCACCACGGCGCGATCGCACATCGTCACGCCCTAGGCGGCCAGCAGCGGCACCTTGTTGCCCTGGCCAAACGGCTCAAGACGGGAAATCTGCTCTATAGTCTCGATATTCAGCTCGGAAAGGTCGACCGTGGCGGCAACCTCGTCGATGTCTTCAAAGTCCTCGGCGGGAATCTCCGATAGCACGGCGGAAAGGCGACGACGGAATTCATCGAGCTTGGATGCCTCGATGGTCACACCCACCGCACCGGCATGTCCGCCGCGACGAATCAGCAGGTCGGAACAGCGCTCGACGGCGTCAAACAGGTTAACTTTGCCCACCGAGCGACCAGAGCCGCGCGCGATACCGTCCTCGATCGAGAACAGCAGCGCCGGCACGTGATAGCGGTTGGTCAGACGGCTTGCCACGATGCCCTTGACACCCTCGTGCCAGCCTTCGCCGCCCACAACGATCGCGCGTCCGCCGTCATAGGTCTCCTCGACCTTTGCCATGGCATCGCGCGTGAGCTCCGCCTCGATCTCACGGCGCTGGCGGTTGATTTCCTCGAGCTCAGCCGCCAGCGCGCTTGCTTCGATGGGATTGCGGGCAAGCAGCAGGTCGAGCGCCAGCTTGGGATCGGCCATGCGGCCGGCAGCGTTTAAGCGGGGAATGAGCGAGAATGACAGGCCATCCGCCGTAATGTTCGAAAGGTCCGCCTTGGCAAGCGCGGCAAGCGCGATATAGCCGGGGCGAGCGGTTACGCGCATCTGTTGGATGCCCTCGGCAACCAGCGCGCGGTTCTCGGGCGTGAGCGGCATCATGTCGGACACGGTGCCCAGCGCCGCGACCTCGATTAGCGAACGCCAATACGACGGCTTGCCCAGGCGCTCACCCAGGACTTGCACCAGCTTGAGCGCCACACCAGCACCGGCAAGCTCGCGCGAAGGACCCTCGTCCTCGAGCTTGGGGTCGGTCAGGGGCACACCCTGCGGCACCTGGTCGGAGGGCTCGTGATGGTCTGTGACCACCAAATCGATCCCCAGGCTCTCCAGGTAGGAAACCTCTTCCTTGGCGGCAATGCCGTTATCGACGGTCACGATCAGCTGGGGGCGAGCGAGCTCGTTAACGCGGTCGAGTGCCGCGCGCGAAAGACCGTAGCCCTCATCAAAGCGATGCGGAATAAACGGCGTGACATCGGCGCCAAACGTGCGCAGCGCCTCGGTCAACAGACAGGTCGACGTAATACCGTCAACGTCAAAATCGCCAAAGACTGCAATGTGCTCGTGGTTGCGAATAGCACGCTCGACGCGGTCGGCAACGACCGACATGCCCGGGATAATGAGTGGGTCGGCCCAGTCGCGATCGAGCGAAGGCGTCAAAAACAATTGGCCCTCTTTGATGGAGCCAATGCCGTGCGCGACCATAATGCGCGCCACCAGCCCGGAAATGCCCAGACCAGCCGAAAGCTCCTTTTCGAGCTCGGGGTTTTGCTGAGCGACCGCCCAGCGATGCGTCGTCTTAAGCGATGACATAGGCACCCACCCCTGATAGGGGCAGGTCGCCGCGATACCTCTCACGGTTCATAGCGATGAGTCCTCTGTGTATGCCCGCTTCGGCAGGCAGATCTGTTGAACGGATTTATTATACCGTGCAGCGCGGACGCAAAACGCCGCGGTGCGCCGCGGTTTCGGCAAACGATGGCGGTAATGCCCTCGAAATAATCGAGCGTTTCAGCCGCACGGACACATACGAGCGTCTAGCATATCCATACAAACAAGTTCGCGGATAAAGGGAGTCACGGGGCATATGAAGCAATGGGCTGGACTGGGAAAGTTCCTCGCGGGGCATATGCAGATCATCGTTCCGATTTGCGTGGCGCTCGGCGTGCTCTTTCCCCAGCAGATCGGCGTACTCAAGCCCATTGTTCCCGCCCTCTTCGCCTTTATGACGTTTCAGGGCGCGCTCAGCAACACCTTTCACCAGGTAGCCGAGGTGTTCCACCGTCCGCTGCACCTGATTCTGGCGTTGCTGGTCTCGGCAGTGCTTATTCCCATCGCGGCGTATGCCATGGGGTCACTCTTCTTTGGCTCCAACCCCAACCTTGTCTGCGGCATCGTGCTCGAGTACAGCGTGCCCGTGGCCGTCACCGCTTTTATGTGGATCAGCATGTTCGGCGGCAACGGCCCGCTCGCGCTCACCATCATCCTGACGTCCTCGGTTATCTCCCCTGTGACGATTCCGCTCACGCTTAAGCTCTTGCTGGGTGCCACCGTCTCGATCGATGTGCCGAGCATGATGCAAGACATGGCCTTTATGATCGCCATCCCCGCCGTGCTCGGCATCGTGATCAACGAGCTCACGCGTGGATGGGGACACGAGAAGCTCTCCCCCGCGCTCTCGCCCGCCTGCAAATTCATGATGATGGGCGTTATCGCCTCCAACTCCACCGCCATGAGCGAGTACGTGCTGCACATGAACGCGGTGCGCCTGGAAGTCGCCCTCTTTATTTTGACCTTCGCCATCAGCGGCTTTGTCGTCGGTTTTCTGGTCGCCCACGCGCTCCATCTGCCATATAACGAAACGACTACCATGTGCTTTACCTGCGGCATGCGTAACATCTCTTCGGGCGCCGTCATCGCCACGCAGTACTTTCCGGGCGAAGTCGTGTTTCCCGTCATGTGCGGAACGCTGTTTCAGCAGGTACTCGCTTCGCTTATCGGGCATCTCTTTGAGCGTCTGACCGGCGAGGAGCGCGCCGCCCAGCGCAAGCGAGTCGAGGCCGGCCGCGACGCCATGGCACACTAGGCTGTCCGCATTACGCGGGTGTCAGTCTTGCTATACGAGCGTTTCCAGATGCGCACGCAGACGCTCAGCATCGATATCGAGCGTCGTCTCGGCATTGACCTGGGCCAAACGATAGCCGACAAAATAGGGCGAAACCACCCAACGCGGCAGCGCCTTGGCAATGGTCCGACCGCCCAGGTGATAGAAGAACAAGTTGTACGACTCTGCGCGACCACCGTGGTGCTCGTTTAGGATATAGCGCAGAGCTACCTGAATCGCATCGGCGAAGAGATCCGCCTCGGCTTGGTCTCGTGCGTCATCGCTGGCGGCGATTCCCTGCGGGGCTGAAACGTTGACCTCAAAGAACCCCATGATGGGTTCGGTTGAGATGTTGACCGAGATCCTCCCCTGTTGCCAGACATTGATGCCTTCGAAATTGGCAGAAGTCAGCGAAGTGTAGCCGTCTTCCTGCTCCAAACCCACAATCTGCATGTGCGGATGAACGAGACTACCGCCCGAGAGCGGACCCTTGTTCTTGTACATGAGCACGCTTCGATACTGCTGTGAATCGATCATCTGCTGCCAGCAACCCAGGGCAAACCGCATCACATGGTGGAGTTCATCCGGCTCATAGGTCACCAGGTCGGCATCGTGATCGGCCGACTCGATCAGCACGGTTTGATGGGTGGCGCGCAGGGTTTTGAACTTATTCTCGAGCCAGATGCAGTCACCGTCGCGCTGGATGATGTTGGTGAGCCCCTCCGTGTTGCAAAAGGGACACGCGGTACCGGGGCGACGGTTGTCGTCGGGCTTGCCGCTCGCCTGCTGAACATCGAATACAAGCGCCACGGGCTACACCTCCAGCGGTACGATCCTTGTTCCATGGAGCTCGGAGACGCCCAGTGCCGCCGCCACGGTATCGCGGTTGGCCGTGGAAATGCCGCCGCCGGGAAGGATGGTCAGGCGGTCTCCCGCACACTCGATAAGACGCGACAGGTGCTCCAGGTTGTCCTCGATCGGCGTGCCGGCGGCACCGCCGTGCATCAGGATGCGCGTAACGCCGCAATCGGCGAGTGTGTCGACGGCATCGAGTTGAGCCTCGGGCGAGAGCTGGTCAAACGCCATGTGGAAGGTGATGTCGATGGGCTCACGCTTGCATTCCTCGGTCGCGCAGCCCGCGGCCATCACGAGGGCGCCAAGCGTAAGCTCGTCGAGCGCCCATCCGCCAGCGCAGGGCTTGCAGCAGCCAAAGACCAAGCCGTCAACGCCGGCGCTTACGGCAAGCCCCAGGTCCATCTCCATCATGCGCAGCTCGTCTTGGTTGTAATGAAAGTCACCGCCACGCGGGCGAATCATGCACATCACTCGCGAGTCATGCTCGTGAGCATAGCCGACCGTAGCGCTGATAACGCCAGCCGAGGGCGTGGTACCACCGACGGCAAGGTTGTCGCACAACTCGATGCGCTTAGCACCGGCATCGATAGCCGCCGGCACCCGCTCAAAGTTCTCGGCACAAAACTCGTACAGCATAGATAGACCCCCAAAGACAGCAGATGTTTTCCGACGGGCATTGTCACACATCCCCATGAAGTTGCGGTGGAATAGGGACTCTTTTGGCCTCTGGAGCCCGTATTGGGGGTGCGGACGATTTCTTGGACCGCGCCTAGGCGTATCCAAGCTTCCTGCGGTACTCCATCGGGCTCAGCCACCCGAGGGACTTCTTGATCCGCTCCTCACGATAGTACACGAGG
>CABUZI010000065.1 GCA_902496005.1 uncultured Collinsella sp.
ACGCCCGCCTGACGACGAACACGCGTATGTGTTCGCCTACTGAACAGTTGGTGGAGGCGCGGAGAATCGAACTCCGGTCCACGAAAGCCCCCTAATTGGCATCTCCAAGCTCAGTCGCTGGTTTAGTCTCGGACGCTTTGCGCGCAGCGACACGCTCGCGGCGTCCTAACCGGTTCGGTCTTAGCCTGCGCCATACCGATTACGTGCGCAGGAGCATTCCCCTAACATGACGTCGCGCCGGTGTCGGGGAAATCACCGGGTTGACGCGCCGCTATAAACTAAGCAGCAAGAGCCATAGGCTCAAAAGAAGAGTTGTTGTCAATTCAATTTGACGGTACCCCTGTTTAACGAGGCGAGGAGACCTCGGCTTGCTTCCTCTCTCAGAGCTATCGTGTCGAAACCAGTCGCCCCCGAATGTCGGGAAAGTCTGGATGGCATTGGGCACGAGCACCCAACACCCGTCGACTTTTCAAGGAACATGCAGGGCGAGCCCCGCTTGTGGAGTGTTATCTTACCACGTTCTGAAAGCGGACAGCTGTTCTATGCACGAGCTGTGAAGACCCTAATGTGCACCATACTTCGCACTTTTGCTACCGAACGCGTCACGTATATTTTCGCCAAGCAAAATTGACCCGCCGAAAGGACCGTTATGGATACCAAGCAGCAACTCGTCAATGCCCTCGCAGGCCTGGGCTCAACCATTACCGAAGCCATGGATGTCATCGAAGGCTTTGTCCCCTGTGGACATCCCGCCCTCACGGTATCGAACGCACTCGTCGCGCTGGACGCTGACGATGATGCAGCTCTCGCCCAGCAGCTTGAGACCGTCGAGGGCTTTATCGACCACGTGAGTGAGAACCGCGGCGTGGCCGCCTACCACGACATCGAGGTCGAGCTCGCGGGTCCCAAAGCCGATCTGCTCGCAGCAATCCGCGAGGTAGGCGCCCTTATGCAGACCGCAGGCGTCAAGAACACCCAGGTCAACGAGTGGGTCTACCGCAGCCTGGCAGCGCTCGACAGCTCCGACGAAAAGGCAGCCGAGCAGCTCGCGGAAAGTCCCGCCATTAAGGCCGAGCTTTTGTAAATAGCAGACGCGGGCCCCTTGGCGCATCGTCGTCCAAGAGGCCCGCAAACAGTTCGCGTTAACCGATAGCCGCGCCGCCACGTTCGGCCAAAGCAAGAATCGGCATCATTTGACGAGGTTTCTTTGCTGCAAGATCGGCATGTTCGAGCAGCTTGCGATCGTTGGTCACCAAGTAATCGACCTGTGCGCGCTTACACGCGGCGAGCACCAAGTTGTCCTCGTAATCGCGATGGAGCGCTAAGTATTTGTCGGCCAACCAAAGGTCCGACGCATCTGCGCCCACGGCTGTGGCGTTTTCGGTCATGTTCCGAACAAACGCCAGCGCCGCATCGCCAATCGCGCGGGCAGATGCCTCGTCGAGCGCTCCCCCGCTGGCAAGAACGCTACGCCTCAGCTCGTGTTGGACAACGTACAGCACGTCCTTGGCAATATGCACCGGGAAGAACAGCAATGCCCCCGTCTCTGCTGCCTGCCCAATAAACGCACGCGCGGCAAGCGACTCGGCATGGTCGACGCAAAACGAATCAACCCATACGTTGGCGTCCACCATTATTTTGAGGGGAGCCCCACTCACTGGATCATCCCCTTTTGGCGATAGCGCTCGTCCATGGCTTCGGAATAGATTGTGTCCCAACCGCGATCGTCGGATACGGGCGACGTAGCGATGCCCAAATCTGCATAAAGCCGATCTGCCGCTGCCCACGATGCGGCGAACGGAGTATCGTGCGCGACGGTCTGTTGCCGGCCATCAACGGCAGACAGCACTTCCTCGCACTGCCCGCCACCCTGCGCGACCTTGGCCACCACCTTTTTGATGAGCTCGGGCAGCGACCCGCCCGAAAGCCGCAGCGCCTCCTCGGCACGGTTCTTGACCTGGCGATCCACGCGAACGTTCACCTGCGCCATGCCGCTAACAGTACCCATCTCAACCTCACCTTCGACTTTTGCTATCTAAGCTAGCACAACTATATATTTCTGCTAGCACATGGTCAAACGCAAAAGGCCTGCATTCTGGCGGCTGCAACACCGCCCAAATGCAGGCCAAAAACTTAAGTAAAAACGCTAGCGCAGGTAAGCCTTCGCGTTGCCCAGGCTGTAGGCGATCGTCGAGCCGTTGTGCAGCAGTGACGACGTCTGCGGAGTGATCATGCCGGTAATGCCCAATGCCAACAGCGCCGAGTTGGTGAGCATCACCTTGGAATACGAACTCGTCAGACGGTCGATAAGCCCCTGACTCATGCGGCGCAGGCGCACGATCGCGGCAAGATCCGTATCGGTCAGGATGATGTCGGCGACCTCCTTGGCGATGTCGCTTCCACCGCCCATGGCCAGACCCACATCGGCCAGACCCAGCGCCGGTGAGTCGTTGACGCCGTCGCCCACCATGGCAACGTGGCGCCCCTCGCCCTTAATGCGCTCAACATACGCGTACTTGTCCTCGGGCAGTAGCTCGGCCTTAAACTCGTCGACACCTGCCTCGCGCGCGATGCGCTCGGCCGTGCGCTCGGAGTCGCCCGTGAGCATAACGACATGTTTGACGCCCAACGCGTGCAGGTCGGCGATGGCCTCGCGGACCCCGGGCTTGAGCGGGTCCTCGATACCGAGCACGCCCACAACGGTGCCATCGACCGCCAGATACAGCGGCGACAGGCCCTGCATCTGGAGCTCGATTTGCTCCTTGATGTCGGACTCGAGCTGCGCACCCTCGTCCTCAAATACAAAGTGCGCGGAACCGATGATGGCGCGACGCCCTTCAATGGACGAAGCGATGCCGTGCGCCACAATATACTCGACCGCAGCGTGACGCTCGCGGTGCTCAAGCCCGCGCTCGCGTGCCGCATTGACCACGGCGCGCGCCACCGGATGCGGAAAATGCTCCTCCAAGCAAGCGGAAAGACGCAGGATCTCGTCCTCGCTCCAGCCATCGGTGGTGAGCACGCAGGCAAGACGCGGCTGCGCCTCGGTGAGCGTGCCGGTCTTATCAAACACAATGGTGTCGGCCTTGGCAAACGACTCAAAGTACTTGGCGCCCTTGACCATCACGCCCATCTTGGCAGCATCGCTCATAGCAGTCATGACGGCGACGGAGCCCGTGAGCTTGAGTGCGCACGAGTAGTCGACCATCAGTGCCGCTGAGGTCTTGATGAGGCTGCGGGTGGTAAGCGCAACAAGGCCCGCGAGCAGGAAGTTCCACGGGACGATCTTGTTGGCAAGGTCCTCCATATGCGACTGGCCCTCGGACTTGAGCGAGTCGGCCGTCTGCACGAGCGAGACGATTGAGCGCAGTTTGGTTTGCGCCGTATTGGCGCGTACGCGCACCAAAATGCTGCCGTCCTCCACGACGGTGCCGGCGAACACGTCGTCGCCCACGCTGCGCTCGACGGCCAACGGCTCGCCGGTCAGGGTCGCCTGGTTGACCATGGCGCTCCCCTGTTCGACCACACCGTCAATGCAGATGGACATGCCGGTGCGCACGGCTACCAGATCGCCGGGCTCGAGCTCGGTCGCAGCAACGCTTACCTCGGTGTCGCCGACGACTTTTTGCGCCTTGTCGGGCACGTCGAGCAGCGAGTTGATGAGCTCGTTTTCGCTCATGGCACGGGTGTAGTCCTCGAGCAGCTCGCCCACGTTGAGCAGGAACATCGTCTGACCCGCGGTGTCGACATCACGTTTAACGAACGAAATGCCAATGGCCGAAGCGTCGAGCACGGGAACGGTCAGGCGTGGCTGCGCCAGCTCATGAAGGGCAGCGCGCAAAAATGCCATGTAACCGGCCACGACAAACACCGCACGCAGAGGCGTAGGCAGGAACCAGCGGCGCGCGTAGTGGGCGCCGATAAGTGTCGCCAGGTCCATAACGAGTTTGTGCTTGCGCGGCTCGAGCTGCATCACGTAGCCCGACTTGGCATCGGCGATAGCTTGAGCATCGAGCACGCCTAGGGCATCGAGCACGCTTGCGCGGCGCGGCTCGTCGTACTCCAGCGCCATCTGGCCAATACGGCCATAAACGCGCACCTTGTGCACGCCGTCGATATCGCCGCTGAGCTTAAGAAGTGCGTCAAGATCGCTCTCTGGCACAGGACCCGCCAATTGAAGACGGGCCCTGCCGGGGATCTCGCTAATAATCGAGAATCTCATAGTTTGTGCCTGGGAGCGTTACTCGGCTGCCTCGTCAGCAGCGGCCTCGCTCTGGGTGATGTAGGCAGCCTCGGCAACCATGTCATCGACATTGGCCTTGGCCTGCTCGACCATGTCCTGGTAGCAGTTCTTGACGCGCATACCGCACGCGATGCCCTGCACGCAGGCATTCTTTACCGGAGCGCTGGTAAGCAGCTTGATGCCGGCCGTGCCAAGCAGAAAACCGCCACCGACAAGCAGGGTGTTAAAAGTCGACTTCTTCATGTTGCTTCTCCCTTTTGCCGCACAAGCGCGGCATGGTGCCTTAGCACCCGAGTTCATTAGTTTGCTCGAGCACGCTTTTGAGACTAGTTTAGTCGAACTATTATGGTCAACCAAAGTTAACCTTTTGGAAACTATGGGGTGAACCCAATATGACAAAGGGACAGTCCCTTTGTCACATTCCCTACAGCTGCCAGTCCGCCGCTTCCTTTTGCAGTGCGACCATACGGGCGAATTCTCCGCCTGCCGCCTTGAGCTGCGCCGGAGCACCCTGTTCGGCAACCACACCATCCTTGAGCACAACGATTTTGTCGGCATTTTCCACCGTACGCATGCGATGCGCAATCACGATAACCGTCTTACCCGCGAGCAGACGAGAGAGCGCCTGCTGTACCACGGTCTCGTTCTCCACATCCAAGCTTGCCGTCGCCTCGTCCAACAGCACGATGGGCGCGTCTTTGAGCAGCGCGCGGGCGATAGAGATGCGCTGGCGCTCGCCGCCGGACAGCTTGGAGCCGTTCTCGCCGATCATGGTGTCGTAGCCCTGCGGCATGCGGTTCACGAACTCGTCGCAGTTGGCGGCACGAGCGGCCGCAAGCACTTCCTCGTCGGTAGCATCACGACGCCCGAGGCGGATGTTTCCCATCACCGTGTCGTCAAAGAGCAGCACGTCTTGGAACACAATGGCGTAGTCGCGAAGCAGCACCTCGGGATCCACGCTCGCAACATCCACACCGCCCACGGTAACCTTGCCCGCGGTGGCATCCCAAAAGCGCGCGGCCAGGCGGCTCACCGTAGACTTACCGGAACCCGAAGGACCGACCAGTGCCGTGACCTCGCCTTCCTTGGCGGTAAAGCTCACATCGGTAAGAACTTTCTCGCCGGCGCGGCCGTCCTCGCCCGCACCATAGCCAAATGCCACGTGATCGAACACCACATCGTGGCCCACGGGCTCAAATTTCTCGCTGCCCCGCGCCACAGGCTCTTCCATGATGGAACGCATGCGTTTGGCAGACGACTCGGCGGCAAACAATTCGGACATTAACATTAACGCCTGGTCAAAGGGCGCATAGATACGGCTCACCATAAGCAGGAAGGCAAACATCACCAAAAAGTCGACCTGCCCGGAGGCGACCATCGCGGCGCCCGTGACCAGCGTGGTGGCAATGCCCAGACGCAGAATGACAAAGGCGGAGTTGACCAAAAGCCCATTAGCGAGCTCGCCTCTGGTGGTCTCGCGCTCCTCGGCGTCGATCACGGCGTTGAGTCCCTCAAGATAATGGGCCTCCTGGTTGGTGGCGCGGATCTCGCGAACGCAGTCGAGCGTCTCTTGAATTGCCTCGGTAACCTTGACCTTCTCGGTACGCACGCGATCGAACACCGGGGTCATGGGGCCGCGTGTTAGATATAGCACGGCAAAGGCCACGGGAATGCTCCAAAACGCCGCGATCGCCAGCTGCCAGCAAAAGAACAGCGATGCCACGAACACAATGGCGCTTGCGATGATGGCACCCCAAAGCTCTCCCAGCACATGGCTGTAGGCGTGCTCCATGGCCTGGACGTCACCCATGATGGTCTCGGTTAAATCGGCCAGATCACGACGACCAAAAAACGACAGCGGCAGTTTGCGCAAGCGCTCGGCGATCTCCATGCGCTGCTTGCCGCACTCCTCGTAAAAGATGCAGTAGGTGTAGTAATACTGCTGCCAGTTAGAGGCAAAGAGCAGTATGAAAAAGATCAGGAGGCCGCCCACGATCGGCAGCGCATCCGGCAGGTCGGCGCCGGTGGCGAGATGCTCGACAAAGCCGGCCATAACCAGGAATAAAAAGCCCATGCCGGCCATGGTAATGAGATTGGTGAGCGTGGTCCAGAAAATGCCGCGTTTTACGCCGGCGACGCCTTTATCGGATAGGAAATACTTCTTTTGGAATGAGGCGAACATTTAGGCCTCGCCTCCCTTCATGACGGCAGCATCCGCGGTCGCTGCAATGATTTTCCAGCTCGCGGCCTGTTCGTATTCGGCCCACATCTTGGCGTACAGGCCGTTTTGGGACAGCAGCTCGGCATGAGTGCCAGCCTCCTGCACGCTACCCTGGTTGAGCACCACGATTTGGTCTGCGCCCACTACAGTCGAGAGTCGGTGCGCAATCATAATGACCGTGCGACCCGCCGCCAGCTTGCTAAAGGCGCGCTGGATGAGCGCCTCGTTCTCGGGATCGGCAAACGCCGTGGCCTCATCGAGCACCACGATAGGCGCGTCTTTAAGGATCGCGCGGGCGAGTGCCACGCGTTGGACCTCGCCGCCCGAAAGGTACGCCCCGCCGGCACCGAGCATGGTATTGATGCCCTGTGGGAGCTTGGCCACAATGTCGTCGCACTGAGCTGCGGAGAGGGCCGCACGCACTTCGTCGTCGGTGGCCGTAGGCTTGGAGGCGCGCACGTTATCGGCAAGTGTTTGTCGGAACAGCTGGTTGGTCTGGAACACGAAGGCGACCTGGTCCATAAGCTCGTGCGGATCCATATCGCGAACATCCACACCGCCTACGAGCACTCGACCCGAGGAGACATCCCAAAAACGCGGAATCAGGCTTGCGCAGGTTGACTTACCGCCACCCGAGGGACCCACCAGGGCGAGGGTGCTACCCGCGGAAACGCTAAAACTCACATGGCTGACAGCAGGTGCTTCGGCACCCTCGTACGTAAAGCTCACGTCCTCAAATCGCACGTCGCCGCCGGCAGGGTGCCTGGGTTGGGCGGGCACGGAGAGCTGCTTGGAATCCATGACGCTTCGAATACGAGCCAGCGAATCGGCGCTCATCTGAGAGGCCTCGCCCACAAACATGAGCTTGGTCATGGCCGTCGGCACCACGGCCGAAAATATCGCGTAAAACGTGAAGTTTGCCATAAAATGCGCAAAGTCCGTCTCGCCCGGCGCCAACAGCAACGCCACGGGCAGCAGGAATGCCACAAGACCATTGAGCGCGGTAAGGTTGAGTACCTGCGGGCCTCGACAGAACGTGCCCGCATAGCTTTGTGCCATGTCAGCGTATTCGGCGATCGCATCGTGGAAGGCCTTAAAGGAGTAGACCGTCTGCTGAAACACCTTGACCACGGGGATGCCGCGTACGTATTCGGTGCCGGTCTTGTTCATCTTGACCAGCGCTCCCATGTAGGCCTTCATGAACTCGGCGCCTTTGCCGCCCATCATGGTGGCCATGGCGCCAAACGAAATGCCCACCGAGATGAGGCATGCCGCGCCCAAGCGCCAATCGAGGGCGAAAAGCAGCACGAGCAGACCTGCGACCATGGCGGCGGCGCCTGCGATATCGGGCAGCATGTGCGCGAGCAGGGTCTCGGTGGAGGCGGCGCATCCGTCTACGATACGGCGCAGCTCACCGGTAGCGTGCGTGTCAAAGTAGCCAAGCGGCAGCTTAAGCAGGTGCTCGCTCGTCGTCTTGCGGATATTGGACGCGCAGCGAAACGCAGACAGGTGCGTGCACATGAGCCCCACGAAATAAACTACGATGCTTGCCAGGGCAAAACCAACGGCCCACCAGCCATACATCGCGATATCGGTGGCTTCGCTCCAGTTAGGCGCCACAGCGATAAGGTCTCGCGCGACAAACCAGATGCACACGTACGGGCCAAAGCTCAGCAGCTGCGAGAGCGCCGAGAGCGCCATGCCCAAATACGTTAGGAATTTGCGGTCACCGGCATACGCGAGCAACTCGCCGATGCCTCCACCTTCCCTTTTTGATCCCTTTGCCATGAGATTCCTTTCTAACGGCTTGAGAGTTAACCGTAATGAACTTATCATTGATGTGTTAGCCATGGCTCACAATCAAGCCAGGCGTGGACGTTTCCGCAAAGGAAGGGGACGCTTTTGAAAATGCATCGGGCCGCGACCGACATAACCGAGCTCTATGCACCACAGTTTGAGCAGTTTGGCTTGAAGCTTTCCGGCAAGGGCGCTGTCTTTACCGGCGAGGTGGCAAACGACCGGGCGCACGGACGCGCATGGATCATGCCCCTCTCCCCCACATGCATCGTCATGGAGCATTTCATAACCCCGACGCGCAACATGTACCTAGCCGAATACACGCCCGAGCCATACGCCTGCGTGAGCGAGGTCAGCGCGCCCACACTTACATGCATGCCCGAGGCTGGCATAACGCCCACGAACCTTAAACCATTGCATGGACCGTGGCCAAACAATGCCGTTTGCAGCTTTATCCAAGATAGCTGTGGTGAGGAATTAAGCCCGCTGTTTGCGGGGGAGCTCTATCACTCGCGCTCGGTGCTCTTTTTGCCTGGATATTTTGACGAACTGGAGCACCGCTATCCCACCGAGTTCGCGGAAATCTTTGAGGCGTTTGCCGAGCCGTGGCACGAGGAAGCGACGTCTGCCATCTGTCACACGCTGCGCCGGATTAACGAGGACCGCGCCCGCACCGTAGGCGGACACGTCTATATGCAGGGCATCGTGGAGGCCATGGTCGCGGAGCTCGCCTGTTCGCGCGCGGCCCACAAGCAGGCGCGGCAGGCGGCAGGCACACGCGTCAGCATAACCATTGCCGAAGAAGCAACGGCGATGATTGAGCGCGCGATCGACAAAGGCAGACGTGTGGGTATCAACGAGGTGGCC
>CABUZI010000066.1 GCA_902496005.1 uncultured Collinsella sp.
CCACCAGCAGAGTAGTTGACGTAATCCTTGCTATCCGCGCTGTTAACGGTGAAGTACACATAGGTCTTGCCGCCCTGAACACTCACCAGCGGAGTAGCAGCAATACCGTTGAGGCCAGCCGGCAGCGCCTTGCCGTCGGCAGCAGCGACCATCGTGGTCTTACCCGTCTTCAGGTTATAGAGAACCAGAGCAGAGCCAGTAGCCGTCTGTCCGCCGACAATCAGATTGTCACCAGACACCGCAGGGGCGCTCAGATTATTCGTAAGGCCCAGATCAACCGTCTTCTGTTCACTCAGCACGCCCTTCGCCGAAAGCGAAATCACATGGAGCTTTCCGTCGTGCGTCATCTGATAGAAGGTCGAACCATTGGACGGATCGGCAATGCAATCGGCATTTGCGACAGCGCCGAGCTTCATGGTCGAAACGACATCGCCCGTCGTCTTATCAATGCACTTAAGCGTACCCGCGCTCGTAGGAACGATGGCATACTTATCCGTCAAAGCCGCACCAGTCCAGTAATAGCCCTCGGCAGGGTCGATGTTCTGCCAAGAAACTTCGCCCGTGGCAATCTTAATGCGCGCAAAGGAGCCGTTGCCGTAGGTCGCGTTGTAATTCTCGTCATACGAAATATCGACCGAGCCTACATAGACGTACTCGCCGTCCGAAACGACGGTGCAGGAGCTCTGCGTCAAGTCCGTCAAACCAGGCGTCAGCCACTTGCAGATCAGCTTGTCTGCAGTAATCGCCTGGACCGCACCGCCGTTGAGCGGAACGATGATAAGGCCATTGGTATAGATCGGACGAGAGGTATAGCTCACCTTGGAGGCAAGCGGCGCAGAGGCAACCTTTTTGCCCGTGGACGAATCGATCTTAATGAGCTCGTTCTCGGTCGCGATGTACACAAAGCCGTTAGCAATGACAGGCTCGCTGCAGTTGGCATACTGCTGACCAGACTCGGCCTTCCAATCGAAGGCCCACTTAAGACCGGCGGCCTGCGCAGGCGTCTTGGCATCCGTTACGGTCGAACCGTTGCCACTGTTGCCGTAGCCGGCCCACTCGGCATCCCAATCAGGAGTCGTCGCGCTCGGATCCACGACAATCTTGTCGGGATCGGGCATGGGAGAATTATCGGTGGTATAGGCAAGCGTGACCTTATCGCCGCTCTTGAGCGTAATCTGATTGGCGCAGAGTAAGGAGGGCTCTCCGTTGATATACAGATGCCAATATTTATTGGTCGCAGCATCCCAACCATACGGCTTGTGATCGAACGGCGAAGTAATGGAATTCAGGAACCAGTACTCACCACTCTGGGAGCCGTTGTACGCAACGCCCTTGGCCTTCAGAACTGCCTCAATAAGGTTCTGGGCCGTGGAGCCTTCGGGCAGAGAAACATTGCTTGCCGTGCCCCAACGCGTATTGTTCCCGTTGACATCGGGACCGATAACATCGGCGGATCCAAGCACCTGACCGGGGAGGGCATCGGCGTCAGCACCATACATAAAGGTGACGGCGTCACCCTCCTGGAGCTTGTAGGCACCGGCGCCAACGTCGGCGAACTTGCCATTTACGTAGAAGCGCCAATAGCTATTGGTCGCAGCATCATAGCCACAATAGGACTTACCATCGAAGGGCGAATAAATGCCGTTGAGGAACCAGCCCCAAGACGATTCGCCAGCATCGAGAGTAAGGCCGACCTGCTCAAGGAGATCCTTGGCAGTGGAGCCTGCCTTGAGACTCGTCTGACCCGTCGAAGCCCAAACCTGCTGCTTGCCGTCCTTGTCCTTACCGAGAACCTGAACAGAAGCATGGACAGAATCGGACGGCAACTGGTCGCCCCAGCCACCGTAGAACCACGTGACGGTATCGCCGGCATGGATGGTGACATTGTCCGCCGTATAGTCACTCGACTTGCCGTTGATGAACAGCTGCCAATAGGTCGAATAATCTTGGGGCGTACCCAGCTCAACACCGTTGTACTTAAGGCTCAGAATGAAGGAGCCCGCAGCAACGGCGTCAATGTCGTTCGCCTCGAGTGCGACCTTCGTAAGATCAAGCGCGCTCGAACCGGACGTCACCACATACTGCGCATTATCGACCCAAGTCTGAGTCTTGCCCTGGGCATCGCGACCAATGACGGTCACATTTGCGGCAACCTGGTCTTTAACGACAGGGGACGAGCTACCAGCCGTATAGGCAAACTCAATCTTCTGCCCCTGGGTGAGCTTGACGCTGCTCGCGCCAACCGAGGAAGACGCGCCGTCGACGAACAGCTGCCAGAAGGCATAAGTCGTCGGATCGAAGGCAAGCGTACGGCCATCGCTCGGGGATGTGATGCTTTTGAGGTAGAAACCGTATGCCGTGTTCGGATCGTAGTCTGCCTTGAAGCCCGTCTTCTGCTGCAGCTTAACGAAGGCATCCGCAGCCGTCGCGCCCTCGTCGAGCTTGAGCTGCGTGGGTGCCACCCAGGTCTGAGCCTTGCCGTCGGCATCGGTGCCGATAATCGAGAACGAGACCTCGACCTGCTTCTTGGCGACATCGCCGGTTTCTGTCGGGTTCTCTGTCTGGATGGCAGCCGCGGCGGCAGATCCTGCTTGGCCAGCGGATGCCGTCGAAGACTGCTCGCTCGTGGCAGGGCTCTCCCCCGTCGCCGAGCCTTCGTCGCCAGTTGCCGCCTCAGTTGTGGCGACACTAGTTGCAGACGCGCTCCCAGAATCCGAAACCTCGGCGCCGCTCTGCTCAGCGGTACCGCCCGCAAGCGCTGCGTCCTCGCCCGGCGTCGCAGCCTGAGCCACAGCCTCGGCAATGCCCTCAGCGCCCTCGGCCCACAGCTGAGCCGGCGTGGTGCCAAAGGCCATCGCGAAGGCCAGGAATGCCACCAGGCCGCGCTTGGCTACATCGCGCGCAATCGCGCCACGGCGATGCGAGACGCGCTGGCGCTCGTCCTCAAACATATCCATTTGTCTCCTACTGTCTGTACTTGGAGCGTTGCCTTGAGACTGCCCCACGTCATCGCGCATGTTGCGCTCGAGTTCCCCCATCGGGACCCCCTTCCCTCCAGAGCCCTATGCACACCGGCGGCAAAAGCCGCAGCCGCATGCAAGACGGGAGGCGATCCGACTTAACCTTAACGACTCGGGCACGTCGTCCGATCTGCGACGCGAGCATCCCGAGCCAAGAGGAATTACGGTTACTGGTACAGCCGGGGACTTGCACCCCGATTCTCCCAAATGCGCAGGATAACCGCGCATTCGTGCGTCTCCGCACCACCATCTAGGCCATCGATTATTACCGTCAAAATGGTATCACGCAAAAGGGCCTCGCACGCAGGCGAAGCCCAAGGTAAAAGCTATTGTTTGCGATAGGAAAATGCGGTGACGGCCGCAGCCTCTAGTGCCTGCCGCCGTGACTGTTGAGCCAGATATTGCGGCCCAGCATAAGCGCCAGCACCAGCGCGCTCACGTAGCCCATAAAGCCAATGACCGGGATACCAAACACAACCGGCTCGATGCGCGCGTAGTACACCACCGACGAACCGATAAACAGACCGGCGATCACAATTGCCATCGACATGCGGTCGATAATCCCACCTAGCTGTCGCAGCGCCTTATCGCTGCTCATGATCTGCGTGTTTACCTTAAGCTGGCCGCGCGTAAGCATGCGCGAAGCCAAGCCCAGATACTCGGCCGCCTCGAGCGAGCCTTTTGCCGCGCGATAGCTGCTCGCGGCAAGATCGCGTCCCATATCACGCACGCGCGCATAGGTGCTTTTCTCGTTTTTAATGTGCGTTTGGATGATCTGGATCATGTTGACGTTGGGCATGTACTCGGTCAACAAACCCTCGAGCGTCACCATGCCGCGCGCGAACATCGTCACCACGCTAGGCAGCTCAACATCATTCTTACGCGCGAGGTTTAACAGCGAGGTCAAAAACTCGCCGATATCCAGATCCTTCAGGTCAAGGCCCGCAAAGTCAGCCACGATAAAGTCAAGGTCGGACAAAAACGCTGAATGATCGAGCTCGGCCGAATCGCCACGCGTCACGGCGAAGCGCATGAGCGAATCCTTGAGCTTGGGCACGTCACCCTCGGCCACGGCGAAAATCATGTCCTTGACGATACCGCGGTCGTGACTCGACATACGCCCGACCATGCCCAAGTCGATAAAGTAAACGATGCCGTCCTTGAGAATGATGTTTCCCGCATGCGGGTCGGCATGGAAAAAGCCGTCGTCGAGCACCTGCGTCGAGTAGTCCTCGACAATCGCGGCACCGATCTTTTCCAAGTCATAGCCCTCGGCCACCAAGCGTTCAGGATCGGCGATCGAAATGCCGTCGACGTAGTCCATAACCACCACGTGCTCGGTGCACAGGTCCAGATAGGATTTAGGGCACGTCACGCCATGAACGCTCTTATGGAACTCGTAGAAGTCGTTGAGGTTTTTGGCCTCGGCCAAAAAGTTGGTCTCCTCGCGAAACGAGGTCCACAACTCCTCGACTACGCCGTGCAGGTCAACGAATTGATCGGTGTTGACGAACTTGGAAACGATACGCACCACCGAGCGGATGATATCGATGTCCTGTGCCATAACCTGCTGCGCACCGGGGCGCTGCACCTTGACGGCCACGTCCTCACCCGTCACCAGACGAGCGCGGTGCACCTGCGCGAGCGATGCGCTACCAAGCGGATTGGGGTCGATCGCATCGAACATCTCCCCCAGGCGCAGGCCGTATTCTTCTTCCAGACAACTGAGTACGACCTCGTACGGTACAGGCTCCACGTCGGAGCGCAGACGACGCAGCTCGTCGCAAAAGCGTTGCGGCAGAATCTCGGACCGGTTGGCCAGAATCTGCCCCATCTTGACGAACATGGGGCCGAGTTCCTCGAGCAGGCGGCGCAAACGAACCGGCGTGAGGTTATCCCACACGCGGTACTTTTTGACCAGGCGAACAATCTGTCCGATGCGCTCGCGGCGACCCGCCGGCGTGAGCTGGTATTCCTCGTCCGGCGCCATCGCGTCGGGCTCCTCGGGGACCATATCGACAGCGCGCGGCTTCTTGCGAGCGCCCGAGACGACGGCATCGACCTCATCGACAACCGCCGCCTCGTCACCCAAGGGATCTAGATTGTTGTAATCGGTGGTGGAATCTGCCATCTGCGCTGCTACTCGGCCTCTTCGGTATCCTTCGCATCGTCGGGCTCAACGGACTCAACGGGCACCGAAGTCACGTTGTCCTCGACCGAATCGACGATGTCGCGCACATGGGCCAGGAAGGCCGTGCGCTCGGGGGCGGTCATAACGCGGACGCGAGCAAGAATGAGCTCGTCGAGCACGCGCTGGGCCGCGGTCTCGCCCTGCATGCCCAAGCGCTCGGTCAGGTCGGAGATGGTACCGCCGGCCTGCTCGAACATGTCGGACACGCTGCGGGCGATATCGGGGGTGGCGGTGTCCTTGCGGACCTGCTCGCCCTTGGTGTTAAGGTCGTCGAGGACCTTCTTGCCGCCTTCGACAGCAGCGGCGGCAGCGCCAAAGCCCACGTTAATGGCGCCGTTAACAAGCTGATCGAGTTTCATAACCATGGTTGTCTCCAATCACAAACAACTGCATTGGCGTTCTTGTACCCAAGATTGAGCGAAAGCGACAAAGCGTTTTAGCGCTATTCGATCGACGGGAAACCCTTACCTCACGTTGTCGTTCATCGCAAAAGAGTTCTTCATGGCGCAGCTCGTGGTGTAGAGCACCTTGCCCAGCAGGGCATCGGTCTCTACGCGAACACGCTCGGCAAACTCCTCGTTGGCGCGTGCAAGTTCGGCAGGCACCTCGGCCTCGGGCAGAGCGGCTACGGCAGCATCGACGTCATGGATCTGCTTGTGGCCCATGCCACCGACCTTCTCCTGGTAGTCCTCCACGGCGCGGCCGCACTCATGAAAACGGACGTCGGCCAGCGCGCCGATCAGGCGGTTGGCCCAGTAGAAGTTTTCGGACGTCACGCGAGACTGCGTGTCGGCATAGTACTCGGGCATGGTCTCGACATTGGCGTACAGCGGCACGAGCGCGTTAAACGAGTTGGAGCCAAACGCCATCCACTGCACGGCGCGGTAGGCCGGCTGCGCATAGGGGCGCAGCTGCAACACGGCAAGCTGGCTGTTGCGGTTGATGCCGATGGGGCGATAGGCGCCGCGCGTGGCGGGCGTACCCTTGCTGCCGTAGCAGTCGTACTCCGTGCCCTGGTAGTGGCTCGAGAGTACGTACTTGATGTCCTCGATGGTCACCTTGCGCTCGGGCACGCGGCTCCAGGGGATATCGTCGCTCTCGGGCGTGTAGTCGGCGTCGGGGCCATCCCACACGTCGCTGGGGTTGAGACAGCGCTGCATGTACCACGCGCGCGGCGTGTTGTAGACGTGGTCGCTGTCGCTGTGCGAGCCAAAGGCCTCGCGCGGGTTAAAGACCGCAGCCGGGCCGTCGCCCTCGACGCCCAGCGTCAGATCCAGATGCCACTCGGCCATCCAGGCGCGCAGGTCGGCAGAGCACATGTGATCGGCCTGGGCGCCCTCGGCGTCATCCAGATCAAAGCTGTCGATACCCAGCTGGTTGGGCATGGTCACATAGGCGTCATCGAGCACACGCTTGGCAATCCAGTGGTGACCGCCGATGGTCTCGAGCCACCAGATCTCGTCCACGTCGCTAAAGGCGATGCCGTTGTTCTCGTAGGTGCCGTAGCGCTCGAGCAGGTCGCCCAGGATACGAACGCCGTCGCGGGCGGACTTAGCGTACGGCAGGACCAAGGTCACCATGTCCTCCTCGCCCAGGCCACCAGGCTGCGCCGGCACATAGCCGTCCTCACCCTCGTTGCCCTTGGCGGGCACGTAGTCCACGAGTGGGTCGGCGCCGCGAACGCGCTCATTGGTGGTGAGCGTCTCAGTTGCGGACATGCCCACATTGAGCTCGTTGAAACCGGCCTCGGCCCAGATGCCGTGGCCCGGAACAACATCGGGGACGCTCGTGTAGCGCATGGGATTATCGGGCAGCTCAACGGTCAGGTGACTCAGGACGCTCGTGTAGACGCGCGGCTGCTCGTCGGGATGCACCACGCGCATACGCTTGGGCTCAAACACCCCGTTGGACGAGTCCTCGTTACGCGCGACCAGGGTCGACCCGTCGTAGCTTGCGTTTTTACCGACCAGAATCGTTGTGCACGGCATGCGCATCCTCCTTGAGTGAAGAAATCAAACGATAACAGTGTATCGCTTCGGCGCAGAAAGGGCGAAACCACGGCCCCTCGAGACCCCCTCGGGACCTCTGTGGTCAAAAAATGCCAAATATGAGTACTGTCACCAATTTAGTAGCAGCAAATTTCCTTGTAATGAGTGCCGAAAATCCCTATTTGTCCAAAAGCGAGACCGCGTTATTCCCCATAGGTTCAATAAAATGGGCTTCCTAACGATAATGGATATCGCTAGGAAGCCCAAATGTCATAAAACATATGTGACCATCTTGACAGCAGTACTCATATTTGGCATTTTTTGACCACGTGGTATATAGCTAACCCCTCAAGCAGCCCAAAACACCTATTTCGATGCACGCTCCGCCGCCTCAATCACGTGTTTGGCGAGAATCGCGGTGGTCACAGCCCCCACGCCGCCCGGCACGGGCGTGATGGCGTTAACGACCGGCTCCGCAGCATCAAAATCGACGTCACCCACCAGCTTGCCAGCGTCCTCATCCCAGTTAATGCCAACATCGATGATCGTCTGGCCCTCGCGAACGGCATCCGCGCCAATCGTACGCGCGCGTCCAACGGCGGCAACCACAATGTCAGCCGCACGGCACTCGGCAGCAAGGTCGCGCGTATGCGTATGGCACGTCGTCACCGTGGCATTGAGAGCCGTAAGCATGGCGGCAACGGGACGGCCAATCACCAGCGACCGACCAACGACCGCGACCTTGGCCCCATCCAGCTCAACACCGTAATGATCCAGCAAAGCAAGCACGGCTTCGGCTGTGCAGGGGGCAAAACCCTCGCCGCGTCCCGAAAGCGTGGTGAGCAGCGAAGCCGGCGTCATGGAGTCAACGTCCTTGGCGGGATCGAGCGCTGCGGCGACGGCGTTCTCGTCAAGGCCGGCGGGCAGCGGGCGGAACATCAGACAGCCATGAACAGCCAAGTCGGCATTAATGCCCTCGATAGCCGCCAGCAGCTCGTCCTGCGAGACGTCGGCAGGAAGCAAAACGCGACGAGCCTCGATGCCAACCTTTTCGCAGCGTTTAAGAGCGCCACGCTCATAGGACAGGTCGTCCTCGCGCTCGCCCACACGAACAATGGCCAGCGTCGGCACAACGCCGCGTTCGCGCAAAGCAACGCAGCGAGCAACGAGCTCCTCGGTCAAAGCGCGAGCAACGGGAGCACCCTTCAGCAGTTCAGCCATGGCTATCCTCTCTTCCTCGCAGCGTCGGAGGCGCGGCGCGCCAGCGCATCGGCGCGCGGCAACCATGTGTCGAGCAACTCATCACACGCCGTCTCGAGCTCCTCAGCACGAGCGCGATCTTTCATAGACGTGGTGTTCGCAAAGAGCGTCAAGCTCGCGCCCTGCATAGCGGCACGGCAGAACACGGCGCCGCACGCCACATCGGACAGCAGCTGACGCGAACCCTTGTCGGCCATGTCCTCGAGCAGCGCCAGCGCACGCCCGCAGGCATCCATAATGCGATACGGCGGCAGAGCGGCCACATGCAGCGCATCCTGAATCGCGGTTGCTCGAGCCGGATCGTCACGCGGAATACCGTACGCCGTGGACACCTGCCCGTAGGCACGAACGTCCTCGGCAACCAACTCGACAAGCTCCTGGGACAGCTCATCAGCCTGGGCAAACGCACGCGTCAGGTCATCCGCACGATCAGCAAGCGCGGGATTGGTCGCACCGTAGCGGGCAACCATTCCGCACAGCGAGGCGCCCAGCGCGCCCACAAAAGCGCTCGCGCTGCCACCACCGGGAACCGGCTCGCGCGCGGCC
>CABUZI010000067.1 GCA_902496005.1 uncultured Collinsella sp.
CAATGCGCTTCCATGCCGCGCCTGCTCCCCCGCCGAGTGGGCGTTCGCCTTGCCGGCGCGCCATGAAGGAGCGGGGCCACAGATAGCGCCACCACAGCAGCGCCATCAAAAATGACGCCGTCTGAGCGGCAGCCTGGAACCATTGGATATCGAGATTGTCGATCGGATAGCCCGTCAGCACCGACACGGCATCGAGAACTGAAAACAGAACCATGCTCAGGGCAATATCGGCAGCAACAACAATTAGACACTCACCATTGTCGGCCTAATCCGCGGTCTTTCATGCAGCAGGGGCTCTCAATGTTTTTATGTCCTGCTCATATCGTCTCTGCCGGCACTCGGGAGCACTCCTCACTCTGGTGCATTGGGGACAGGTTTGTTTGCACCAGGTTGGTGCAGATTAACCTGCCCCCATTGCGCCAATTTCGTATGCGCTAGATGAAGAGCTCGCATTCCTTCCGCACGACGCAAACCTTGCTCAGCATCTGGGAAACAGCGGATAGTTTGCTGGAATCAAGCTTGCGAGCACCTCGCGGACATACGGCGATGCAGCGCATGCAGGAGATGCACGCCTCGCCAGCTGCTCGTTTGGGGTCACCCTTGTCGATAGCACAAACGGGGCACGCCGCGGCGCATGCACCGCAGGAGACACAATCCCCTGTTGCCTCGGGTGCCATGCGGTGACCTCTGGCTTGTTTATAAGGACGATTGCCGGGGATAGAGGGCTCGGACGCATCCTCAGCCAACAGCTTTTGCTGAATTTGCTGCGCAAACTCTGCGAGCTGCGCCGCATCCTGCGCATCCGGACGACCGGCAGCAAACTGTCGTGCAATGGAATGTTCTGCAATGGCTGCAACTGCCGCGATCACCCGGAATCCCGCATGCTTCGCAACGTCCTCCAGCTCTACGAGCGTGTCCTCAAACGCGCGGTTTCCGTATACGCAAACCAAAACAGCCCGAGCCCCGTTGCCGCGCACCATGCCCAACCGGTCAGCCACCACAGCCGGGATTCTACCGGCATACGCCGGCACAGAGATTACGGCCACGTCGTCCTCGGTCATCGAGACAGCGCTGAAATCTAGCCCGCTAACGGTCAGATCGACGGTAACGGTATTCTTGTCCAGTGCCCCGGCCACAAGGCCAGACACCTTCTGCGTTCCACCCGTCGGACTAAACACAATTTCGAATACGCTCATCGAGACACCCTCCCCCTACGTCTGGCAACGCGTCAAGCCGTTTTCACATCCAGCCAGAGTATACGGCACGTGGGATCCCCATTTTGGTGCATCAAGCACCCCAATGCACCAACCCTACGCTGTCTGCCTCTTCGTTTTGTATAAATTACGGTACAGATTGTATATATTTACGGGATACCGCCGTGTTCTCCCGAGGTACCCCATCCTGGCCCGTGCAAAAAACGGAGTATTCTGCAACGTGACCGCGCCAGCAATACCCCGAGCGGGCAAACCTTTAGGGCGCTGCGTCATTTTGGGTTCCGACATGGCGAGAATGACGCGCCCCTGCTCCGGAAAACGACGAAATCTGACTCAGAACGCTCGCTAGGGATATCCGAAAGCCACCGTTGGCGACGTCAAATCATATGCAGACAACTCGAACTGCAGAATACTCCAAAAAATGCACGGCGCACCCCATGGGACCCATTGCCGCATGGTAGGAAACAGGCCCACGGCATCCTCTAGATGCATTCCCGAGGAAATCACATTTGAACTAGCGATCGGATACGGCAAACAAAAAGGGCCCCGAGCGTAGTTGCTCGGGGCCCTTGGTTCACCTCGCTCTAGCGGGCGATGCGTATGTTACTTGCGCTTGCCGCCGCCGTCACCGGGGCGACGGGAGCTGCCGCCGCGCTTGCCGCCACGACTATTGCCATAGCTACCACGATTATCGCGACCGCCGGCACGGCCGCCGCGGGAGCCGGCCTGGTTGCCGCCACGCCCGCCACGATAGCCGCCACGACGCTCCTCGCGGGTATCGTCGTAGTTGCGCCAGTCATCGCGACGATCGCGGCTGGCACGCGGATCGCGGCGATCGCGCGACTCGTTAGAGCGGCCAGCACCGCTGCGGCTGCCATTGCCACGAGTGCCCTCGCGATGCTCGCCGCCACGGCCACCGCGCTCATCAAAGCGCTTGCCGCCACGGGACTCGCCGCCGCGAGTACCACGCTCGCCACGCGAACCGCGGCCCTCGCCGCCACGGCGCTCATCACGGCCGCCGCGCTCGCCATCGCGACCGGAACGACGACGATCGCCCGAACCACGCTTGCCGCCACGCGAGCCACGGCCCTCGTCCTCGCGCTCAACACGGCGACGACCGCCGCGGTCCTCGTCCTCGCGGCGACGGCGATGCGCCTCGCCCTGGAACTGCTTGGCACGGCGCTCGGCACGGTTGCCGCGCGGGGCCTGCTCAACGACACCAGCACCGCCGCGCTCCTCGGCAGCCACCTCGCGGGCCACGCTCTCCACAGCCTCGTCCACGCGAGCCTGAACGCCCTCGCGCACGCGGGTCTTGCCGCCGCGCTTGGGACGGCTCGGACGCTCACCGTCGCCGCGACGCTCGTCTCGACCGCGGTTGGAACGACCGGCCACATCACCGTAATCGTCGCCGTTGCGTTTGCCGTCGCGACGCGCCTGCTCAAGCTTCTTCTTGCTCTTGGACTTGCCGCGCTTGGTCTTCTTCTTCACCTTAAAGGCCGCAGGATCGCGCTCGGGGTCAACCGCGGGCGGATTGGGGCCCACATGCAGGTCGCCGGCCTCGTAGATGTCGGCGGTCTTGTCCATGAGCTTCTCGATCTCGTAGAACTCATCGACATCCTGCTCGGTCACAAACGTGATGGCCCAGCCCAGCTCGCCGGCGCGGCCCGTACGGCCAATACGGTGGATGTAGTCGGTCGGCTCGGCCGGCACATCAAAGTTCACGACGTAGCGCACGTCGCTAATGTCGATGCCGCGGGCGAGAACATCGGTCGCCACCAGCACGTCGACGGTGCCGTCGCGGAAGGCCGAAAGGGCACGCTCGCGCTGAGCCTGGCTGCGGTTGCCGTGAATCGCGGCGGCCTTGATGCCCTTGCGCTCCAGACGACGGCAGCAGCTGTCGGCGCGGTGCTTGGTGCGCATAAAGACGATGGTGCGCTCCGGGCCCTCCTTCTTGAGGAACTCGGGCAGCAAGTTGTTCTTGGCCTCGATGGACACCGGGAACACAAACTGATCGACGGTATCGGCGGTCGACGTAGCGGGCGCGATCTCCACGCGGGCCGGGTCGCTCACCAGGTCGGTGATCTCGCCCACGGCCTCCTCGTCGAGGGTCGCCGAGAACAGCAGCGTCTGACGCTCGGCCGGCGTCTCGCGCACAATGCGGCGGACGGCGGGCAAAAAGCCCATGTCGAGCATGCGGTCGGCCTCGTCGAGCACCAGGACCTTAACCTCGTCCAGGTGGCAGGCGCCCTGCTCGATCAGGTCGACCAGACGACCCGGCGTGGCAACTAGGATATCGCAACCGTACTTGAGTGCCGCGGTCTGCGGCTTGTAGCTCACGCCGCCCACGACGGTCACGGCAACGTGGCCCGTGACGTCGGCGATTTTGCTTGCGACCTCGTCGATCTGCTGGGCAAGCTCGCGCGTGGGGGTGATGACGAGCATCACGGGGCCACGGCCGTTGCCCTCGGGCTTTTTAGCACCGCGACGGCGGTTGCGGCCGCCACGCTCGCGCACGGGTTTGGGAGGAGCGATGTGCTCCAGATTGTTCATAGTCGGCAGCAAAAAGGCGGCCGTCTTGCCGGTGCCGGTCTGAGCGGCGGCAAGCAGGTCACGGCCCTCGAGCACTACGGGGATCGAGCCGGCCTGCACGGGCGTGGGCGCCGTGTAGCCCAGGTTCTCGATAGCACGAAGCATCTCGTCGGAGAGGCCCAGCTCGTCAAAGGCGGGCAGGCTCTCGGTAGCGGACTCGACGGCCTGGGCAGCATTGGCCTCATCGGCGGCATCGAAGGCAGCCTGGGTCATGGCCTCGTGGGTCTCGTCCAGAATCTCGGCGTCGGTGACGTCAGATACAGAATTACGCATATGTTGTTGTTCCTTATCTGCACGCGCAATGGGCACGGCATGCGGCCGCGCGGGCGTGCTTGGTAGTGCGCTAATACATACAAAAACAGGTGCGCACAGAGAGGACGTTGCTCAGCACGCTGGCGATCGCTTTGGCAGCCCTATCACGCGCCGTCCAGACGCAGCAGCTCTAAGCGATGGAGCAGATTCGCCGCCGGTTAGTATACCCGTGCTTCGCATGCCCCCACGTAAACCACAGATGACGAGGCGGACGAGGTGGGCCCGGCTGATTGTCTCAATCTGTAACATCTACAGGGCGAATCTTCCTCTACGTGTTACAGATCGAGACAAACGGTCGACACGGCTCACAAACGTCTCAATCTGTAACAGTTAACGAGTAAAATCGGCCCTAATTGTTATAGATCAAGACAGAGGGGGATTTCCGTCCAGTCCAAACCAAATCTCTCAGTCTTCCTGCAATTTCGAACATGTGGCCTATAATGTTGCTTTAGTTACGCTATATATTGCGCAGCCATTTAATACGTCGCCCACCGGGGGCCATTAATTCCTATCGCCATATTGGCTAGGAAGCAATCAAAGGAGGTATCCGTGGCAGCAGAGACGCCTTGCTCGGTCCTCTATAACGATATTCGCTCGTTCGGCGGTCTTAAACATCTCGAGATCGCCCGAATGCTCATCAATGGAAACTCTTATCTCGGCAGTACCCTGCTCGAGAAATGCTCTTCCAACCGCTCGTATCTCACCCGTTACATCGTCCATCGCAAGCCTGACCAGTGCGCGCCCTCCATCTACAGCGACTTTACCGTCACCACGCTCAACCTTTCCTCGGCAATCTGCAGCAAGCTCGGCGGCGGCGAGTCCGCCTATCGGGCAATCGCCGAGCACTATCGCGGTCCGGCCGCCAACGAAATGATGTCGGCTCTCGCCAGCTACAAGCTGGACAGCCGCCTATATGCAAATGCCCTCAATCGCATCGACAACTTTGACGGCAATGCCGTGCGCGAGAAAAGCACGCTTTACCTTATGCTCTTTGTGGCAACGGGGGCGCTCGCCGATCCCGTTCAGGGCGTGGCCACCGTCGAGCGCTTTTGCGACAGCAAGACGGGCGAGCACTTTGGCACCACCGAAACTACCGTCGGACGTGGCTTTATGAGCAGCCTAGAGCAGCCGCGCACCGTCGCTCCCAACCTCGGTCTGCTCAGAACCCATGCCGACAACTGCACCGACATGCAAATCCATCCCCTCACACGCGATCCGCGTGGCACGGTAATTGGGTCTTTGCCCAAAACCTCGCCCAGCGTCACCGATGTGGGCGCCGACGCATCGCGCGAGCATCTTCGCATTTGGCTCGAGGGTGGGCACTGGTACGCCCAGGGCCTTGGGTCGACCAACGGCACAGTGCTCGAATCGGGCGCGGGTGACGGCGATATTGTGATTGAGCCGCCGCGCGACCAACGCGAGCCTGGCAAGATCTATCCCCCAGTGGAAATCGAAAACAGCGACAGGCTCCATCTGGGTCTCTACACGACATTCCTTGTCATTGTGGACTAGCGCGGACGGCGATCGGAAGACGGTCGCCGTCCGTCTTTCGTCTTCTACCTTCTGCGTCGTAAACGACAATGCTCAGCGGTATACGTGGGCAGTGCGGCTATCATGGTACTTTACCGATATCCGCACTGCTCGCGTATACGTGCGGCAACCCATGCCAGACAAAGGAACGCCATGGATACTACCGATAGCGCCTATGGCGACAAACTCATCCGTCTCGATACGTTCGATACCGCCGTGGCGGTCGACCCCAGCGCCGAGGACGACGCCAAACGTCGGTTTATGACGCTTATTCTCCAGACGGCCCACCGCAACAACGGCAACATCGGGCACGTGCTGCGCGCGACCAACACGAGCGGCGAGGTCTTTGCCGTCAAGCTGCTCAAGGACAACGCTATCCTTTCCGGCCAAGCCCCCGACCGCTCCGCCGAGCAATCGGCAGCGCACCTGGCCAGCACCGCCGCGCTGTTCGAGGAGTACCGTCATCTGTGTACCGTCTCGCACCTGCGCGGATTTCCGCGCGTCTATGGCTACGGATCGTGCGAGGATGACCCTCTCATCCTCATGGAGTGGGTCGAGGGCACCTCGCTCAAGCAGGCGCTGCCCCTGCTTCCGCACGACGCCTCGGGCGGGCTGACCACCCAGATGGTCGCCGCCGTCGGAAACGCCGTGCTTCGTGCGCTCTTGATGACCCAAGGCCTCGTGAATCCGGTCATCCATCGCGACCTGTCGCCTGCCAATATCATGTTCCGCACCACCAGCCGAACGCTCGAGCAGCAGATTGCTGATTGTTCCTTTGACCCCTGCCTCATCGACATGGGCTCCGCGACCATGGCTCTCGGCGACGACACGATCACCCGGCGCGCCGACATCTGGCGTTTTGCCACGCCCGCATACGCCGCGCCCGAGATGCTCACGCAGGATATCGAAGGCATCGCGGCCCTTCGCCGTTCGCCGGCAATCGACGTCTATGCGCTTTCGAGCATTCTGTACCAGCTCTACAGCGGTCGCAAACCGTTCGATGTTAAGTCGACGGGTGCCGCGGCAACCGGCTCGTTCTACCTCATAAAGACCAAGACCAAACCGGCACCGCTCGAGCCGCGCTGCGAGGGCGACAAGGCGCTTGTCCAGATCATCATGAAAGGCATCTCGGTTGAACAGGGCGATCGCCCCACCGAGCAGCAGATGCTCGAGGCGCTCTCGGCATACCTCCCCGCTGCAGAATCTGAGGACCGCGAGGGCGCAGGAGACGAGGCCGCAATTGATATCGATTCTGGCACGCACCTTAAGGTCGACGTCGCCGGCGAGCGCGCACGAGAGATCCTGAATCAGGCCCGCCACGATGCCATGACCCGCCGCCGCTTTATTATCGGCGGCGCTATCGCAGCCGTTGCGGGGCTCAGCGTTATCGGGGCGGCAACCCATGGCTTTGGCATCCCCGACTACCTCGACGGCATCCGCGGTTCACTTGACGACTACACCTGGGATCAGCTGCAGGAGATTTCGCTCAAGATTAAGGCCGCCGAGACCCGTAGCGAGGCACGCGAGATTGCCAAGCGCTATCACCTGCTCGATGCCGATGGGCATATCCCCTATCCGTGTACCAAGCGCGTGAAACTCACCAACGGGCTGGAGGTCGGCGCGCAGCTTGTGGGCATCCGTCACGATGAGCTTCTGGACGGGACGGGCAAGGCCGGACTGACGTTTATGTTCGACGCGGGTATTGCCGAGCGCAACGCTGCGGCTGAACCGCCGAGCGCCGGCTGGGCAGTTTGCGAGCTGCGGGAATGGCTCGACGGCGACGGCCTTAAGCTGCTGCCCAACAAGTTGCGCGCGCTCATCAAATCTGTCAAAAAGGTCTCGAATAACGCTGGCGCCGCCAACAGTGCATCGTGTCTGAGCGAGTTGCCCGCAACCCTTTGGCTGCCCGCCATGGTCGAGCTGTGCGGTACGCAACCGCCCGATTCGTTTGCCAAGGACTATCACTACCTGGCAGAAATCTACAACGGCGAGGGCAAGGAGTATCAGCTCTTCCGCGAGCTCAAGGTGAGCCCGTATTCCACGAACGAGACGATGGTCCGCCAGTGGAAGGGCAAGGACACCTGCTGGTGGGAGCGCACGGTGAGCCCCGACTCATCGGAGACCGAAGGCACGCTCTACATAAACCGTGTGGGCCACGACGGCGACGTCTTTACGTACGCAACGCCTGCGGAAAAGCCAAACAAGCTAACCTGTGTGATTCCCGGGTTCTGTATCTAGGCGGCGGGCGTCTTGCCGTGACGGGACCCCTCCCCGGCAGTTGTCTCGATTTGTAACACTAGCTCGGCAGATACAGGTCTAGATGCTACAGAACGAGACAAACCCCAATCCCGCGAGACAACATCTCAATCTGTAACAGTAAGGGGTCAAAAACCTCTCTAGATGTTACAGATCAAGACATTTGAGTTGGCCGCGGACGGTCTGTCTCGATCTGTAACAGTAAGGGGTCATATTTCCCGCCAGATGTTACAGATTGAGACATTGAGTTTATTGCTGAAGGTTCGTCTCGATCTGTAACATCTGGAATCCAAAAACCGGTCTAACTGTTACAGATGGAGACAAACTCAAACCTCTCAAAACAAAATCTCAATCTGTAACAGTTAGAGGTCATTTTCCCCGCTAGATGTTACAGATCGAGAGCTAGATGTTACAGATCGAGATATTGATTTGCCGCCGGAGAGTTTGTCTCATTCTGTAACAGCAGCTCGGCAAAAACTGGGCTAGATGTTACAGATTGAGACGAAGGGCGGGGATGGTGCACCAACCCGGCAGCCACCCTCATCTGTAACGAAATGTCATACATTTCTTTCTGTACTGGACACCCCCAGGGGGTATGGGTGTATAGTATCGGCAGGTTAACAATTCCAACACCGAACCACGGAAAGGAGCAGCCATGGCTCAAGATAAGTTCGACGTGGGCGGCATGACATGCGCCGCCTGCCAGGCGCATGTGGACCGCGCCGTGAGCAAGCTCGACGGCGTCGAGAGCGTCGCGGTCAACCTGCTCGCCGGTTCCATGATGGTCGACTATGACCCCGCGCAGGTCTCCCCCGACGATATCTGCACCGCCGTCGACCGTTCCGGCTACTCGGCCTCGCCCGTCGATGCGGGCACCGGTGCCGCCGGCTCAAGCGGCAGCTCGCAGGCCAGGTCTGGCGTCACCCATATGGAGTCGCCGACCAAAAAGTTGGAGG
>CABUZI010000068.1 GCA_902496005.1 uncultured Collinsella sp.
CTCGGGCTCAAACTGGTGGCCCAGGTCGCACTCGTCGGCATAGGCCTTCTCGGACTTGCAGCCCTGGATGGGGCAGCGGCCGATCACCTGGCGGCCGTTGAGGAACGTGCCGGCCTTGGCGTCGTAGAACTGCAGCGTGGAGCGCTTGGAGATGGTGCCCTGCTCATGCAGGCGCTCGATAATCTCGGCGGTCACTTCGTTGTGAATCTGCGCAGCCGGCTCAAGGCCCGAGCCGCCGTAGATATCGCAGCTGATGTTGTAGTTGTTGAGGGTCGCTGCTTGGCGGGAGTGATTGGACTCGACGTACTCGTTAATGGACTTGTCGTAGCCCTCGTTCTCCTTGAGCTTGCGGTAGCTCTCCATGATGGGCGAGCCGTAGCAGTCGGTGCCCGAGGTGAAGATGACGTTCTCGCGGCCCAGACGGTCGCGCAGGAAGCGGGCGAAGAAGTCGGCCGGGACAAAGACGCCGCCGACGTGGCCAAAGTGAAGGCCCTTGTTGCCGTAGGGCTCGCCGGCGGTAACGATGGCGCGGCGAGGCCAGCTGGGACGGTCGTTCATGGAGTATTTGGATGCCATGGGACTCCTTCGCATATGGTGAGAGCGCGGCCGGGCGCAAGGCTTGGCGACGCGGTGGTCAATTCGTGCATATCGTTCGACATTATCGCACATGCGGACGAGTACGTGGCAGGGGCGCTATCCTAAGATGCTATGAATGAGATTTCCAACATACATGCGTTTGAAGACGAGGATTTTCTGCACGCCTGCTTTGTGTGGGGGATGGCCGTGCTCGGCGCATTTGCCGTGTGCTTGGTGCCGGTGTTTATGCTGATGGGCGGGCCTGCGGACTTGGATGCGGCTGACGCGGGCGGCTGGACCACGGTCTTGGGCTGGATAGTCGGCTTGGCTGCGGTTTCGGCGGCGTCATTTGCCGTGCACGAGCTGGTGCACGGTGTGTTTTTTAAGCTGCTGGCGCCTGCGGGCGCGCAGGTGACCTTTGGGGCGAATCGCGAGACGGCGATGATCTATGCCTGCGCCGAGGGCGTTGTGTATTCGCGCCTGCGGTACTTGGCGGTTTGCCTGGCGCCGACGGTTGTTGTGACGGCGGCGTTTGCCCTGGGGTTTGCGTTTTCGGGCTATCCGCTGCTGTGCTACCTGGCGGCCGGCTTGCATTTGTCGGGCTGTGTGGGCGACTGGTATTACGTGCGGACCATTTTGCGCGACCGCCGCATTGTCGCCTGCGAGGACACGTCCTTCGGCGTGCGCTTTTTCGGGTGAGGAGATGTCGATGAAGCCGTTGTTGTTGCACGCCTGCTGTGCGCCGTGCTCTCTTGAGCCGGTCCACCTGCTGCGCGAGGAAGGGTTTGAGCCCACAATCTGCTGGACAAACCCCAATATTCAGCCGCACGATGAATGGCAGCGGCGTTTGGACGAGCTGCGCCGGTGGTGTGCCGATGGCGACATCGAGCTTATCGAGGTGGGGGAGGACCGTGAGCGCTGGGAGGCCGGCGTGGCACCGCTGGGTGCCGATCGGCCCCGTCGCTGTCGTGCGTGCTATGCCCTGCGCTTGGCTGAGGCGTGCCGCGTGGCCCAGGAGCGTGGGTTTGAGTTTGTGGGTACGACGCTCGCCGTCTCGCCGTATCAGTTGTTCGAAACCTGCAATGATGTGTTGGAGCGTCTGGCTGCCGCCCGCGGTCTCACTCCGGTGATTCGCGATTTTCGTCCGTATTACCCCGAGGCGACACGCCGTTCGCGCGAGCTGGGCATGTATCGGCAGAACTACTGTGGTTGCCGCTTCTCGGCTGTCGAGGCGGCCATGGACCGCGCCCGCATCCGCGACGAGCGCAAAGCGTCCAAAAAGTAGTTCATTTATGGGCTGGGGCTTTGAGCTGTCTGTGCGGTACGGTCGTTTTTGGGAAAGTCGATTTAATTAAGCGTGTGATCGTGGCTCGCTTGATACCAAACGACGACTCCTATGATTCTAATCCTCCGTTTGTTAAACATCAGATCCGGACTTGCTGTTGCATATGAATGGGACGACAGCACAATCATGTCGTTTCCTTCTGCAAATCGCCTAATTACCGGTGTTTTACCGTCTGCGAGCGCCAATACAGCACAGCCGTTCCAAGGCTTTGCGGTGGTATCGACAAGTAGTAAGCTGCCGGGAGGGTAAATGCGGGACATTTCGTCACCTTTGATTTTAACGAAAACGCTATGTGGGTGACGCTTGGCTACGTCTACAGGCGCGCAAGCATTTTGTTGGCTGTGCGTGATGCGGCGCTTTTGCGATTCGATATCGATGACGGGAAATGCGCCCTCCATTTCGTGGATAGCAGGGTCTTCGTCGGTGACGATTCTTTTATTTGCGAGCTTTACGGCCAAACCGTTTTCCTCGCCAACAAGTTCATCGCGGGTGCAACCGAAGAGCGCTTGTAACTTTTCAATATGGCGCTCACGGGGGGCATACCGACTTTTTTCCCAACGACAAACGGTCTCTTTAGATACCCCCAACATCTCTGCAAGTTGCGCCTGACCAAGATGCTCCATGGTGCGGAGTTTACGAATATTTGCCCCGAAGCCCATGGCTATAGATCCTCTCGCCACAGAGGGAGGCATAGACAGTTTGTGCCACCATAGCCTTTGGTGAGCTCGTCAATGGATAACGGGAATAATTCCATTCCTGCTTTCTCAAGCGCTTCGTTGGTCCAAACGTTTTCTTCATATACGCATAGTTTTCCTGGCGAGAGCGCAAGGATAGACGTTGCGTTGTTCCGGCGCTCTCTTTCGTAGGCGGTTTGATTCCCGCCTCCGCAGTCAATTACTTTTATTGGTTCGCAACAGGCTGCAGAGAGTATTTCCGGAATCGTGCGATCGATAGGAGTGATCGTAAGGCCCTTTCCGGATCGTTTTAGTTGAATGCTGTATGCATCAACGGCATTGCATATCTCACGATCGATGAGGAACGCGTCGTGATCAATTCTACTTATGAACGTATCGAGGTGGATACGCAGCCCGTCAGAGGGGACTCGAATCGCAATTAGCTCGGTAGTCTGGAATTTATTTGAGGTCAGGAGCTCTTTGGCAAGTGACTCGACGGCGGCGGGTTCAGTTCGGTCAGAGATTCCAACTAATAATGTCTTAGCACTGATAACAAGAATGTCTCCGCCTTCGATATGGTAACTACTCCTGTTCAAATCACATACCGGGGTTTCTCCCATGATCTTGTGGTGGGTGAATATCTGCCGGTATAAGGCGACCTCACGATCACGCTCAGGCCAATACATATGATTTAGGATGATGCCGTCTCCGACTACCACAGCAGGATCACGAGTGAAAAAAAGCGTGTTGAGGGGATTGACCAAGAGCGAGGCGGGGTCAAATTGCTCGTGCACGAGCGCCCGTAGTGTTTCCGACTGGTTTGAACATAGCTCAGTGTCTCCAAAGCGAATGCCGTTAAGTACTATATTCACCAATTCCTGGGTGTTCTTAGCGTTCTCAAACAGCTGGGTTATTGTCTCGAGGAACTCTCTGCCTGTTGCCCCACTGCAACGGAGGTAGTCATCAATAAAACATTTAAGTGATTGGGGCTCAGTTTCAAGTGAGTCTTCGAGAAGGTCCCTAATTTCAATGGTTTCTACGCCATGCTTCTCAAGCAATTGAACCATGGAATCGTGCTCATATATTGCTTTGTCGAGGTCAAAACGACCGCTCCATTTTCGCAGGGAGAAAACTTGGCTGAAGTCGGCATCAGGGTAGTTTTGTGTTTCAGTTCCTGGTCGATGGACAAGTACGGCTTTTAAATGACCGATTTCATTTGTTATGTGTACGCCTTGCATGTCTGTCTCCTGTCCTGCTGGTTTTTATATAAGGCTAAGGCAGGTTCCTTGTTGTGTTGCGGAAAAGTTAAAAGACGTATGTAATTGATAAATAACATCAATTTTAAATATCAGATTGATTAATAACGTCACTTTAGCTGCCGTTCATAGGTGAAAAGCGACACGATGGCGATGGTTGGCCGACCACCGCTGAGCAACCTCATACATTTATGGTGCCAGCTGGATAGATGGGAAAAGGAATGAAGGAGGAGATATGGCAGCGGAAAGTTCGAAAGGCATCAAGCAGTTCAAGGTCCCGCACGTATATGCGATCATCTTTGCACTTATGGTCATCTTCGCTGTTCTCACGTGGATTGTTCCCTCTGGGTCCTATCAGCGTCAGGAGGTGAACGGTCGTGAAGTCACTGTCGCAGGTACGTATGAGCAGAGTGAAAAGACATATATTGACGAGGAAACCGGGGATGAAGTAGATCTCAGACAAGGCGTCTTCGATGTTCTTCAGGCTCCAACGCGCGGTATACAAGAGGCAATTGAGGTCGTTGCATTCATCTTGATTGTGGGCGGTTCGTTTCAGGTTATTACTAAAACGGGCGCTATCACGAGCGGAATGGGTCGTGTCGTTCGCCGCTTTAAGAACAAAGACATTCTAATTATTCCTATTGCGATGGTTCTCTTTGCATTGGGCGGAACGAGCTTTGGCATGGCGGAAGAAACTCTCCCGTTCTTTGCGATCTTCATGCCAATTATGATGGCTATGGGCTTCGACTCGATGACGGCGTTCATGGTCGTGTTCGTTGGAGCGCGCACGGGTTACATCGCCTCAACGATTAATCCGTTTAATGTTCTCATTGCGCAAGGTATTCTTGGTATTCAGGGCAACCCCCAGCTGTGGCTGCGTATGATTGCCTGGGTTGTTTTGACTGCCGTTGCAATTACTTGGGTTGTCCTCTATGCACGAAGGGTAAAGAAGAACCCTGAGTCATCGATCACATTTGAGGATGATATCGCCAAGAAAGTCGAGTTCGCTGCCGATGAATCTGCCCTTGACGCGGAATTTACGGGTCGTCAAAAAGGCGTGCTTGCGGTATTTATCGCTGGTATGTGCCTTATCATCTGGGGACTTGTGACCCAGGGCTGGTATATGAACGAGATTTCTGCGGTCTTTTTGGCCATGGGCCTGTTGGCTGGTGTTATTGCGGGCTTTAGTTTGGACGTCATCGCTCAGGAATTTGTTGCGGGTATCGCTGACTTTGCTTTCTCGGCAATTGTTGTTGGACTTGCGCGTGGCATCCTTGTCATTGCCTCTGACGGCATGATCATCGATACCATCCTCAATGCGCTCGCCACTGGTCTGGGCGGCATCCCGGCGGTTCTCTTTACTACGCTTCTTTATGCGGTTGAGAACCTCCTGGCGATTCTGGTTCCCAGCTCATCTGGCCTTGCAGCACTGACCGCTCCCATTTTTGGACCTTTGACCGAACTCATGGGCCTTAATCCCGAGGCCGCCGTGTGGGCTCTCTCCATGGGTAGCGCGACGATGTCTTTGATCTGTCCTACTAGCGCCATTCTTGTAGCGGGTTTGGGCGTGTGCAAGATCAAGCTTGGCCAGTGGTGGAAGACCGTTTGGAAATTCTTCTTGGTCGTGTCGCTCATCAATATCGTATTCGTAGCAATCTCGGGACTTATTGCCCTGTAGGTTTCATGGCTGAAATGGAGTAACAGGAATGTCTAAAGGACTGAATGTACACAGCGAGATTGGTAAGCTCAAGAAAGTTGTGCTTCACCGCCCCGGTCGTGACCTTGTGAACGTAAAGGCAGAAGAGTTCGATGATGTCTGGATTCACGACTGTTTCTATCTTGATGTGGCTCAAAAGGAGCATGATGCCTTTGCGGATCTTCTGAGGAGCGAAGGTGTTGAGGTTCTCTATATGGAGAAACTCGTTGCTGAAGCGCTGGATGCATGCCCCTCGGCTCGCGCTGAGTTTACCGATACATTTATGGCTGAGAGCGGGATTGTCAATCCTATGCTTGAGCAGGCTGTTCGTGAAAAGCTCGACGCTATTTCAGATTCGTATCAGTTTGTACTTGAGGCTATGGGGGGGTATCGTTATCGTGACCTTGAGCTGCCTCGCGTTTCGACTACGCTTAGTATGATGGATAATGAGGATGCGAAGCCCGATGATTTGGTGTTGAAGCCTCTTCCGAGTTCATATTTCTCTCGCGATCCTCTTGCTTCCGTGGGCAAAGGCGTTCTGCTTCACCATATGTATTGGAAACAGCGAGATCGTGAAGTGCCCTTCTACGAAGCGATTTTCAAATACCATCCCGATTATGCAGGGACTCCGATTTGGTACGACCATAAGAATCACTGGCATATCGAGGGCGGTGATGTGCTTAACATTAACGCTCATACCTTGGCTATTGGAATTAGCCAGCGAACTGAGGCGGCTGCGATTGAGGAGCTTGCAAAGAATTTGTTCTGGGGATCTGGGAATTCTGAGATCGATACCGTTTACGCTATTAAAATCCCCAACGGCTATGCTTACATGCATCTTGACACCGTTTGCACCATGGTGGATTTCGATAAGTTCACAGTTTATCCCGGTATTTTTGAGACCCTTCGTGTTTATCGTCTGACTCGTGATGACTCTGAGGGAATGGTCGCTGTTCAAGAGATTGATGACACGCTTGAACATATTCTTGAAATGGCTACTGGCGTGGAGAAGGTGCAGCTTATTGAGTGCGGTGCCGGCGATATGGTTGAGGCATCTCGCGAGCAGTGGAACGACGGGTCGAACACTCTTGCCGTTGCTCCTGGTAAAGTCTGTGTTTACGAGCGCAATGTTGTCACAAATGATGAGCTCTACAAGAACGGTTTGGAACTTTTGGTCGTTCCCTCCGAGGAACTGTCCCGCGGTCGTGGTGGCCCGCGCTGCATGAGCATGCCCTTCTGGCGCGAAGATATTTAGTTGCAAATCCACTGTGATGGGAGATGGCGAATATGGGTGTTAATATCGCTGGGCGCAGTTTTCTGAAGCTGCTTGATTACACGACGGAAGAGATTGAGTATCTGCTTGAGCTTTCTGCTAACTTCAAAAGCATGAAGCGTGCCGGTGTTCCGCATAAATACCTTGAAGGCAAGAATATTGTTTTGCTATTTGAGAAGACTTCCACGCGTACTCGCTGCGCCTTCGAAGTTGGTGCACTTGACCTTGGCATGGGTGTAACTTATTTGGATCCGGGCTCGTCTCAGATGGGCAAAAAGGAGTCGATTGAGGACACGGCTCGCGTCCTTGGCCGCATGTATGACGGAATTGAATACCGCGGCTTTGAACAGGCGAAGGTTGAGGAGCTTGCTGCAAAAGCTGGGGTTCCCGTTTGGAATGGGCTGACTACTGAATTTCACCCGACTCAAGTGCTTGCCGATATTCTGACCATGCGTGAAGAGTTTGGAGAGATTAAGGGCAGGAAACTTACATTTTTTGGTAAGGCGGCCGGAAACGTCGCTGATTCGCTCATGGTCATTTGCGCTAAGCTCGGCATTAACTACTGTTCTTGCGGCCCAATCGGGGGAAATTCGGAGGGGGCTACATCCTATAATCCTGAACTCCTTGCAGAATGTAGTCGTATTGCGGCCGAGCATGGATCGACGGTTACCATTACAGGCGATATTGAGGAAGGCGCTCGTGATGCCGATGTAATTTACACGGATGTTTGGGTTGGCATGGGTCAGCCCGCAGAGCTGTGGGAAAGCCGCATTAAGCTCATGTCGCCGTATCGTGTGACCGCTGAGGTGATGTCTATGGCAAAGCCCGAGGCGATTTTCCTCCACTGCCTTCCGAGCTTCCACGATACTAATACTACTGTTGGTGCCGAAATTGCTGAGAAGTTTGGAGTTACCGAAATGGAAGTCACGGACGAGGTTTTTGAGTCCGATAAGTCTCGTGTTTTCCAAGAAGCGGAGAATCGCATGCATACGATTAAGGCGGTGATGTACGCAACGCTTAAGTAGCGGGGCGTTGAGAAAACAGTCGCAAATCTGTTTCCATACTATATTTCTCTCAACAAGCTGATAGGATACAGGGGAGAATGATGCGCGCGTCAGTCGATTTTTTCGACTGACGCGCTTTGTGAAAGAGGCAAAGATGCGTACCGATGATTTTGACTATAACCTGCCCGAAGAGCTCATTGCCCAGGCTCCTGCCGAGCCGCGCGACTCCTGCCGCCTGCTGGTGGTGGATCGCAAGGGCTCCCAGGCGGGAACGCCGCTGGAGCACGGCGGTACCGTTGAGCACCGCATCTTCCGCGACATCATCGACTATATCGAGCCGGGCGACGTGCTCGTCATCAATCAGACGCGCGTGATGCCGGCTCGCCTGATCGGTCGCAAAGCCGGCTCGGGCGGCGTGGTCGAGACTCTGCTGCTCAAGCGCCGCGAGGACGTGGATCCGTTGGGCCATGTTTGGGAGTGCTTGGTCAAGCCGGGCAAGCGCCTGAAGCCCGGTGCTCATATTGAGTATCGCGCCGGTGGCGCCCATGCGCCCGAGGGGGCTCCCGTGGTGCTGACGGCCGAGGTTGTCGACTTTGTCACCGATAGCCGCGGCGGCCGTCTGGTGCGTTTTGAGCCGGCCGGTTGCAATGCCGCCGGCGACCCGCGCACGCTCGACGAGGCCATCCACGCTGCCGGTCACGTGCCGCTGCCGCCCTACATTACCGATTACGAGGGCGATCCCGAGAAGTACCAGACCGTCTACGCCATGAAGGAGGAGCACTCGGCCGCTGCTCCCACGGCTGGCCTGCACTTCACGCCCGAGCTCATGGCTGCAATTGAGGCCAAGGGCGCCAAGTTTGCCGCCGTCGAGCTCGAGGTGGGTATCGATACGTTCCGTCTGGTGGAAGAAGACGACCC
>CABUZI010000069.1 GCA_902496005.1 uncultured Collinsella sp.
GGCAGGCCTTCATGACGTGCTCGAACAGGCTGATCTTCTCGGCCTGGGCGGGGTGCACGTACAGAGAGGCGGTGTGGCCCGGGCCACCGGCGAGCACCAGGTGCTCGGCCTTGTCGACGGCCTCCTGGAAGTCCTTGGCGTGGTACATGGCCAGGACCGGGGAGAGCTTCTCGTGGGAGAACTCCTCCTTGGCGGGGTCGGTGGAGGTGACCTCAGCGATCAGGATCTTGGTCTTGGCGGGAACCTCGATGCCGGCGAGCTCGGCGATCTTGGCGGCAGCCATGCCGGGGATGCGGTGATCCAGGGCGCCGTTCTTGAACATGGCGGCACGCAGGGCCTCCATCTCGGCACCCTGCTTGACGAAGTAGCAGCCGCGCTTCTGGAACTCGGCCTTAACCTGGTCATAGATGCTGTCGATGACGGTCACGGACTGCTCGGAAGCGCAGATCATGCCGTTATCGAAGGTCTTGGAGTGGATGATGGAGTTGACGGCGAGCAGCACGTCGGCGGTGTCGTCGATGACGACCGGGGTGTTACCGGCGCCAACGCCCAGGGCGGGCTTGCCCGAGGAGTAAGCGGCCTTGACCATGCCCGGGCCACCGGTGGCGAGGATGATGTCGACGTCGCGCATGACCATGTTGGTCAGCTCGATGGAGGGGACATCGACCCAGCCGATGATGCCCTCGGGGGCGCCGGCCTTGACGGCGGCGTCAAGCACGAGCTTGGCGGCGGCGATGGTGCACTTGGCGGCTGCCGGGTGCGGGGAGATGATGATGGCGTTGCGGGTCTTCAGGCTGATCAGCGTCTTGAAGATCGCGGTGGAGGTGGGGTTGGTCGTCGGGATGACGGCGCCCACGATGCCGATGGGCTCGGCGATCTTGGTGATGCCGTAAGCCTCGTCGCGCTCCAGAACGCCACAGGTCTTGGTGTTCTTGTAAGCGTTGTAGATGTACTCTGCGGCGTAGTGGTTCTTGATGACCTTGTCCTCAAGAACGCCGCGGCCGGTCTCCTCGATGGCCATCTTTGCCAACGGGATACGAGCCTTGTTGGCGGCCATGGCGGCCTCATAGAAGATCTTGTCGACCTGCTCCTGCGTGTACGTAGCAAAAAGCGCCTGGGCCTCTCGCATCTGAGCGAGCTTAGCCTCAAGCGCCTCTACGTTGTCCACAATTGCGGGAGTAGTGTTTTCCGGTGACTTTTTCACCATTTGTGTCTCCTTGCGATCGGAGATTTACCCTACGCCTTGCATGATAGCAAGAAATAATTCGGTGAACGGTAAGATTCCTGTAAAAGGCACACTAAAACGCTTCAATAAACTGAAACGTTTTAACTAAAACTATCTGCCTGCTGCATCGCCCCGCTCATTGGGTACAGACTCTCATGAGTATTTCAATGGGAAAACGGGACATCTGTTTGATAATCGCTATTCGCGGGTCGCGGTTGAGTCGGACACACAGGCGGTGCAGCTACTCGATTACATCCATTTCAATCCCGTGTAAGGTGCGTCCGACTCGCTCGAGGCGTACCGTTAGTTACAAGGCATACCAGCTGGGCTATGATCCCTTTGACATCTGCAAACCCTCATATAAGTCTGTCCCCAATGAGTGCAAAAAGGCGCCCTCCGTAGGGGAGGGCGCCTTTGGTAAGTTCTATATGAACGCGAGGTCTTTGACCCGGAGAGTCCGAGGTACTTGTTGGTAAGACCTTATTTAGGAGCGCGCAACCTTGCCAGACTTGAGGCAGGTGGAGCAAACGTTCATCTTGCGACGGTGACCATCGACGACAACGTAGACGCGCTGGATGTTGGGGCGGAACTTACGGTTGGTGACGCGGTGAGAGTGGCTGATGGAGCGACCGGCAACGGGGTGCTTACCGCAAACTTCGCAAACTTTGGACATAACTGACCCTCCTTGGGCGACAAACGAACATGTCGCGTTAACAAACAAGCCTGAACTATAGCACAGAAGCAGCTCTCTGTGCGTAATCTACACAGAGATATTCCTCTTTTGGCGATAGTGCTCACGCCACGGCCCTGGACGTAGATCCGATTTGCGTGCAACAGAGGGGATTATGCCAGCTCGTGCGTGCGTTTTCAAGCTTGTCCCACAAATATATATAGGTTTATGGAGCATTGGGCTCCGTTTACGGATTGCTCTGTATTTATGCTCGCAATTAAGCCCGAGGTTGGCTACACTATCCCTTGACCATTAAAGGGGTACGAGATACCCACATGGAATTACATAGCTGCCCAAAGAGCAGCCTTTCCTGTGGGTGTCTGGTCCGCTTTAAGCGGTCGGGCATCTATTTTTTTGACTGTGTCAGCAGTCAAGACATGTGAGGAAGGAGATCGATGGGCACGACTTCCCCCAAGGCGGTCATCATGGACGAGACCGCCGTCAATCGAGCGATGACCCGCATCGCGCACGAGATTCTCGAGCGCAACGAGGGCTGTGAAGACCTCGCTCTGGTCGGCATCGTCACGCGCGGCGACCTTCTGGCAAAGAAGCTCGCCGAGGAGATCAAGGAGATCGAGGGCGTTGACGTTCCGCTCGGCAGCCTCGACATCAGCTTCTACCGCGATGACTACGCTACCAATTTCGCTCCCGCGATCCACGCCACCAACATTCCCTTCAGCGTCGATGGCAAACGCGTCGTTTTGGTGGACGACATCCTGTATACGGGCCGTACCATCCGCGCCGCTCTAGACGCCGTCATGGACCTGGGCCGTCCGAGCCGCATTGAGCTGGCAGTCCTCGTTGACCGCGGCCACCGCGAGCTCCCCATCTCGCCGGACTTTGTCGGCAAGAACGTTCCCTCGTCGCATGAGGAGAACGTGCACCTATATATGAAGGAAGTCGACGGCCACACCGCTGTCGAGATTAACGACGTCGCGCCGGGTTCCCACGTGGGCTCCGCGCCGCTGGGAGGTGAGTAGTACCGTGGCGTTCAACCATAAGCACCTGATCGACATTACCGAGTACTCCGAAGAGGACATCAAGCTCATCCTCGAGACCGCCAAGGCGTTCTCCGAGGTCAACGAGCGTGCCATCAAGAAGGTCCCCACGCTCAAGGGCAAGACCATCGTCAACATGTTCAACGAGCCCTCGACGCGCACCCGCAGCTCCTTCGAGCTCGCCGAGAAGCGTCTTTCGGCCGACAGCCTCAACTTTGGCGGCTCCTCGACCTCCACGGTCAAGGGCGAGAGCCTCGTCGACACCGTCGAGACCCTCAACGCCTACAAGATCGACTGCATCGTCGTGCGCGATAAGCACGCCGGTGCTCCCTACATCGTCACGCAGAACTCGCCCGCGAGCGTCATCTGCGCCGGTGACGGCAAGCACAACCATCCCACGCAGGCCCTTCTCGACCTGTACACCATCTGGGAGCACAAGGGTGACTTCCACGGTCTGAAGGTCGCCGTCGTCGGCGATATCGCGCACTCCCGCGTCTGCGGCTCGCTGATCCCCGCCCTTAAGATCATGGGCTGCGAGACCTACGCCGTCGCCCCCGGCACGCTGCTGCCGCCGGCGCCCGAGGTCCTGGGCTGCGACCACGTGACGAGCGACCTCGATTCCGTCCTGCCCGAGCTGGACGTCGTCTACATGCTGCGCGTGCAGCAGGAGCGTCTCGAGGGTGCCCCGTTCCCGACCATTCGTGAGTACCACAAGCTCTTCGGTCTGACCAAGGACCGCGAGAAGCTCATGAAGCCCGACGCGATCATCTGCCACCCGGGCCCCATCAACCGCGGCGTCGAGTTCGATTCCTATATGGCCGACCACCCGCAACGCTCCGTCATCCTGGAGCAGGTCTACGCCGGTATCTGCGTGCGTATGGCTATCCTGTATCTGCTGCTTGGAGGTGCCGATAATGGCCTTGCTTCTTAAGAATGCCCACGTCGTCGACCCGTCCGTCGAGCTTGACGGTGTCGTTGACGTCCTGATTGACGGCGACAAGATCGCCGAGGTCGGCGAGAATCTCGCCGTCGAGGGAGCCGAGGTCCGCGACCTTTCCGGCAAGCACCTCGTCCCTGGCCTGGTGGATATGCACGTTCACCTTCGCGAGCCCGGCTACGAGGTCAAAGAGGACATCGAGAGCGGCACCCGCGCAGCTGCCAAGGGCGGCTTTACCGGCGTGTGCGCCATGCCCAACACCGATCCCGTCACCGATAACGGCACCGTCGTGGAGTTCGTCAAGTCCCGCGCTGCCGAGGTCGGTCACTGCCGCGTCTATCCGTCGGGTGCCATGACCCGCGGTCTTAAGGGCGAGGCCATGTCCGAGATGGGCGATATGGTCGCCCACGGCGCCGTCGCCTTCACCGACGACGGTCGCGGCGTGCAGGGCGCGGGTATGCTCCGTCGTTGCATGGACTACGGCAAGATGTTCGGCAAGGTCTTTATGAGCCACTGCCAGGACGAGGACCTGGTCGGCCATGGCCAGATCAACGAGGGCAAGGTCTCGACCCGTCTGGCTCTCGAGGGCTGGCCGGCTGCCGGCGAGGAGCTCCAGATCGCTCGCGACATCGAGATCGCCAAGCTGACCGGTGCCAAGCTGCACATCCAGCACATCTCCACCGCCCATGGCCTGGAGATCGTGCGTGCCGGTAAGGCCGCTGGCGTTCAGGTTACCTGCGAGGCCACCCCGCACCACATGTTCCTGACCGAGAACGACCTGGACGAGACCTACAACACCTCGCTCAAGGTCAATCCGCCGCTGCGTACCGAGGAGGATGCCGAGGCCATCCGTCAGGGCGTCATCGACGGCACCGTCGACGTTATCGTCACCGATCACGCTCCTCACACCCCGTGGGAGAAGGCCCGTGAGTTCGAGCTTGCGCCCTTTGGTATGATCGGCCTCGAGACCTCGCTGTCGCTCGTACTCACCGAGCTGGTCAACACGGGCAAGATGAGCATGGGCCGCATGGTCGAGCTCATGGCCATCAAGCCGCGCGAGATCCTGGGTCTCGACCAGGTTCAGGTCAAGGCGGGCTCCGTTGCCGACCTGACCGTGTTCGACGCGTCCGCCACCTGGACGGTTGGCGAGGACGGTTACGAGTCGCGCGCCGAGAACTCCGGTTTTGCCGGCCGCACGCTCACCGGTCGTGCCACCGATGTGTTTGTCGGCGGTAAGCAGACGCTTGCCGACGGCTGCATCTGCTAGCATAGCCTTATCGCTTTTGTGCGCGGCGCCCTTGCGGTGCCGCGCTTTCTATTAGTTTGGACCATGCAACCGCATGGGGGATTGGAGCGTCTATGCCCACACCTTCCACTGCACGCATGCACGACTTCGAGGTCGTCTCGAACCGGGAGATTGCCGACGGCATCTTCTCGCTCGTCATCTCGGCCCCCAAGCTTGCAAGTGCGCTCAAGCCCGGTCAGTTTGTGAACATCGCCGTACCCGGCGATGCGTCCTCGCTGCTTCGCGTGCCCCTGAGCTACTACCGCGCCGACGCCGAGGCCGGCACCGTCGAGCTGTGGTACGCCGTCGTGGGCGACGATACCCGTCGTTTGTCCCAGATGGGCCCTGGCTCCACCTCTAACCTGCTGGGCCCCGGTGGCCGTGGCTGGATGGTACCCGAGGGCACCAGGAAGGCCCTGCTCGTCGCCGGTGGCATCGGTGTTCCGCCCGTGCTGTGCCTTGCCGACAAGCTTGCCGAGCAGGGTGTGGCCGTCGACGTGTGCCTGGGCTTTGGCACCGCGTCCAAGGCCGTGGGTGTCGATGAGTTCCGCGCGCTGGGCGCCACGGTCAACGTTTGCACCGATGATGGCACGCTGGGCACGCACGGTTTTTGCACCGACCCGGCAGCCGAGCTGCTCGGCGAGGGCGGCTACGACTATGTGGCCAGCTGCGGCCCCGCTGTGATGATGAAGAAAGTCGCCGCCGCTGCCGCCGAGGCCGGTGCGTACTGCGAGGTGTCGCTCGAGCGCATGATGAGCTGTGGCTTTGGCGCCTGCAACACCTGCAATGTCGAGACGGTCGACGGTATGAAGGGTGCTTGCATGTGCGGCCCCGTGTTCGATGCTTCCAAGGTGGTGGTCTTCTAGTGGGTACCGTGAACATGGCCGTCGATTTCGGCGGCGTCAAGATGCAAAACCCCATCAACACCGCAGCCGGTACCTTTGGCTACGGTTGGCAGTTCCAGAACTTCTTTGATGTTTCCCAGCTGGGCGCCATCACCACCAAGGGTTGCGCAGCCGAGCCCTGGCCCGGCAATCCCGCGCCCCGCATGGCTGAGATTCCCGGCGGCATGATCAACTCCGTGGGCCTTCAGAACCCCGGCGTGGCCGCCTTTGCTCGCGAGTCCGGTCCGTGGCTCGAGCAGCTCTCCAAGGACGGCTGCCAGGTCATCTGTCAGGTTGCCGGCCACTCCGTTGACGAGTTTGTCCGCGCACTCGAGATGTATGTCGAGCTGTGCCCCTGGGCTGCCGGCTACGAGATCAACGTGAGCTGCCCCAATATCGCCGCCGGCGGTGCCGCCATGGGCTCCACGCCCGAGGGCGCCTCTTCCGTTATGGCTGCCTGCCGCAAGGTGACCGATAAGCCGCTGTTCGTGAAGATGGCGCCGGTCAACGTCGCCGAGATCGCCAAGGCCCTCGAGGCTGCCGGCGCCGACGGCCTTTCGGTCATCAACTCCATCCAGGGCATGGCCATCGACGTCCATACCCGCAAGTCCCGCGTTGCAAAGCCCAAGGGCGGCCTTTCGGGCCCGCTGTGTCATCACATCGCCGTGCGCATGGTCTGGGAGGTTGCCCAGGCCGTCGATATCCCCATCAACGGTGTCGGCGGTGTCATGACGGGCGAAGATGCGGCCGAGTTTATCCTGGCTGGCGCCACCTGCGTGTCGGTCGGTATGGCCAACTTCGTCGATCCGTGCGCTTCGCTCAAGATCGCGCACGAGCTCGAGGCCTGGGCCGAGTCCCAGGGCGTTAAGGACATTAACGAACTGGTAGGTGCTTTCGAATGCTAGAGACCGATGCCCGCGACCGCGTAATCGTCGCCCTCGACTGCGACCGTGAGCGTGCGCTCGAGCTTGCCCACGAGCTTTCGGGTCATGCCGCCTGGCTCAAGGTTGGCATGACGCTCTATTACGCCGAGGGTCCCCAGATCGTCAAGACATTCAAGGACCTGGGCTTTAAGGTCTTCCTTGACCTTAAGTTCCATGATATTCCGCATCAGGTTCGCGGTGCCGCCCGTTCGGCCTCGCTTGCCGGTGCCGACCTGCTCTCGGTTCACGGCTTGGGTTCGGGCGCCATGCTCGCTGCCTGCCGCGAGGGTGCCGAGGAGGCGCGCGAGGACCGCGCCAAGCTCGTCGCCATCACCGTGCTCACGAGCATGAATCAGGATGCCTTGAGCGAGATCGGCGTCGAGTCGCCCGTGGCCGAGGAGGCCGCCCGCCTGGCAAAGCTCGCTCAGGCCAACGGCATCGATGGCATCGTGTGCTCGCCGATGGAGGCTCACGACATGCGTGAGCTGCTGGGCCCTGATGCCCTGATCGTGACTCCGGGTGTGCGTCCGGTGGGTGCCGCCTTAGGTGACCAGTCCCGCGTGGCGACGCCTTCCCAGGCTATCGAGCGTGGCGCAAGCCACATTGTGGTGGGCCGTCCCATCACCGGCGCCGACGATCCGGTTGCCGCCTTTGACGCCATCGTCGCCGAGCTGGTCGAAAACGTCGCCTAAAAGATTCCCCTAAGTCACCACTTTTGGGTCTCATTAGCACAAAATAGCCCCTGTGCCTGCGTAAACTTTCCCATCCTTTGTGTGGAATCGCAGGTCAGGGGCTTAACTTTGGGCGCAGTATATTGCACTTTTTGCGGGTATCGTCTAACCTATGGAGCCGCGATTGGGCATTTTGTACGTTCTACGTGCTAAAATGCCAATTATTGAATCAGATATAACCCAACTATTTGGAGGTACGAATGGCACTCCCTCAGCTTACCGATGAGCAGCGTAAGCAGGCTCTTGAGAAGGCTGCTGCCGCACGTCACGCCCGCGCTGAGCTTCGCGAGCAGATCAAGAAGGGCGAGAAGTCCCTCGAGTCCGTGCTCAACTCCGATGACCCCATCGCTTCCCGCATGAAGGTTTCCACCCTCATCGAGTCTCTTCCTGGTTATGGCAAGGCCAAGGCCGCCAAGATCATGGAGGAGCTTGGTATCTCCGCTACCCGTCGCGTCCAGGGCCTCGGCGTCCGTCAGCGCGAGCAGCTCCTCGAGCAGCTGACCAAATAAGTGAGCGCTCAGGATTCCAAGCTCTTTGTGATTTCTGGACCGTCAGGCGCAGGGAAGGGTACGCTCGTCACTCGTGTGCGCGAGCGCCGCTCGAACCTGGGCCTGACGGTTTCGGCTACCACGCGAGCACCACGCAAAGGTGAGGTCGACGGCGTCAACTACTTTTTTCTGACGCGCGAGGAGTTCGACCGCCGCGTGGCAAACGGTGAGTTTGTTGAGTGGGCCGAGGTCCACGGTAACTGCTACGGCACGTTGGTGAGCGAGGTCACATCCAAGCTCGCCTCTGGCGCATCTCTGATTTTGGAGATCGATGTCCAGGGTGCCCTGCAGGTGAAGGAGCGTTTCCCCGAGGCCGTGCTGATCTTTATCAAGCCACCTTCGCTCGAGGTGCTTCGCGAGCGTCTAGTCGGTCGCGGTACTGAGACGCCCGAGACGATTGAGCTGCGTATGGCAAACGCCGCCGATGAGCTTGCCCTTGCCGACCGCTACGACGACGTCGTGGTTAA
>CABUZI010000070.1 GCA_902496005.1 uncultured Collinsella sp.
GAGCCCTCGCCCTTGGTAACGACCTTGCGGGCGGGGCATGCCATATTGATATCGATGAGCGACAGACGATCGCCCACACGATCCTCGACGGCGGCGACGGCGCTCGCAAACTGCTCGGGCTTGGAGCCAAAGAGCTGCACGCAAATCTGCTGCTCCTCGTCGGCCGGCAGCACCAGGCGCCACGTTTTGTTGCTAGCATAGGCAAGGCCCGCCACGCTCACCATCTCGCTATAGGCGAGATTGGCACCGCGGCGACGGCACATGATGCGGTAGGCGGGGTCGGTCACGCCCGCCATGGGAGCCATAAGGAACGGCTGCTCGGCATAGGCGCCCAGCAGCCGCAGACTATATTCGGAAAGCGCCATAGACCTACTCGTCCACCTTGAGGATCGCCATAAAGGCCTCCTGCGGAACCTCGACAGAACCGATGGCCTTCATGCGTTTCTTGCCCTCTTTCTGCTTCTCGAGCAGTTTGCGCTTACGCGAGATATCGCCGCCGTAGCACTTGGCAAGCACGTCCTTGCGACGCGCCTTGACGGTGGAGCGGGCAATGATCTTGTTGCCGATAGCACCCTGGATGGGAACCTCGAACAGCTGACGCGGAATGATTTCCTTGAGCTTGTCGCATAGACCGCGGGCAAGACCGTAGGCCTTGTCCTTGTGGACGATAAACGACAGCGCGTCCACCTCGTCGCCCGAAAGCAAGATATCGAGCTTCACGAGCTCGGAGGGACGATACTCGTTGAACTCGTAGTCGAGCGAGGCATAGCCCTTGGTTCGGCTCTTGAGCTGGTCAAAGAAATCCAAGATGAGCTCGGCAAGCGGCATATCGAAGCGCATCTCGACCGACTTGCTCGTGAGATGGATCATGTCGGTAGTAATGCCGCGGTGCTCGATAGCGAGCTGCATGACGGCACCCGTATACTCGGGCGGGCAGATAATCTTGGCCTTGAGGTAGGGCTCCTCAATGCGCTCGATGCGCGTAGCCTCGGGCAGATCCTGCGGGCTGCGGACATCAATCATCTCGCCGTCAGTCTTGTAGACGTGATAGTCGACCGATGGACTCGTGGCAATGAGGTCAAGATTGAACTCGCGCTCCAGGCGTTCCTTGACGACTTCCATGTGCAGCAGGCCCAAGAAGCCCACGCGGAAGCCAAAGCCGAGCGCCACCGAGGTCTCGGGCTCCCACACCAACGACGGGTCGTTGACGTGCAGCTTATCGAGCGCGTCACGCAGGTTCTCGTAGTCCTTGTTATCGATCGGGAACAGGCCCGTATAGACCATGGGCTTGGCCTCGCGGTAACCGGGAAGCGGCTCGGGGCAGGGATTCGACGCCCACGTGAGGGTATCGCCCACGCGAACGGCCTCGGGGTCCTTCAGGCCCGTGACCACGTAGCCCACCTCGCCGACCGTCAGCGCATCGACCGGGGTCTCGGCGGGACGCTTGACGCCCACGCCATCGACCAAAAAGTCGCCCTTTGCCTGCATCATGCGCAGGGTATCGCCCTTTTTGATGGAGCCGTCAAAGATGCGCACCGTGGCGACGACGCCACGATACTCGTCGAAGTACGAATCCAGGATGAGTGCCTTGAGCGGCGCGTTCGCATCGCCCTTGGGCGGAGAGATCAAAAAGACAATGGACTCCAGCAGATCGTGGATGCCCTCGCCGGTCTTGCCCGAGACACACACGGCATCATCGGCAGGAATCGCCAGGTCATCCTCGATCTCGGTCTTAACCTCGTCGGGATGAGCCGAGGGCAGGTCGATCTTGTTGATGGCCGGCACAATGTCCAGATTGGCGTTCATGGCAAGCGTCGCGTTGGAGACGGTCTGTGCCTCGACGCCCTGTGTGGCGTCGACAACGAGCACCGCGCCCTCACAGGCTGCCAGCGAGCGCGAGACCTCATAGGTAAAGTCCACGTGGCCCGGCGTATCGATCAGATTGAACTGATACGTCTCGCCATCGTCGGCGTCATAGGACACGCGAACGGCATTGGACTTGATCGTGATGCCGCGCTCGCGCTCGATATCCATGGTGTCGAGCAGCTGCGACTCCATGTCGCGTTCGTCGACGGTATGGGTGAGCTCGAGGATGCGATCGCTGATCGTGGACTTGCCATGGTCGATGTGCGCAACGATTGAGAAGTTGCGGATGTGGGAAATGTCAATTGAAGTATTCATGCGGACTATCTTACCCGAGCGGTACAAAAAATGGAGCCTGTTCCATAAAACAGGCTCCATTTATGCGCGTAATCTGTGTGGTGTGAAATTTACAACTTAGGCGTTGATGCTGTTCACGAGCTTGGCAAGACCGGACTTGCGGTTGGAAGCCTGGTTCTTGTGGATAACATGCTTGGCGGCAGCCATGTCGAGACGCTTGGTGACGGTCTTGAGGGCAGCCTGGGCCTTCTCGGCGTCGCCCTCGGCGACGGCGGACTGGACGTGCTTGGTCAGCGTCTTGAGCTCGGACTTGACAGCCTTGTTACGCATGCGAGCTGCCTCATTGGTGCGGATACGCTTCTTCTGAGACTTGATGTTTGCCACTTCTGGAGTTCCTTTCGAGTTCCTTGCAAAAAATGTATGACACCTCTGAGACACGGTGAGGTCATGCAAGCGCCTACTATAGCACGCTCCCCCTCAAAGGGATAGAACGAATTTGTCAAATAGGCAGGTATCATCACGATTTTCTCAAGATGTTCGTAATCCAGAGCAAAAGCGCGGTCTGAGAATCGGCCGAACCCTTGAGCGCGAGCTCCACATCAACGGCACCCTCGAGCGCTGCGACGAGCTCTGCCATCGAAAAGCGACGTGCCCAGGTCAGGTGATTCTTGACCTGCCAGGACTGGAGTTTGAGCGTTGCGGCCAGCTCACGACCCTGTCCGCGCGCATCGAGCGCCTTGGCAACGATAAGCTCGCGAATGCGGCCGCACAGCAATGTGTACGTCCACACGTAGCTCTTGGCGGGCATTAGATTGAAGAGCTCGAGCGAACGGCGCATGTCACGGGCCGAGACCGCATTGAGAAAGTCCCAGGGTTGAACCTCGGCCGTTCGTACAATCCAGCGCTCAACGTCGGCAAGCTCAATCTGGGGCGCCTCGACCATCTGGGCAAGCTTAGCCAAGTCGTTATCGAGCATGCGAGTGTTTTCACCCGAACGCGAAACGAGCTCCTCGGCGGCCGCCGTCGAGATCGACTTGCCGTGCTGCGTCGCCATCTGTTGCACGCGGCGCGGTAACTCCCAGCGCTTGGTGCCGGAGCAATCGATCACGGCCTTCTTGTCGATTTTGGCGATCGCCTTATACAGGCGCGTGTTCTTGGCAAGCGAGTCGGCGATGATGAGGCAGACCGTCGTGGGGCTGGGACTCGCCAGATAGTCGACAAGCGACTCCGAGACCGCCTTAGCGAGCTTTGAGCAGCCATCAAGGATTACCAAGCGAAACTCGCTGCCCATCGGAAAGGTGTTAAGCGATCCGATAATGGACTCGATATCGGGGTCCTTGGTCATGTCGCGCTCGTCGAGGTTGAACTCGACCATTCCCGACTTTTCCAGACGCGCCTTCATACGCGAGACGGCGTGATCGCGCTTGACGCCGTCGGTACCGACGATCAGATATGCCGGCAGCAGACCGGTTTCGGACATTACGCTCCCCTCCCGCAGGCCTTCGTATTCGTTCCGTGCCATTCTAGCCCAGGGGCCCACCACACGCCATCGACGTCGTCACGGTCGCTGGCATCGCATCGCAAAGCCCTTTGCGGTCGGGCTGATGGTGATATCACCATGTTCGATGGTGCATGCGAACGCACCGCCCGCTTCCTGAACGGCATCGATGCAGGCATCCGACGGATGACCGTATCGATTCCCCTTGCCGGCGCTCGCGAGGGAAAGCTCGGGTCTCAGGACATCCAGCAACTCACCATCGACTGAAACCTTGGAGCCGTGATGCCCAAGTTTAAGGACATCGATATCCCCCACCTCCTGCACGAATTCCCGTTCTTGGTCGAGCTCGGCATCACCAGCGAGGAGCATACGCAGGCTCTTGCCTTCCTGAACATAAGAGAGTAGCAGGACAAGCGAGTCCTCATTTCCCTCGCCATCTACGGACTCGAACGGCCACATCACGCGGGCACAAAATGAGCCGATGTCGACCGTATCCCCACGGCGCACCTGCCGATACTCAACGCCAGGTCGATTCAATACCTCGGCAGGAGCATCCTCCAACGCATCCGCCGCCACGGCAATCGTTCCGACCGAAAACTGTTCGAGCACGGCAGGTAGACCACCCCAGTGATCCTCATCCCAATGCGTCACAAAGACGGCATCGATATGGTGCACGTTATTGCGAACCAACGCCGCTACCACGCGCTCATCGAGCCCGCAGTCGACGAGTGCTAATGCGTCGCCCTGGCGGATAAGAATCGCATCCGCCTGGCCCACATCGAGCACCGTCACCGAAGGCGGAGCGAATCGATCCCAGTAGACGTACGGAATCGCAGCCAAGAGCACCAGGCATGAAAGCCCCACCGCCATAGGACGTGCACGGGGACGCGGCCACCAGACCAACAGAACCGCCAGCAAACACGGCACTAGGTAAATCCACATGCTATCGGGCGGCACACTCACAGATACACCAGGCACGGCGGCAAACAGCTGCTCGAAGAACAGTGCGCAACGGGCGGCAACCATGGGCACAACGAGCGCCCAAATCCGCAACGGTTCCACGAGCGAAAAGGGAACCAGCACGATCGACACAGCAAGCAGTACGCTCACCACCGGACCGATGACTGCATTTGCCAGCGGAGCAATGAGCGAGAACGTACCGAAGGCAGGAATGGTAATGGGAAGTGTTGCCAGTTGCGAGCACAGCGTGACGGAAAGTATGTTGGCTACGCCCGATGGCACACCCAGCTCACCCAAAGCGTAGGTCGCATAGGGGCAAAAGCACAGAATGGCTAAGACGCTGGCACACGAGAGCTGAAAGCCCATCTCGAACAGCACCGTCGGCCGCAGTAGCACAAAGATGGACATGGTTACGAAGAGTGCCGATGCGCCGTGCCGGCGACGCCCCGCGCCGTTTACGACAAGCGTCGCGAACACCATGCAGCACGCGCGCACGGCCGAGGGAGACGCGCCCGTAAAGGCAGTGTAGCCCACAAGCGCCATCGCCAATATCGCCCGCTGAACACCACGTGAGCAGCGAGTCTTTTGCAATACACCCTCGATTACAAATCCCACGATAGCCAAATGGCTGCCCGAGACGGCGATAAGATGCGCCGTTCCCGTTACCGAAAACCAGTCGCCCGCCGGCTGGGCGCGCAGTTCGGCCGAACGACCGCAGACGACACCGGCTATGAGTGCACGCGCCGGGTCGGTCGCAGGCGCGATGGACGCAAGCAGCCCATTTCGCAGCCGAAGCAGCGGTCCCGGAGAGCCCTCATCGGCCGACACAATCCGAACGACTTTAACCTTGCGCACCTCGCCTCGGAGCACACGCGATCGTCCATACGCATCGTTCTCAAAACGTGAAACGCGACCGATAACACGCACGTACGCCCCGACCTTGAGCTCGCGGTCGCACGATAGGCGAACCGTTGCCAAGTTCTTACCGTCCGCGCGTGCCTCGCAGGTATAGGAATACACGTCGTCGTTTATGGATGGATCGCCCTGCACGATAAACTCGAGGCCGCTTGCCGCTCGACCGTCGAGCGCCTTCGAGGCGCTGAGCGCACCCACAGCCCACCACGCCGAGACGACCGCTCCCGCCACGAGACCGACGGACGCGGCATACAACCACCGCTTCAAAGGGGCAAGCCGCGCACAAGATTGAGCCAGCACAACGAATACCGTCGTCGCAACGGGAATGGCCCATAGCAGCCCGACCGCCGGCGCCTGCTCCCTCAGCAGCGCATCAGCGGCCACGTTGAGCACCGAGGCGCAGCTCATGCACATGCCGGCACACAGGGCCATCGTCCACGGCATCAGGGGCCGCGGAGGCATCACATGCTCGCGCTCGGTCGCACTCATACGCAGATGCAATCTTTGATTTTGGCAAGCTTCTTCTCGCCGATTCCCGATACACGCATCAGATCGTCAACCGAGGCAAAAGCACCGTTCTTTGTCCGCTCATCGATAATCGACTGTGCCATGGAGGGACCGATGCCCGAGAGCGTCTGCAGTTCTGCCGCGCTTGCCGTATTGATATTTACTAGGCCTGTTGCGCCACTCACGCCCGATGATGCGAAAGCCCCACCATCAACACCGGCTTCCGCAATGGACGTCTGCTGCTCCCCTACCGTTGGAACGTGAATCTTCTGTCCATCGACGACCTTAGATGCCCGATTGAGCCCCGTAACGTCTGCCTCAGGCGCCAGCCCGCCGGCGGCATCAATCGCCTGAGCCACCCGCGCGCCGTCTTTGAGCCTGTATACACCGGGCGACACAACAGCGCCATCAACATCGACATAGACTTCTGCCGCGGCAGACGCCTTAGACGAAGAGCCTTCGGATGTCTTTCCGCTCGAGGCATCGCCGGATCCCGGCTCCACCAACGAGTCTGAACCGTCAGTGCGCTCAAACGACACGCCGCCGGCACCGCCGCCAAGGTTCGCCATCGCCAAGCCGCTCGCCATCGCAATGACGACCAGTATCGCCACGACCACCGCCTTATGACCGAACAGCTTGTCCGCCAAGCGGTCCATCTTTTTGACCCGTTCGTGTTGTTCGCGCTGCGCCATAGCAAAACCTCCCAACACCATCGTGTCAGGAAAGGAACTCCGCAACAGCTACGCTCCAAAACCGGTTTTAGCGGTCAAACCAAAAACCGACCAAAACCTTGCACAAATCTGTCCATTTATTCAGGCACACGTCAGCAAATGAACACTTAGCCGCAAAATGCCCAGATAGCAAAAGACCGACGATGCAGGCGCATCGTCGGTCTATGCACAAATTTACTCGTGATCTTGGTAAATCTCACGCGGAGCAAGCTCCGAATGTTTACGTTTTAAGGTCTTAGGGGCCTTATACGTGTTGCTCTCGAAGTCGATGTACTCGGTCTGCTTGAGCAGGCGCTCGATCATCTCCTCGTGATCGAACAGCTCCCAGGCCTCATGCACGGCATCAAGTTTAGCGTGCGTCTCGGGACGGCGCGGCATAAACAGCGTGCAGCAGTCGGGAGCGGCCTCAGTCGAGATATCGAACGTACCGATCTCCTCGGCGCGCGCGATGATCTCCTGCTTGTCCGAACCGATGAGAGGACGGAACACGGGGATCTTCACGGCCTCGTTGACGGCCATGATGTTCTCAAGCGTTTGGGAGGCAACCTGCCCAAGCGATTCACCCGTAACGATGGCCTTGGCGCCCTCGATGTGTGCAATGCGCTCGGCAACCGAATACATAATGCGGCGATACATGATCACGCGCAGGTTGGTGGGACAGGTGACCGAAATCTCACGCTGACAGTCGCCAAACGGCACAACGTACAGGCGGCCGATCTGGACACCCGGCTCAAGCGCACGGATGATGTCCTGCACCAAATACTCGCTCGTATCGGGCGTCTGCGGACGACCGGAGAAATGTACCGGCACGCACACCGCACCGCGACGCGCGAGCATCCAAGTCGCCACCGGAGAATCGATACCCGACGACAGCAGCGTCACGACCTTGCCGGCAGAACCCACCGGCAGACCGCCCACGCCGCGCTCGGAGCGCGCGTACACATAAACGCTACCCTGAACCACAAGTACATGCACCATGGCATCGGGGTCGTGCATTTGAACCTTTTTATCGGGGAAGGCCTCGCACAGCACCTCGCCCACCTGACGATTGATATCAATCGAGGTGAGCTCATAGTCAGTATTGGAGCGCTTGGCGTGCACCTTAAACGAATCGAAAGGACCAAACTCGCGCAGCGCCTTGACGGCAGCGGCACAGTACTCCTGCGGGTCGCGGTTAGTGTGATACGCCAAAGACACACGAGCAACGCCGGGAACGGTGCGAATGACACGCGCCGCCTCATCGGCCTGATGCTCGTTAAAGGTCACGAGGATATAACCGGAAATTCGAGACACGGCATTCACGGAAAAGGCGGCCAAGGCCGCCTTGATGTTATCCATGAGGATATGCTCAAAATGTGCGCGGTTCTTGCCCTTCAGTCCAACCTCGTGATAGTGGACCAGACAGACGCGAGCTGCCATTTAGGCTTCAGCAACCTTGTGGCCGAGCGCCTTCTCGTAACGGGCCTCGTCGTAAGAGATGTCGCCATCGACAATCTCGTCCATAGCCATCGAGATGGTATCGGCACCGGAAAGCCCGATGGTGATGTCATCGACATCCTGGACGGCAAGCACGCGGTTGTGCTGGCCACGCAGCATGCTATTGATGTCGCAGGCGCGCTTGGAGGCAAGCGAAGCGAGCAGGAAGCGGTTGTGATCGGTCTTCTCCAGAAGATCGTCAATGCAAGGCTTTACAACGGACACGGACCTCAGATCCTTTCATGCATATCGAGAACGCGAACGAGCTCATCGGTCGCGCGGTCGAGATCGTCATTAACCACGAC
>CABUZI010000071.1 GCA_902496005.1 uncultured Collinsella sp.
GCTACAACGAGATTCTCGCGGGACGCGCCACCAATATCTTCGACTGCAATATGGCATCGGGTTCCCTCATGGACATTGGCGTCTACGCCGTCGAGCCCATGGTCGAGATTTTCGGCATGCCCTCCGGCCTTACGAGCATGACTACTCTACTCGACCCCACCACGCGACAGCTCACGCACGGCCCCATCGACGGCTGCGGTTCCATCCTCGCCAGCTACGGCGGTGGCCGCATCTCCGTCGAGCTCGCGCACTCCAAAATTACGAATGACCTGCTGCCCTCGCAGATCGAAGGCGAGCGTGGCACTATCCAGATCGACCATCTGTCCGCGCCCCGCAACGTCCGCATCGACTATCGCGGCGACGTCGTACGCGGCTCGGCGACCGAGGCGCCGCGCGAACAGGGCGAGAACGGCCGCGTGCTCGACCTGCCCAAATCGAGCAACACCATGGAATACGAGCTTGCCGACTTTATCACCGCTATCGACGGCGTTCATCACGTTAAAGATGAGATTTGGGAAACGTCGGCCGGACGCCATGAGCTTGGCCACTATCGCGATGTCACGCTCGTCTCGCTGCGCATCATGGATGCCGTGCGCCAGCAGGCCGGCATAACCTTCCCGGCCGACGCAGGCAAGCAGGCATAGCTATGGGCCTCTTCGATACGTTCTTCTCCAGCGTCACCGGCGGCAGTCGAGAGCCTCAAAAACCATCAAACGTCGAGCTCGAGCTGCGCCGCAGGCTTACTGTGCTCGCAAGCGACGAGGCCACTCAAGACACTCCCCTGCGCTATTTCCTGCGCTGGGCGGGGCAAGTCCAGGGCGTTGGTTTTCGCTTTACCAACGCCAACCTCGCGCAGGCACGCTCCCTCACCGGCTGGGTGCGTAATATGGAAGACGGCTCAGTCGAGATGGAGATACAGGGGGCTCCGGCAAATATCCTATCTCATCTCGAGGCGCTTCATGCCTCCTACGAGCGTATGGGAACACGTTTTCGCCTCGTAGACGCCCAGGCCCGAGCCCCACTTGCCAATGAAGACGGTTTCACGCCTCGTTATTAGTATTGTGTGCTAAATACGGTATCATTTACCTACGACCGTTGATAGAAAAGAGGCGAGGCGCATGGCGGTGCAAAGAAGGAATACCAGGCAGCGAAAGCTGGTTCTTGACGCCGTGCGCCAAAGCTATAACCATCCCACCGCCGATGAAATCTACAATGTCGTGCGCGCGCAGGATGACAAAATCAGCCGCGGTACGGTCTACCGCAACCTCAATCTCTTGGCCGACGCCGGCGAGATTCTCTCCATCAAGACGCCGGGCGGAAGTCGCTTCGATCGCACCATCGAGCCGCACGCACATATCATCTGCACCTCGTGCAGCCGCGTCATCGACGTACCGCTCCCCTTCGATGCCCAGCTCGACGCCAAAGCGTCCGAGCAAATCGGCTGGCACGTCACGTCGCACTACACCATCTTCGAGGGTCTCTGCCCCGACTGCCGGTAGATGTTCGGGACATGCCTACTCGGCAAGCAGGCGACGCAGCTCTTCTTCGACCGTGCGCACGTAACGGACGCGGTCGTTGATGTCGCGCATAGAGGGATTGCAACTCTCCATTAGATAAGGATGGCCCACTACGTTGAGCATGTCGCGGTCGTTTTCGTTATCGCCAAACGCCATCATCTCATCGGGCGAAATACCCAAGACACGACCGTAATCGGCAAGCGCGGAACCCTTACCCGAATCAAAGCCGATAAAGTCCGTCCATTCGGTTCCCGATGTCATGACATCGACTCGATCGCTAAAGTGGCGCTCGAAATACTCCAACGCCGCCGACTGCTCCGCCTCGGGCGTCTGGAAGGCAATCTTAATGACGTCCTCGTCGATGTCCTCGGGGCGGTCGACCACCGCCACATCGCAGTGGACCTCATAGCGCAAATGGTCGACGAACGCATCGTTGCCGCTCATGGTGTAGAGGTGTCCCTCACACGAAAGGGTCACGTCGGCATGGGGATACACAACCACGGCATTCGCGATATCCATAGCAAGGCTACGCTCCATGGAACGCTTGACAACGGCACGCCCCTCGCTCATCACCAGGGCTCCGTTTTCGCATACATAGGCGAGCTCATCGGCCACCGGGGCAAACAGGTAGCGCAAGCTCGCATATTGACGACCGCTCGCCGGCATAAACACGATGCCGCGACGATGCAGCTCGTCGATGAGCTTAAAAGCCTCGGAACGCGGCTCGCGCTCCCCCGGATGCAGCAACGTGCCGTCCAAATCGCATGCAATCAGCTTGATTCCTTCAAGACCCATATGCTTTCCCCCACAGCATCTCATCAACAGAAAGACGGACTTTGAATAGTTGCCTCTCAAAGTCCGTCTTACTTATACGCACGTTAACCGCGCGCCTTCTTTACGATCGTAAAGTCTGGAGCCATACTCACAACGGCATCCGCCGCACTCGACGCAAAGCGCCGGTCCGAATCGAGTTCACGGGTAACCACCGAGAGCCGAACGCCCTCGACGCCCCGGAGCATGCGGCCCAAAACAGGCTGCACCGGCGTATACATGCGCACGGTATGCTCGTCCGAATCGCCTCGGAAAAGTGGCGTGTGCATATTGCCGATCTCCCAGCACGCATGCGCGAGCGCAATCGGGTCCATGCGGTCAACTTCGACCAAATAAACCTCGGCGCTGCGCAGACGTACGACAACCACCACGGGCACCGCACCCGTGTGGTCGATAGCGAGCACGTCACCGTCGGCAAGACGACCGCCGTCGGCAGTATCCAGCCGAACATCGACCGTGCGCCCCAGCTCCGTCACGCCCACAAGCGCGCATACATCAGCCTGGTCCCAATCGAGCAGCAACTCGTCAACTTCAAAGACGCCGCCTAACTTCCGGCGAAGCAGGAGTTCATAGGACGGATCGTTGAGATTTCCCAAGCATGTCGTCGAAACCAAGCGTTCAGGCATACTCTAGCCCTCAACCTCGACGAGCTCGATATCAAAGTTGAGGTCCTTGCCGGCCAGCTCGTGGTTGGCGTCGAGCGTCACGGCCTCGGGCGTCACGTCAATGACCACGGCGGGGACGGGCATACCGCTCGGCGTGGACAGGAAGAGCTTCATGCCCTTCTCGATCTGTTCGATGTTGGGAACCTGCTCGGCCGGGAAGGTGATAACCATCTCGGGATTGTGCTCGCCGTAGGCATCGGCAGCAGGAATGTGCACGGTCTTCTTCTCGCCCACCTGCATGTCGACAACAGCGGCGTCGAAGCCCTTGATCATCTGACCGGCGCCGCAGGTGAACTCCAGCGGCTCGCCGCGATCGTAGGAGCTATCGAACTGCGTGCCGTCGTCGAGCGTGCCGCGATAATGAGTCTTGACCTTCTTGCCCTGGTTGGACATGGTAACCTCCGTGATAAGGGCGGCGCACAACGCGGGCCGCCGTGAACATATGGCGCTAACTATACCCTAGTCATACAATTCAAAGACAGTTTGCAAAGAAACGCTGCAACCGGAGGAACCATGGCATATCCCGTATTTGACCTACACTGCGACACCGCCGACCGCATCGGCTGGGCCACGCTCGATCTCGACCTGCGCTTTACCGCCGGCACCGACGGTTATTTCCCCGGCGACGAAACGCATCCGCAAGATTTCGACCTCATCGAGGGCAACGCCTGCGCCATCTCGCTCGCAAAGATCGGCAACACGCCGTGGGCACAGTGCTTCGCCACGTTTGTCCCCGACGAGATTCCCACCGCCCACGCCGCGCGCTTCCAGGCGCAAATCATGGCGCACATGAGCGGCCAGGCAATGCTCAACCACGACCGCATGGTCAACGTACGCAGCGCCGCTGACATTCGCCCTGCGCTCAAAGACGGCAAGGTCGCCTGCATCCACACCATCGAAAACGCCACGTTCTTTGCCGAGGACCCCACGCTGATCGAGGTACTCAAGAGCCTGGGCGTACTCATGTCATCACTCAGCTGGAACGCGCAGGGACCGCTCGCGAGCGGGCACGATACCCACGCCGGCCTCACCGCCGCCGGCATCGAGGCACTTACGCAGATGGAGCACGCCGGCATGGTACTCGACGTCTCCCACCTCAACGATGAGTGCTTTGACGAGGTTGTCGCCCACGCCACGCGCCCCTTCGTCGCCAGCCACTCCAACTCCCGTGCGGTTTGCGGCGTCAAACGCAACCTTACTGACGACCAGTTCCGCACCATTCGCGACATGGGTGGCATCGTCGGCCTCAACTACTGCAGCGAGTTCCTATCCAACGACGTAACCGACAAGACCGCCGCAGACGTCACCTTCGACCAGCTAGCGGCACATATCGAGCACTGGCTCGACCTGGGCGGCGAGGACGTCATCGCGCTCGGCGGCGACTGGGACGGTGCCACGGTGCCTGCTTTCCTCTCCGATGCCAGCAAGATGCCCGAATTCCAGAACATGCTCTCCAAGCACTTTGGCAAGACCGTGATGCAAAAGCTCTGCAGCGACAACGCGCTTGCCTTCTTCGAACGCTATTAATTTCACATCCCTTGAGCGGGCCGGCATGCCGAACGGTCGACATACCGGCCCGTCCCCAATCCAAAGGACCGCTTTTGACGCAGCAATTTACGTTTTTCCTACCCCGACCGGATGGGACGCCCATCCCCGTCGTCGTTACCAAAAAGCGCGTCAAGAACTTCAACCTACGCGTCACATCGAGCGGTGAGGTCCACGCCAGCGCACCGCTCGGCGCCAGCCGCGAGCGCATCTAAGCGTTTGTGAAGCGCAACAGCGCCTGGATTGTCAGCCGACTTGCCCAGCGCGAACAACGTCAGGCGACGACGCGAGAGCCGCTCAGTCCCTCGTCCATCATTGCACTTTGGGGCAAGCCCATCACGGTACAGGATGCACTCGATCACAACTTTGCATCACCCGCACCGCGACCCAAACAGGCCACCTTCGCAAGTTTTATGGGTACCGACGAATCGGACGTAGGCCCACGGGCCAAGCGGCACACAATCCTCGACGGTCTAACGTCCGATGAGCTCCAAGTCCACATCGACCAGCTTTATACGACCGAGGTCACCGCAGTGCTACGCGACATCGTGCACACGTACGAAATCGCAATGGGCGTCACCGTGGCCCGCATTTCCGTACGCAGCATGAAAACGCGTTGGGGCTCATGCACGCCTAAATCCGGCGCTATTCGCATCGCGCGCGAGCTCGCCGCCTACCCCGTCGAATGCCTCGACATGGTAGTCGCCCACGAGCTCGTCCACTTGCTCGAGCCAAGCCACAATCAGCGGTTTCACGCCCTGCTCGACACGTACTGCCCCAACAATAGAGCTCTGTCGCAGCGACTCAAGCAGCCACCCATAGAGACGTATTAGAACCGGTTAGCGCACGCGCTCGATCTCGACACCGCAACTTGCCAGGGGCAGGCCAACAGGAGCCCACGGCTTATCGAGCTTTATGCGCACACCAAGCAGCGAGGGATAGCGGCGCAACAGCATCCGGGCTGTCCCCTCGGCTGCCGCCTCGATGAGTTTAAACGTATGCTCGCGCAGATAGCCATCGACATCGTGGCACACCGAGCCATAGTCAATCGAGGCGTCCAGGTTGTCGTGCTCCCCCGCCGCGCGCAGGTCGGCATAGAGCACCAGAGAAACGATGAACTTCTGACCCAGCGCGTTCTCCTCGGGATACACGCCATGGTTGGCAAAAACCTCAAGGCCGTCAATGACAATACGATCGGCATGGCGCAAATCGTCATAGCTCACGTGAGGCACCGCCGTCGCAGTAGAAATTTCACCCCTACCACGACGGGCGAGCTCAGCACCCTCAGTCTTGGTTACATTCTCGGGCAGTTTCTTGTTACTCATCGCGATCGTCTCCTTCGTTTAGAACCCCGACCGCGCAAACTAACTACACGCGAATCGACAGGTTCTTTTTATCATCGCTCCAGTTGCAAGCATTGCGCGCGGGACATGCAAAGCAGGCGCGCGACGCTTTGTCGGCTGCATAGAGCAGACGCTCAAGCGGTTGGCTGTTCACGCGCAGCTTTCGATGGCCCAGAATGGCCGTCTTAATTGCTGCGGCATCGGCCAGCTCAAACGCCACGCCATCGGGCATGCCGGCGAGTATTGCATCAGCGACGCGCTCGCTTGCAACATCATGGGATATACCCGATTCATACTGTTCATCTTTGCCGATATCGTGAAGAAGTGCCGTAGCGTAGATGACCTCGCGGTCAAATTCGAGCTCTTCCTCGAGATTCTTGATCCACATAATACGGGCGACATCGAGCAGGTGGTCAATACCATGGCGGCAGAAGATGCGCCCCGATTCCAGCTGAGCAATGTTGCCCAGGTGGCGCCGGAACAGGCCGTTGGCACAAATGTAATCGATACGAGGCATGACGCCAAAAGGCGCCAGGCCCGAAGCCATAAAACCGCGACGTGGCGTTCCCTCGTCAGTATTCGATGTAAAGTCGTTGACGACCCTCATGGTTAGCGGCCCAGCATCCTAAAGAATCGCTCCTCGAGCGCCGGATCGGTCTCGAAGACGCCGCGGCGAGCGAGCGTCACGGTCTTGGTGCCGGGCTTTTGCACGCCGCGCATCGTCATGCACATATGCTCGGCCTCCATCAACACAATCGCTCCCTGGGGAGCGAGATAATCCATGAGGGCGTCAGCAACCTGCGCACACAGCTGCTCCTGCAGCTGCAGACGACGGGCGTAGACCTCAACCGTGCGGGCGAGCTTGGAAAGCCCAGCCACCCGACCGTTAGGGATATAACCAATGGCGGCCTTGCCATAAAACGGCAGCAGATGATGTTCACACAGCGAGTAGAACGTGATGTCGCGCTCGATAACCAAATCGTTCGAAGCGACGGCAAAGGTTTTGGACAGGTGTTCCTCGGCACTCTGGTCCATACTGCCGGCAATCTCGCCATACATACGGGCAACGCGCGCCGGGGTCTCCAGCAGGCCCTCACGAGTTGGGTCCTCGCCTATGCCCTCAAGCAACAGCTTAATGGCGGCCTCGACTTTTTCCTGATCGACCATCTGGGCCTCACTTTTCCGATTTTGCGTTCGCGCTATGGTACCACGCCCTCCGGCATCGACCACAAGCTACATAGTATGGGTCGAATAGACCGGATCATCACGCCAAAGTTCAACCGCATCACAAAGCGCAACGCCCTCGCGCTCAGCACGGGCGCGCGTAGCGTTCATATCGATCACGCGCTGATTGCTCGAGCCTCTGAAGCGCAACGAGATATCGTACAAATCCTGAACGAACGGACCGTCCACCAACATATCGAGGCAGGTAAGGATACGGTCCGTGACCTCGGTATGGTGGCAACCGCCCGGCATAAGCTCCTCGAGCACATCGCCGGTGAAGCACCAAATAGTCTTCCCCGACCCCGCTGGATAGGCCGCGCGAACACGCTCGACAAAATCAACGAGTCCCGCCTGATTCTCAGGTTCCATAGGCTCGCCGCCCAGAATAGTCAGACCATCGATAAAGGGATGGTCGAGGCTCTCGATAATTTTGTCCTCGACGGCGCGATCGAACGGCTCGCCCGCAGCAAAGTCCCACGCAACAGAGTTAAAGCAATTCTTGCACCCACGACGGCACCCACTCACAAACAGAGAAGTACGAACGCCTTCCCCATCAGCAATGTCGAAATACTTAATGTTCGCGTAGTTCATAGGTAACTCTCCCGGGAGGCCGGGACATATCATCCCGTCCTCAAACATTCTCGGCCTTCGGCCTGCGAAACTGCGGGCGGGACGATATGTCCCGGCCTCATGCAAAGGGTAACTCAATGAACGAAGCGAACATCGAGCATAGGGTTCGAGGTCCAATAAAAACTGGGTTGCGGCTCAACCGCCATCGCAAGTAAATCGCAGCTGCAGCTCAAATTATTTCCGCTAAGAACTTCGAGGAGTGAGCAGACCGCGCGCTGCATCTCAGCTACGTCAACTTGGCTGCCCCGTGGCGAGGCCCCGGACCTTTGCTCGATATGAGTTCCGCACGAACAGGAGGCGCCAGTGGCGCCTCCGTCGTGAGCCAGGACTGTCCGAAATAGCGAGTAAAGGTCCGGGGCCTCGCTACGGGGCAGCCTGGGATGGTTATTAGAGATGCAGCACGCGGTCGCGGATCTCCTCGGTTCGACCCTGGTTCCAGAACTGGGTACCGATGTAGCCGCACGTACGACGAGCGACGTTCATCTTCTCCTGGTCGCGGTTACCGCAGTTGGGGCACTCCCACACCAGCTTACCGTCGTCCTCGACAATACGAATCTCGCCGTCGTAGCCGCACACCTGGCAGTAGTCGCTCTTGGTGTTGAGCTCGGCCTACATGATGTTGTCGTAGATGTACTGCATCACGCGAATGACAGC
>CABUZI010000072.1 GCA_902496005.1 uncultured Collinsella sp.
AGGAGGAAGAGCTCGACCTTCTCCCTGCTGTACATGCGAACCTCCAGTCCGGACCGCCCCGCGGTCCAACTTTCTGTCCGCACCCCCTTTTGGCCGTTTATGGGCCAGTTTAGTCCGTATTTCACCGCAACTGATGAAGGGTTGGTTAGGCGCGCTCGATGAAGGCCTTGTAGCCGCGATATGCCTCGTAGATATCGGCCTTGTTGGCGACCTCCCACAGGGCGTGCATGGACAGGACGGCAACGCCGGAGTCGATGACGTTCATGCCGTACTTGGCCATGATGTAGGCGATGGTGCCGCCGCCGCCCGCGTTGACGCGGCCGAGCTCGCAGGTCTGGAAGTCCACGCCGGCCTCGTCCATGATGTCGCGGACGAGGGCCACGTACTCGGCGTCGGCGTCGTTAGATCCGCCCTTGCCACGGCTGCCCGTGTACTTGTTAAAGCACAGGCCGCGACCCATAAAGGCTGCGTTCTTGGTCTCGAACTTGCCGGCATAGCCCGGGTCGAAGCCGGCGGACACGTCAGAGGAAAGCATGCGGCTGTGGGCGAGTGCACGGCGCAGGGCCAGCGGGCTATCCTCGCCGGCGAGCGTCATGATCTCGGCGACGGTGTTCTCGAAGAAGCGGCTCGTCATGCCGGTGGCACCCACGGAGCCGATCTCCTCCTTGTCGACGATGAGTGTGATGCTCGTGCGCTCCACGTTGGCGACGTTGATCTGGGCGAGCATGGACGGATAGGCGCAGACGCGGTCGTCGTGGCCATAGCCCAGAATCATGGAGCGGTCGAGGCCCATGTCACGGGCCGGGCCGGCGGGCACGACCTCGATCTCGGCGGAGAGGAAGTCCTCCTCCTCGACGTCGTACTGCTCCTTGAGGATGTCAAGGAACATCTGCTTGACGGGCTCCTTGGGGGCGTCTTTGTCGTCCTCGTCAAACTTGACGGGGCGGCCGCCGACGATCACGTCGAGGATCTCGGCATCGACGGCGTCCTTGGCGGGCTTGGCCATCTGCTCGCTCGAGAGGTGGATCAGCAGGTCGGAGATGGTGAAGACCGGGTCGTCCGCCTTGTCGCCGATGTTGATGTCGACGGTGGTGCCGTCCTTTTTGCAGATGACGCCTACGAGTGCGAGCGGGGAAGCGACCCAGTGGTAGCTTTTGACGCCGCCGTAGTAGTGCGTGTCGAGATAGGCCATGTCGCCGGCCTCGAAGGCGGGGTTTTGCTTGAGGTCCAGGCGCGGCGAGTCCACGTGGGCGCCCAGGATGTTAAAGCCCTGCTCGAGCGGGGCGGTGCCCAGGTTGACGAGCATGAGGTCCTTGCCGTGATTGGCGGCGTACACCTTGTCGCCGGCCTTGAGCGCGCGGCCCTCGGCGATCACGGTCTCCAGATTGACGTAGCCCGCCTCCTCGGCCATCTTGATACCGGTCTTGACGCACAGGCGCTCGGTCTTGTTCTCGCTCAAAAATTGCTTATAGCCGCGGCAAAGCTCCTCGAGCTCCTCGATTTGCTGTGGCGTGTACTTTTTCCATGCGCAGGGACGCTCCATGACGCAGGCTCCTTTCGGATCGATCGTGCTGGTTGATGTACCGTGAGCCATCGTATCACGCGCGGGCCCGCGGCGGCAGGGGAGCCTGATGTGCGGTGGTCGCGGGGCGGGGAGCGTGTAAACTGGAGTGAGCAAACCGTGCCCAGCCCAAAGCGAGGTATTCAATATGTCTGACAAGCGCCGCACCTTTGCCGTCATCGACGGCAACTCGCTCATGCATCGCGCCTTCCACGCCGTGCCGCCCACCATGAACGCGCCGGACGGTCGCCCCACCAATGCGATCTTTGGCTTTCTGAACATGTTTCTCAAGATGATCGATGCCTTTAACCCCGACGGTGTGGTCGTGGCGTTTGATAAGGGCAAGCCGCGCGTGCGCATGGAGATGCTGCCGCAGTATAAGGCGCAGCGCCCGCCCATGGACCCCGATCTGCACGCGCAGTTTCCGATGATCAAGGAGCTGCTCACCGCGCTCAACGTGCCGATTCTGCAGTCCGAGGGCTGGGAAGGCGACGATATCCTGGGAACCATGGTGCGCCTGGGCGAGCAGGCCGGCTGCGACATGCTGCTGGTGACCGGTGATCGCGATATGTATCAGCTCGTGACCGAGCACGTCAACGTGGTCTCGACCCGCAAGGGCCTGTCCGACGTGGCGATTATGACGCCCGAGAGCGTGGACGATCTGTATCACGGCATCACGCCGGCGCTCGTGCCCGACTTTTATGGCCTGAAGGGCGACACGTCCGATAACATCCCCGGCGTGCCGGGCATCGGCCCCAAAAAGGCGAGCGCGCTCATTGCGCAGTACGGTAGCCTGGACGAGGTCATCGCACACGCCGACGAGGTCAAGGGCAAGATGGGCGAAAACCTGCGAGCACACATCGACGATGCCCTGCTGAGCCGCAAGGTCGCGACCATCCGCACCGATGCGCCCGTTGAGCTCGATTTTGAGACGACGTCCTTCCCGGCGTTTTCTGCCGATGAGGTTTCTGCGGCGCTGGGTACGCTTGGTATCACCGCCATGCAGAACCGTTTCTTGGCGCTGATCGGCGGCGAGGGCGGGGCTGCTGCTGCCTCCAGTGTGTTTGAGATGCCTGCGATGGTTCGCGCGGCCGCCGGCGATGCTGACGCGCTTGGTGCCGTTGCGGCTGAGGTCTCCCGTGCGATTGGTGCCGGTGAGTGGGTCGCCGCCGTGGTGGACGACGACAAGGAAGAGGGCGCGCTCTTTGGACTGACGCGCACGCTGTGGTTGGCGACGTCCAAGGGCCTGTTCGCGCTCGAGGAGGGCGACAGCGGTGCGGCGGCTGAGGTTGAGGGCTTCAACTTCGTCCACGGCGTGATTGCCGGCGTGCTCGCGCGTCTGTTTATGGAGGGCCGTGTGGCGAGCCCAGATATGAAGGCGCTGTTGCATGAGCTTTCGCCCATCGATTCCTCTGAGCCCGAGCTCATGGATCCGCTGGTAGTCGATTCCACGCGTATCTTCGATACCGTGGTTGCCGCCTACCTGTTGGATTCCGACCGCTCTGAGTTCGATGAGGCGTATCTGGCCGATACCTATCTGCAGATGACGCTGCCCGCGGCGCGCGGTGCAGAGGGTGCCGGCGAGGACGCTCCTGCGCCCGCCGCTCGCACGGCGGCCTTGACGCTGGCACTGGTCGCACCGCTGCGCGAGTGCATGGCCCGCGAGAACGCCGCCAACGTGTTCGATGGCATCGAGATGCCGCTCGTGCCGGTGCTTGCCAAGATGGAGCGCGCGGGCATGCTCGTGGATCCCGACCGCCTGCGCAATCTGTCCGAGGGCCTGGCGACCCAGATTACCGAGGTCGAGCGCAGCATTCGCGACCTGGCGGGTGACGAGACCTTTAACATCGGCAGTCCCATGCAGCTCTCGCATGTGCTGTTTGACGTTATGGGGCTTCCGACCAAGGGCCTCAAGAAGACCAAGCGCGGCTATTATTCGACCAACGCCAAGGTGTTGAGCGATCTTGCTCGCGACCACGAGATCGTGCGTTTGATCTTGGACTGGCGTGAGAAGTCCAAGATTAAGTCGACCTATCTGGACACGCTGGGTCCGCTGCGTCGTGGCGACGGTCGTGTGCACACCACGTACAACCAGACCATCACCGCGACGGGTCGTCTGTCTTCGAGCGACCCCAATCTGCAAAACATTCCGACGCGCTCGGAGCTGGGGCGTACCGTCAAGACGGCGTTTTCGGCAGGCGAGGGAAGCGTCTTTTTGGCGGTGGACTACTCGCAGATCGAGCTGCGCCTGCTCGCGCATCTTTCGGGTGATGAACATCTGGTACGTGCCTTTAATGAGGGTGAGGACTTCCATGCCGAGACGGCCGCGCGTGTATTTGGCGTGCCGGTGTCCGAGGTGACACCCGACCTGCGCAGCCGCGCCAAGGCCGTGAACTTTGGTATCGTGTACGGCCAGCAGGCCTACGGCCTGTCGCAGTCGCTGCATATCTCGATGGCCGAGGCGCGCGATATGATCGATCGCTACTACGAGGCCTACCCGGGCGTGCGCACGTTCCTCGACAATGTGGTGGTGCGCGCCAAGCAGACGGGCTATGCCGAGACCATGTATGGCCGCAGACGCCATATTCCCGAGCTCAAGGCCAAAAATCCGCAGCTTCGCGGCTTTGGCGAGCGCACGGCCATGAACCATCCCATGCAGGGCACCGCAGCGGACATCATCAAGATCGCCATGGCCCGCGTAAGCCGCCGCCTAGAAGAAGAAGGCTTTGCCGCCCACATGATCCTGCAAGTGCACGACGAACTGGACTTTGAGTGTCCCATCGACGAAGTCGAGCGCCTAACCACCATGGTCCGCGACGTCATGGAGCACGTAGTAGACCTCCGCGTCCCCCTAATCGCCGAAGCCAGCACCGGCATAACCTGGGCCGACGCCAAATAGGGAAGCGCCCATAAGGCGGACTAGCCTACAGCACAAGACCCCATATACTTAAGATTTGGGACAAACACTACTGGTTAATTTGTCCCACAGTAACCAAAACAGAAGGGTGCCCCTCAACAACAAGAGGCACCCTTCATTCAATTAAATTCAGCCAAGTATCTAGGCACTCAAGACACCATCTCGGCGGCAAGCAGGTGAACCTAGGGCCTGGCCGGGCGGCAGGGGTTAACTTTTCGTAGATTCCGCACGCAAAGAAAGCCACTTAATGTGGCTTTCGTCTTGCGCAGGACCTGACCGAGCGAAAAGTTAACCCCTGCCGCCCGGCCAGGCCCGAAGGGATGGCTAGCGAGCCGCCAGGATGGCGTCGATGAGCGTCAGTACGCCCCCGTCGTTGTTGCTCGGAATGCGCCACTTGGCGTGCGCATTCATATGCTCCTCGGCATTGTCCACGATAAAGCTGTGTCCGACGCGCTCCAGCATGGGGATGTCGTTGTAGGTGTCGCCCACGGCGGCGGCGTCGGCAATATCGATGCCCAGGTGCTCGCACAGATGCGCGACGCCGGCGCCCTTGTCGACACCCAGGTTCATAAAGTCGATCCACTCGCGCCCGGCGTTGGTGACGTAGAGCTTGCCCGAGAACTCGGGGCTATAGGTCTCGCGGAAAGCGGGCTCGGCGTCGTAGCCGGGGAAGAAGACCGAAATCTTGTTGGACTCGAAATCAATGCCCTCAAAGCTGTCGACGTAGTTGATTGTGTTGTAGTAGACGCTGATCTCGTCGTGGTACTGATGGTCGCGGGCAAGCACGTAGAACTCGTCGAAGCAGCACAGGACGGGAACGGCGCGCGGGTCCTCCGAGGCACGGCTCAAGACCTGCTGGTACAGCTCCACGTCGATATTGCTCTTATAGATATAACTGCCGCGATAGATTACGCACGCTCCGTTGTCGGGACAAAAGGCGAGGCGGTTCTTGATGTCCTCGAACATCTCCTCGAGCTTGGGGGCTGGACGTCCGCTAGCGGGGCAGAATACGATGCCGGCGTCGGCGAGCTTGTCCAAGCGCTCATCAAGACCCTGCGGCAACACGCGCTCGTCGGTCAGCAGCGTTTTGTCCATGTCGACGGCGATGAGCTTAATGTTTCCGATATTGGCGTCCGATTCGTAAGTTTGCATAAAAGCGAGCCTTTCGTTTCGAAATTGTTTCAGATGTTATAACCATCAACTCGTAGTCAGGCGTATTTTCGCAGGAACGGAGCGTATTTGCACCACGCTTCACAAAGTAATGAAAAAACTTTTCAGAAATTTGAATTTGTCGCTTGTGCTGCGGGCACTTTAGCGTAATATAGCGACCATCGAAAACGGAGACGGCAAAAGAGCCGCTTACCGAGGAAAAGGTACCGTTTACGATATTTGAATTGCGCCCGGCGATAGGTGAAAGGAGAGGCAGATGCAGTTCGTAAAGATCATCACTACTGCAGACAATGCCATCCGACGCCAGCGCGCAATTTCCCGACGACGATAACAATCGTCTCTGTCCGCATGGGGCGAATTGCCTCAACAGAGTCATTTTGAGGTCGTTGGGTTTTAGCACGACATTACTGCATGTTTCTAGGGCATGTATGTGCTGATTTTTGCTATTTAACCTGATATTGCACGGTATATGACCTTGAAATGACTTGCAACTGACCGATGTTCTAACTAGCTACCAAGGGCGAAAGGAAACAGCCATGAGCAAGGAAAAAGTCGTTCTCGCATATTCCGGTGGTCTTGATACATCCGTATGTGTCAAGTGGCTCCAGGACGAGAAGAATCTCGATGTCGTTTGCGTTTGCGGCAATGTGGGCCAGGAGGAGACCGGCCTGGACGCCAAGAAGCAGAAGGCCCTCGACCTGGGCGTTCTGGATTGCCAGGTGCTCGACCTGCGCGACGAGTTCTCCGATGAGTTCCTGACCAAGGCCATCGCCGCAAACTCCATGTACGAGAACAAGTACCCGCTGCTCTCCGCCCTGTCTCGCCCGCTGCTCGCCAAGAAGCTCGTCGAGGTCGCTCACGAGTTTGGCGCGACCTACGTCGCCCACGGCTGCACCGGCAAAGGTAACGACCAGGTTCGTTTTGAGGCTGCCGTCAAGGCCCTCGACCCCGAGCTTAAGGTTATCGCCCCGGTTCGCGAGTGGGACCTGAAGTGCCGTCCCGACGAGGTCGCCTATGCCCACGCACACAACGTGCCGGTTCCCGAGGGTGCCAACGACAACCCCTATTCCATTGACGACAACCTGTGGGGTCGTGCCATTGAGTGCGGCCACCTGGAGGATCCCTGGAACGAGCCGCTCGACGACGCCTGGGTTATGACCAAGAATCCCGAGGACACGCCCGATACCCCGACTTACACCGAGATTGAGTTTGAGGCGGGCAAGCCCGTCGCCGTCGACGGCAAGAAGATGAAGCTCTCCGAGATCGTCATCGCCCTCAACAAGATTTCCGGCGACAACGGCTTTGGCCGTCTCGACCTGGTCGAGGATCGTCTGGTGGGCCTCAAGAGCCGCGAGTGCTACGAGGTTCCCGGCGCCCTGACGCTCATCACCGCCCACAAGGCACTCGAGGACATCTGCGTCGAGGGCGACCTGCTCAAGACCAAGATTAAACTCGAGCAGGATTGGGCCACCGCCGTGTACAACGGCCAGTGGTACAGCCCGCTCAAGAACGCGCTCGACGCCTTTATGGCCGACACCCAGAAGTTCGTGACCGGCACCGTCCGCCTGAAGTTCTTTAAGGGCAACTGCCATGTCGTCGGCCGCAAGAGCCCGTTTAGCCTGTATGACTACGGTCTGGCTACCTACGACCGTGACACCACGTTTGACGAGAAGGCCAGCGCCGGCTTTATCGAGATCGATACGCTGTCGCTCAAGACGTGGGCCAAGGTCCAGGGTCCCAGCTCTGCCGCTGCCCAGGCTTAAGTCTTCCTTTCCTTGGTATCCGCGCGGCCCATCCGCGTGATACATAACGGGCGCATGGGGTCCCTACCTTTCGTTATGCTTGCTGACACTTCTTAACATCGGTGGCCCCTACGTTCCGCCCGCATATATGACGCCGCGACTGCGGCTGAGTCCGAGCCCCGCCGGGGTTGTCCGGCGGGGCTCCTTCTATCAATTTGGCGGCTCTGCGCCTATATATATGAGGAGTACCTACTATGTTTGACGCCATTGCACACGCTTTGCTTTCTCTTGCCCCCGAGTTCGACACCGCCAAGGTGGAGGAGGTCCCCATGAGCCTGAAGGCTTGGATTGACGGTTCGCAGGGCAACATCCGGAGGGAGACGTTGGGTGCCAAGTGCATGGTGCGTCACTTCTTTGCAAATTAGCTACATGGCCCCGTACGCAGTGGGGAATGTGTAAAACTAGCGGTTGGTAAATCGCTTTAGCGACATGGCGCATTGCTTTGGGCGCTTGTTTTGGAATTTGGAGAAAGGAGACGGTTCCATGGCTCTTTGGGGCGGTCGTTTTGAGGCGGGCGTGGCCGAGGTCACGCAGGAGTTTGGCGCGTCGCTGCCGGTCGACAAGCATCTCTATAAGCAGGATATCGCTGGCTCTAAGGCACATGCCAAGATGCTGGCCGCCCAAGGCATCATCAGTGCCGAGGACGAGCAGGCGATTGCCGAGGGCCTGACCGGAATCGAGCAGGATATCGATGCCGGCAACTTCACCTTCGATATCAACGACGAGGACATTCATATGTCCATCGAGAGCGAGTTGACGCGCCGCATCGGCGAGGCCGGTAAGCGCTTGCATACCGGGCGTTCGCGCAACGACCAGGTGGCGACCGATACGCGCCTGGGCGTCAAGGCGCTGGCCAAGGAGCTCATGGAGGCCAATCTTGAGCTGCGCCATGTGCTGGTGGATGCGGACTA
>CABUZI010000073.1 GCA_902496005.1 uncultured Collinsella sp.
CCTCCCCGTGGTTATGGGCGACGGTAGTGAAGTCTACGAGCGCTGCCGAGAGCTCGACTGCCCGCCGTTCACCCTTGTCGCCATCGGAGGACTCGATTGGAATCGCGAGCTGAGCCCCTGGGAATGTGAGGGAACTATACGAGATGCCGAGCCCTTTGGTGGACAGGCTGCTGGTTTTCTTGACGAGTTGTTGAAGCAGATAATCCCAGAGGCCGAATCATCGCTCCCGCAACCGCCCACCTGGCGCGGCGTTGTCGGCTATTCGTTGGCGGGTCTTTTTGCACTGTGGGCACTTTGGCAAACAGATGTCTTTGAGCGCGCGGCGAGTGCATCGGGGTCGCTGTGGTTCCCCGGCTTTATCGACTACGCGCGTGAGCGCACGATGACAGCCACGCCCGACGCCGCCTATCTGTCGCTCGGTAAAAAGGAAACCAAGACGCCCAACCGCATGATGCGGCACGTACTCGACGACACGCGCGCGATGGAAGAGCTGTTTATAGAGCGTGACATTCCAACAACGCTGGAGCTCAACCCCGGCAATCACTTTGCCCAAACTGACCTGCGCATGGCGCGCGGCATCCACTGGATACTGACGCATTAAAAATGGCGTCCACGCGTACATACGCATGGACGCCATTTTTAATTTGGCTGAACGCAGCTGCTATTCAGCAGTCTCCTCAAGCTCGGAAGTATCGAACTCAAAGTCATTACCGGGCAGGATGGCGTTGAGCACAATGCCCACCAGCGAGCCCACGGCAAGGCCCGAAAGCGAAATCGTCACGCCGCCCAGCTCCAGCACGATGGCACCGGCGGTACTGTAGGCAATGCCGAGCGAAAGCACGAGCACCAGAGCCGCCACCAGCACGTTGCGGTTGTTCTGGAAATCAACCTGATTCTCGATGAGGTTACGCACGCCAACGGCGCTGATCATGCCGTAGAGCACGAGTGACACACCGCCGATAACGCACGCCGGCATAGCAGCGATCGCAGCAGCAAACTTGGGGCAGAACGAAAGCACGATGGCACAGCAGGCGGCAATGCGAATCACGCGCGGGTCGAACACACGCGTAAGCGCAAGCACGCCGGTGTTCTCGCCATACGTGGTGTTGGCCGGAGCGCCAAAGAGCGACGCCAAGATGGTCGCCAGGCCATCGCCGAGCAGGGTACGGTGCAGACCGGGATCGGCAATGTAATTGCGTTCGCAGGTAGAGCCAATGGCGGAGATATCGCCAATGTGCTCAATCATGGTCGCAAAGGCCAGCGGCATGATGGTGATGATGGCCGTCGTGGCAAGACCGCTATCGAGCTGCGGGCCAAAGAGCGCAAACACGGTGTTGTCCCACACGATGGGCAGACCGACCCACGGAGCGGCGGCAACGCCCGAAAAATCGACCTCACTCAACGCAGCCGCAACGGCATAGCTCACCACAACGCCCAGCAAAATCGGCACGATCTTGACCATGCCGCGGCCCCAAATATTGCAGATGATGATGACGGCCACAGCGACAGCGGCGACAAGCCAGTTGGTCTGGCAGTTGGCGATGGCAGAGCTCGCTAGGATCAGGCCGATGGAAATGACGATGGGGCCGGTCACCACCGGCGGGAAGAAACGCATAACGCGCTTGGCGCCAAAGGCGCGGAACAGGGCCGCGAGCACCGGATAGAGCAGGCCGGCACAAGCTACGCCCAGGCAGGCGTAGGGCAAAAGCTCGGTCTCGCCGTTGGGCGCGATTGCGGCATAACCGGCAATAAAGGCAAACGATGAGCCCAAAAATGCCGGCACCTTACCGCGCGATAGAAAATGAAACAGCAGCGTGCCGATGCCGGCGAACAGAAGCGTCGCCGAAACGGAAAGGCCGGTGAGCACGGGCACGAGCACCGTGGCTCCGAACATCGCAAACATGTGTTGCAAACCCAACACAAACATGCGCGGGCGGCCGAGCGATGACGCATCGTAGATGGCATTGGTGACGGCGGGCGTCGAGGATTGGGACATGGAAGTCCTTTCATGATGGAAGGGCGATCAGGCATATCGGATAACCTGCCCGAACGATACGATCCGAACCATTGTACGTGATACGCCATGTCTCGCACGCACCGTCACCTGCGAACGGTAGCGTTACTTCCAAACGCGCTCGGCAATGCGCTTGACCAGCGCGATCTTTGCCCACTGTTCGTCCTCGGTCAGTTTGTTGCCAATCTCGCAGCTGGCAAAGCCGCACTGGGGCGACAGGTACAGGTTCTCGAGCGGCACATACTTTGCGGCCTCGTGGATACGTTCGACGATAACGTCCTCGTCCTCAAGCTCAGCCGCCTTTGTAGTAATCAGTCCCAGCACCACCTTCTTGCCGGGGGCAACGTACTTGAGCGGCTCAAAACCACCGGCGCGGGGCGTGTCGAACTCCAGATAGAACGCATCGACGTTCTCATGTGCGAACAGGTACGGCGCGATGGGGTCGTAGCCGCCCTCAAAAGCATAGGTGGAGTGATAGTTGCCGCGGCACACGTGCGTGTTGATAACCAGATCGTCGGGCTTGTCCGCGATTGCGTCATTGTTGAGCGCCACACCTAGCTCGGACACCTTTTGCAGGTCAACCGGACTCATGCCGGTCTTGGACACAAAGTCGGTATCGCAATAGATGCCCCAGGTGCAGTCATCAAATTGGATGTTGCGGCAGCCCGCGGCATACAGGTCGGCAATCACGGTGCGGTATGCTGCGGCAATGGCATCGGCGAGCTCTTCGTCGGTCTTATAGACGGCGCGCAGGCTCTCCTGCTGGCCATCACAGCGGTCGAGCGTGACTTCAGAGAACGTCTGGATCGGCGCCGGAATGGTTTGCCGTGCGACCTGGCCCTCCCCCTCGAGTGACTTGACAAATTTGAAGTGCTCGACGAACGGATGGTTCTCGCCGCTAATGGGGCCGGTTACCACGGCGGTGTCGGCGGTAGTCTCCTCATCGTGAAACATGTAGCCCGTACGCGAGGCGCGGCGCTCAATGCCGTTGAGTCCCCACATAAAATCGAGGTGCCAGTAGCTGCGGCGGAACTCGCCATCGGTGATCACCTGCAGGCCGGCGGCCTTCTGCTTGGCCACCAAATCGCGAATGGCATCGTCCTCGACGGCCTTAAGGCCGGAATCGTCGAGTTTACCCGCGACATAGGCGGCACGGGCATCCTTTACAGCCTGCGGACGAAGAAAACTGCCGACGATATCGGCACGAAACGGCGCGTTCGGTTGAATCGAAGTGCTCATAGATATCTCCCTTTGCATTGGTTGCTTTACTGGGACAGAGTATGAGCGCTTATATGGTCATCGTAAAATATACGTTTATAACAGTTTGATATAGATGCTTCCTATATCAGTCTGGACTGTCATAAAGAGACTTGAACCGTGCGGAGCACAGCAGCCTAGATATGCTGACGAATCGCGTCGATATAGGCCCGACCGTAGCGCGTGAGCGTCGTGTTCTTGCGCGTGATGATGCCAATCTCCATGTACTCGTCCACGTCGAGCGGAATCGAGATAATGCCGGGGCCGTTGAGCTCGTGGCTGATCACGCCCGAGCATACCGTGTAGCCGTTGAGGCCCATGGCCAAATTGAACAACGTCGCACGGTCGCGCACGCGGATATTTTTGCGACGCTCGAACGTCGAGGTCAGCTCCTCGGAATAGTAAAACGAGTTGTAGCTGCCCTGCTCGTAGGACAGGAACGGGTAGTCTTCCAGATCCTCGAGCGTCACGCTGGAGCGGCCCGCCAGCGGATGGTCGGCGCAGACGAAGACATGCGGCGTGGCGCAGAAGAGCCCTTCGAACACGAGCTCGTTGGCGGCAAGCATGCGCTCGATGACCTCGCGATTGTGCTCCGACAGATACAGGATGCCGAGTTCGCTTTTCATATGCGCGACATCCTCGATAATTTCGTGGGTCTGCTCCTCGCGCAGGGTAAAGTCGTAGCGCGCGGCATCGAACTCGCGGATCACATCGACAAACGCATTAACGGCAAAGGAATAATGCTGGCAGCTCACACTAAAGTGCGGCACCTGCTCGGACGTGCCTTTGTACTTGCCCTCGAGCAGGTCGGCCTGGTCGAGCACCTGGCGCGCGTAGCCCAAGAAGGTCTCGCCTTCCTCGGACACAATGACGCCCTTGTTGGTGCGCTCAAAGATATGCACACCCATCTCGTTTTCGAGATCGCGAATCGACGCGGTAATCGAGGGCTGCGACACAAAGAGCCGGCGCGAGGCCTCGGTGATGCTACCGCATTCGGCAACCTTAACAACATATCTGAGCTGCTGGAGCTTCATAGCCTTCTCCCTAGACGTTCGTGACGCCAAAACCTGCCGCGTCCATTTGACGCATAAACGACGGCATCTCCCCCGTCGCGGCGCAGGCGGCAATCTGATGCAGAGCCCCGGCAACCGCATCATCTGCCGCAGCGCCAATATGCCAGCGTGCGGCAGCCGTGACGGCCTCGTTGGCATTGGCGACTGCAACGGAGTTAGGAACGGCATCGATCATGGGCAAATCGTTATCGGAATCGCCGAATACGGCCACCTCGTCGGGCGTCAGGCCCAAAGCGCGCGCCAGCTCCAGCGCAGCGCAGCCCTTGTCCCAACCAGCCGGAAGGATGTCGAACAGGCGCACTCGGTTGTTGGGAAACACAAGCGAGAGTTCCGGCACCTCAGCGGCAACGCGCTCACGTAGCTCCGCGAGCTCCTCACGCGAACGGGCACTCCAGATATTCGCCTTAAACACCGACGCGTCATCGACGACGGGACGACATGGGGCCTCTTCGCCTTTGAGCCACGCGTTGCCGCCCGACTCCATGGCGCGACGAACGCGCTCGGGGTCACTCGTCACACAATGGGCATCGTTGCCCCAAAAGTCATCGCCCAGGCTGTAGACTTTTAGAAATGTATCGTCGGTCTCTTGCTCCAGATAGTCGGCCAAACGCATCAGAGCATCGTTGTCGATTGCGCGCGAGGCGACTACTTCGCCGTCAACAAACATCACCTGGCCGTTACAGAACGCACCGGTCGAATAACACCCGGAACGGTTTTTGAACATCCAGCCCATCGCGGACGGCTGACGACCCGAAACCGGCCCAAAGTGCAAACCCGCCGCCTGCATGGCATGAATACCCTCAATGGCGTAGTCGCTGGCGCCGTCATGCCCGGCTGGAATCAGTGTATCGTCCATATCGGTCAGCACAAGTTTGATCATAGAGTCCCCTCGGTCATTCTTAATCCCATCTATTGTACCGACCTGCCAAAAAGGGACAGGTTTATTTCGGCAGGTTTCATCTGGGAAAACGCAAAGTCCCAGTTGTTACCTGCCAAAATAAACCTGTCCCTTTTTGGCAGGTGCGCTAGTATAGGGAACAACAGATTCGATGCGGGAGTGCCGGCGGTGCAAACCACAAGGCTGAGAGGGCATGGGGCCCAATCCTTTGAACCTGTCAGTTAATGCTGGCGTAGGGAGCATGCCGCCTTTACAGGGGCGCTGTCTATGCACAGCGCCCCTTTTCTATGCCAAGGAGGCATGTGCAGTGATTGATTCGGAACAGCTTAAGCAACATATGGTCAAGGCCGTGGAGGAGATTCGCACCACCAATCCGATGGCCGGCTCCATCACCAACACGGTGACGATCGACTTTGTCGCCAACGCGCAGCTCGCTGTGGGTGGATCGGCCGCCATGGTCTATCTTCCCGACGAGGGCGAGGCGCTCGTTGCCGGCGGCGGCGCCATCTATCTCAATATGGGCACGCTCTTCCCCATCTACGAGCAGACGATTCCCCGCGCGGCCAAGGCGGCACACGACGCCGGCAAGCCCTGGGTGCTCGATCCGGTGGGTCTGGGCATCGGTAGCCTGCGCACCCAGTTGGTAAACGAGCTTAAGCAGTACAAGCCCGCCATCGTGCGCGGCAACGCCTCCGAGATCATCGCGCTCGCCGGCCTGTGGGGTCTTGAGGGCGAGGCGGCCGATCTGAGCCGCGTGCGCGGTGTCGATACCACCGACACGGTCGACGCCGCCCGCGATGCCGCCGTGGCGCTCGCCCGCTACACCGGCGGCGCCGTTGTGGTCTCGGGCGAAGTCGACCTGATCACCGACGGCATGACCGTGGCCAAGTCCCACGGCGGCAGCCCGCTCATGTCCAAGATCACCGGTTGCGGCTGCTCGCAAGGCGGTGTGCTGGCTGTGTACGCCTGCGCTGCCGACCCGTTTACGGCCGCCGTCTGCGGCACCGCCGTCTACAACGTTGCCGGCTCGCGTGCCGCCGCTGTCGCCGACGCCCCGGCAAGCTTTAAGGTCGCCTTTATCGACGAGCTCTACCGCGCAACCGCCCAGGACATCGCCAACAACCAGCTCGACCTCGAGGAGGCATAGGCCATGTCCGAGCCCGCAACCGATGCCGGCATGAATACGCTCGTCGCCGTGGCCATCGCCCCGTGCGGCACCGGCGATGAGCTGTCCGCCGAGGTCGCCGAGGTCGTGCGCGTCATTCGCGAGAGCGGCCTTCCCAACCGCACCACCTCGATGTTCACCGAGATCGAGGGCGACTGGGACGAGGTCATGCAGGTCGTGCGCGACGCAACCTTTGTGTTGGCTAGCAAGGGCATCCGCACCGAAGTCGTGCTCAAAGCCGATATTCGACCCGGATTTACCGACACCATGACCGGCAAGCTCGAGCGCATGGAAGCTCAGATCAAAAAGCAGGAGGAAACACGATGAGTATCCGCGACAACCTTGATATCTCGGCCTATCTGGTGCTCGGCCCCGAAAACACGCTCGGGCGCCCCGTGGGCGATGTGGTGGCCCAGGCACTCGACGCCGGCTTTACCTGCATCCAGGTGCGCTCCAAGGTGGCAAGCGCCCGCGAGATCATTGCGCTGACCGGCGACGCCGCGCAGGCAATCGCACAGGCCGGCAAGACCGGTCAGGTCGCTTTGCTGATTGACGACCGCCTGGACTGCGTACTCGCCGCGCGCGAGCAGGGCATTGCTGTCGACGGCGTGCACGTGGGTCAGAGCGACATTCCCGTCGAGGTCTGTCGCAAGCTGCTGGGGCCCAACGCCATCGTGGGCCTTTCCGCCCGTTGCGAGGAGATGCTCGAGTACGTCAAGACCGCCGACATGAGCCTAGTCGACTACCTGGGCATCGGCCCACTCCACGAGACCGAGACCAAGCGCGACTGCGGACGCGCGGCCGACGGCTCTATCATCACCAAGAGCTTTGAGGACCTGGCCGCCCTCCACGCGGCAAGCCCCGTGCCCATCGTGGTGGGCGGCGGCGTCAAGACGGCCGACCTGCCACAGCTCAAGGCCACCGGCGTCGACGGCTTTTTCGTGGTGAGCGCCGTCTGCAGCGCCGATGACCCCTACGCCGCGGCCAAGGAGCTCGTCGACACCTGGCAGCAGGCGTAAGTATGGGCCGAGCAGCTGATTCGCAGCTTCATATCTTCAGCAATGGAAAGCACATCCCAGTTTGAGCCTCCATTCCGGGATGCGCTTTCCGCCGAGATGGCGGCAGCAGCCTCTACCCTGCCAGATATGCCTCCAGTGCCGGCAAGGTCGCCTCCGCATCGCGGCGACCAATCTGGTAGATGCGCTCAAGTTCATCGGGCTCGCGACACAGCGACGGCACCTTCACCGATTCGCTCGGACGCACCACAAAGATCTCGCCGGCAGCCTCGCGACGTGCCAGGTCATCGAGCGTGGCATTGTAGACCTCATGCCGGTGCTCAAGCGCTGCGACAAACTCCGGATAGTGACGGAACACGCGCCGCAGCATGGGCATCACGCTGTTGGGCTGCTTCACAAAGCCCGCCGGCTGCGTGAGTACCACGATATTGCGGTCATACCCCTGCGCAAACAGCCACGCGCTGGGAATAGAATCAGCCACGCCACCATCCAGATACTTATGCCCGTCAATAGCAACGGGACGCGTCGCCACGGGAATTGCCGACGACGCCCGAATCCACTCGATATCGCGCTCGTCGCCATACGGCAGATCGTGATAGACGGCCTTGCCCGTCTCGATATCGGTACACACGCACGTAAATCGCATGGGACAGGTGCGATACGCCTCCAAGTCGATGGGATCGCGCTCGATAGGCACCTCGTGATAAGCAAAGTCGGCATTGTACATATCGCCGGTTCGCAGCCAGCTGGTCACGCTCGCATAGCGCTTGTCGGCGCAATAGGCCTTGTTATAGCGAATGGCGCGGCCGATCTGTCGCGATTTAAAGTTGTAGCCAAACGCCGCGCCC
>CABUZI010000074.1 GCA_902496005.1 uncultured Collinsella sp.
ATGGCTTCGATGATCGGGTCGGATCAGGTTGATTTGGAGATGCTCGATCAGCGCGGTCGCCGTGCCTGGGATGCCTATACGGCTCGCTTGGGCGATGCCCTCGATGCCGCCGCATGCCGCCCGTGCCTCAACGATCCAACGTTTATGGTCGAGCGTCGCGAGTCTGAGCTTGCGCTGACTGCCGATCGACTGTCGGGCGCCATAACGCGTTCGGTTGGGGCCTTCCGCTCCAACTTCGAGCGTCTGCCCGAGCGCTTGATCGCAAGCACCTCGGGGCTCGATGGCAAACGCCATGCGCTCACGCTTGCGAGTTCCCGTCTGGAGCATCAGGGGCGCACAATGCTCATCAAGTCAGCTTCCGACTTGGGCCGTGCAGCGGCTTCGCTCGATGCCCTGTCGCCGCTCAAGGTACTTGCCCGCGGCTATTCCATCGCGTACAGCGATGATGGTGTGGCTACGAGCGCCAAGAGCTTTAAGCCCGGCGATGCCATCCGCGTGCGTATGGCAGACGGCAACGTGGCTGCAACGGTCGATACGGTCGAGTAACCCGCGTTTCATAGCGATAAACCTTTAGGAAAGGAAACAGATATGGCAGAGAAGACCCCGGTCGAGCAGCTTACGTACAAGCAGGCCTCGCAGGAGCTGGAGCTCATCATCCGCAGCCTGGAGTCGGGCGATATGGAGCTCGAGGAGTCGCTCGAGAGCTATACCCGCGGCGTCGAGCTCCTCAAGAGCCTGCGCACCCGCCTGTCCGATGCCGAGCAGAAGGTCTCGGTGCTTCTTAAGGACGTCGACGGCAACGACGTGCTCGCCGACGGCGAAGCCGCCAACACCGACGACAACCTCTCGTTCTAACCATCCTGACCAAATATAATTACCTTGGTCTGTGAGAAAGGAACCAACCATGTGTGATTGCATCTTCTGCAAAATCGCCAACCACGAGATCCCCTCGACCGTTGTCTATGAGGACGACCAGGTCATCGCGTTCGACGACCTCAATCCCCAGGCGCCGGTCCACACGCTCGTGATTCCCAAGAAGCACTACAGCGACATCGCCGACAACGTACCGGCCGAGACCATGGGCGCCATGGCTCACGCCATCCAGGAGGTCGCTAAGGCCAAGGGCCTGGAGGACGGTTTCCGCGTCATCTCCAATAAGGGCGTCAACGCCGGCCAGACCGTCATGCACTTCCACATGCACGTTCTCGGCGGCAAGAACCTGGGCGAGAACCTCATCTGAGGGCGCGTAGGCCGTCGACTTGGCTGCCTTTGGAGTAATCTATGCAGCTTTCTCAACTCGAATACCTTCAAGCTGTAGCGAACTATGGCGGCGTGCGCAAAGCAGCTCGCGCCGTTCACGTGAGTCCGCAGGCCGTTTCGTCGGCAATAAAAAAGTTGGAATCTGAGTATCAGATTGTTTTGCTCGACCGATCGGCGGGGGAGGCTGTTTTGTCTCCGGCGGGCAGAGAATTTGCGCGTCGTGCACGCGTGATCCTGGCGCAAGTCGACGATCTCAAAAAGTACGCTCAATCGGGGAACGGCGGCGTTTCGCCTGACGGCCACTTTCGTCTTTACGCCCCCTGTCTTCACGGGCGGGGGCGTCTTTTTTCCGAAAACTGGTACGACTCGTTTGAAAGCTCGCACCCCCAGATTCACCTTGATGTTTGGCATCAGCCAACGGCTACATGTTTTGAGTCGCTCATGCTTGGTATTTCGGATGCAGCCATCTCATTTGAAGAACCACGGAACAGCGTCCTTTCTTCGAAATTCTTGGGTGAAAAGGAGCTCAAGGTTCTTTCGTGCCCGGCAGGTCATCAATCTGTGGACGCTATGACCATTCGTGAGCTACTGGGCGGCAGGCTCGCTGTTCCCATTAATTTGTCACCCTGTCTCAATGCAATCAATCAATGTCCCGAGGCTCAGCTGGTTAATTTCCGCTTCCGCGACGTCGAATACGAAAACAGGGCGCAGACTGAGTTTCTTCAAGCCGAGGGATTGATATTGAGTTTTTCTGGCTCTTCTCTCGCAACAGATGGACTGGAAGTGAGCGAGTGCTCCATTGAAGGCTCGCATGACGTGGCCTTGCCCATCTATTTTTGCTATCGACAAAATGCCTGGACCGATCGACACCAGACGGTATTTCTTCACCTATTGCGTCATCTCGCTTCGTGAGGCCATTTGGCCTCGTGGCGTCAAGTGAATGTTGACGCCTTGTAACACATGACTGACGGCTTTGCCCTCATGCTTTTCCAAGATTTCGGTTTGGGCTATTGGCTCTTGGAGGGCGGAGCATGAAAAACCGTACGGTTTTGCTTTATATGACGTTCGTTTTTCTGTCGAACTTCAGCACCATTTTGTATTTTCTGACGGTTTACCTTGAATTCGTCGGATTCTCGATGGTAGCGATTTCTAGCATGATGATTGCATACCAAGTGAGTAAGTTCATTCTTGAGGTTCCTACTGGTTATATTGCTGACAGGTTTGGACGAAAGGTGAGCGGCCTCGTTGGCGTCGCGGGAATGCTCGGATATTACACCGCTCTGCTCCTCGTCCGATCTCCTCTGCTTTTAATCGGTGCGTTTGCTCTCAAAGGTTTTGCCGTTGCATGTGTGAGCGGATCCATCGAAGCGATTTACATTGACAGCGTCTCTCAAGACCAGCTCGTAAGACTTAATATCGTTGAGCGATTTGTTTTCTATGCGTCTTATGCCCTCTCCGCTTGTGTGGGCGGTTTCATTTCGTCCGCTGGCGCGTATCTCGTTGGGCTTTCGGTCGACATCATCACAATGGTGCTGACATTGGTTGTCGTTGTCTGTATTCCTGAGGCGAGAAGAGAAGGCACTGCGGCGTCACCTGAGCATGGAATTAGCCCGAAGATGATCGGTGCTGCTATTGCGGGTAATGGCATTCTTCGGTCAGCGTTCATCATGGACTGCTCTCAGGCATTTGCCTTCGTCGCTCTGGAAGACTTTTTCTCACTGTTGCTTGCAGGCCGCGGAATGAATGCTGTCGCTTCGGGCGTGACCATTGCGGTCCAGCTCCTTGCTTCCGCCTCCATAGGGTTTGTTGTGCCCAGTGTGATTGCTCATGTCGACAAGGGCCGCTTTGCGCGTATTTGCGGCATCGTGCGCCTTTTCCTGACTGCTCTGTTTTTGATTCCCTTTACTCCGGTCTATTTGCTGCCCGTGTTCTATGTACTGCAGACGGTTGCTTACTCGTTATTTGCTCCAATTAAATACTCAATTTTTCAAAATGCTGTCGATTCTTCGATGCGCTGTTCACTGATTTCGGTCCAAAGCCAGATGGTGGCGGTGGGTGCCATCCTTTTCTATCTGTTCAATGCTGCGTTGAGCAGCATCGCGGGTATTCGAGTCATATTGCTTGTAGCGCTCGGGATATCTTCTTTGGTGTATATCCCCGCGCTATTTCGTCTTACAAGTCAAAGGCCGTGAGTATTTGGGCTCCGATAACTTATATATCAACGCAATAAACCCGAGCGCGAGGGCGTTTGGGTTTATTATTGAAGCGTATGTAACCTGGCGGCGCCACACCGCCTGTTAGTAGGGAGACACATGAACGTTCTGGTCGTCAACGCAGGATCTTCGACCCTTAAGTATCAGGTCATCGATACCAAGTCCCACAAGGTGTCCGCAAAGGGCTCCTGCGAGCGCGTCTGCTTTACCGGCGGTACCTTCACCCACGCTGCCAACGGTTCCAAGAAGGTGACCGAGAACATCGAGTTCCCCGACCACAAGGTCGCCATCGAGGTCGTCCTGAAGGACCTCGAGGCCAACGGCGTCAAGATCGAGGGCATCGGCCACCGTATCGTTCAGGGCGGCTGGTACTTTGGCGATTCCTCCCTCGTCGACGAGGACGTCCTCGCCAAGATCCGCGAGGTCGCTCCGCTCGCCCCGCTGCACAACAACCCCGAGGCCAACGTTATCGAGTACTGCCTCGAGCAGTATCCCGACCTGCCCAACGTCACGGTCTACGACACTGCTTTCCACTTCAATATGCCCGAGGTCGCCAAGACCTACGCCCTGCCCAAGGACGTCTGCGACAAGCTGCATATCCGTAAGTACGGCGCCCACGGCACCAGCTACCGCTACATCTCCAAGAAGGTTGCCGAGATGACCAACGGCGAGGCTCGCAAGGTCGTCGTGTGCCACATCGGTTCCGGCGCTTCCCTGTGCGCCATCGAGGACGGCAAGTGCATGGACACCACCATGGGCCTGACGCCGCTCGACGGTGTCATGATGGGCACCCGCTGCGGTTCCATCGACCCTGCTACCGTGTGCTACCTGCAGCGCGAAGGCGGCTACACCTTCGACGAGGTCGACGAGATGATGAACAAGAAGTCCGGCCTCATGGCTGTGACTGGCGGCAAGACCAACGACTGTCGCAACGTTGAGGAGCTCGCCGCTGCCGGTGACCCCGAGGCTCAGCTCGCCTTCGATATGTTCGTCTACAAGATTGCCGCCAAGGCCGCCGAGATGGCTACTTCCATGTGCGGCATGGACACTCTGGTCTTTACCGCCGGCATCGGCGAGCACGCTCCGGCTGTCCGCGCCGGCGTGGCCGACCGTCTGGCCTTTATGGGCGTCAAGATGGACCATGCCCGCAACGCCCTGCGCGGTGACGGCGCTTGGTGCCTGTCCGCCAAGGATTCCAAGGTTAAGATCTTCGTCATCCCTACGGATGAGGAGTTCATGATCGCTTCCGACGTCGAGCGCATCGTCAGCGGTAAGTAATTGATGCAAGGGGAGGGGACTGGATGGCCTTGTGCCGTTCGGCCCCCTTTCATGCTCTTTGGGCGAAGAGTTTAATAGGTATTTATTGAATTCTGATAACTTCTTATTAAAGGTACGGCCGCCTTATAGGTTTGTCGACCGTACTGTAATCACGAAGGAGTCTCATGAACGTACTTGTTGTCAACGCCGGCAGCTCGAGCCTTAAATATCAGCTTTTGGATACCGATACCCGCGAGGTTTTCGCCAAGGGCAACTGCGAGCGTATCGGATCGGACATGGGCATCTTTGGTCACTCCGAGAACGGTGGCACCAAGCAGACCGAGGAGGTTCCCTTCCCCGATCATCGCTCTGCTATCGCTCGCGTGCTCGAGGAGCTCGAGAAGACCGACTTTACGATCGATGGCATCGGCCACCGTATCGTTCAGGGCGGCTGGCACTTCGATGATTCCGCGGTCGTCGATGATGAGGTCATGGCTAAGATCCTTGAGGTGGCCCCGCTCGCCCCACTGCACAATTACGGCGAGGCCGCGGCAATCGAATATTGCCGCGAGAAGTATCCGGAGCTGCCCAACGTGGCCGTCTTCGACACCTCCTTCCACATGACCATGCCCGAGGTCGCCTACACCTACGCGCTGCCCAAGGACGTGTGCGACAAGTACCATGTGCGCAAGTATGGCGCGCACGGTACGAGCCACCGTTACGAGTGGATGATGGCCAAGGAGATTCTGGGCTCGCGTTGCCACCGTCTGCTTTCGTGCCATCTGGGCAACGGTGCTTCGCTCGCCGCCATTGAGGACGGCGTGTGCCGCGACACCACGATGGGCCTCACGCCGCTTGACGGTTTGATGATGGGTACCCGTTGCGGTTCCATCGACCCGGCCACCGTGTGCTATCTTCAGCGCGAGGGCGGCTACAGTTATCAGGAAGTCGACGACATGATGAACAAGCAGTCCGGTCTGCTTGCCATCTCGGGCATCTCCAACGATGCCCGTGACATCCGTACGCGCGCCTCCGAGGGTGACGAGCGCTGCCTGCTTGCCTTCGATATGTTCGCCTACAAGGCCATGCAGCAGGCCGGTTCCATGATCGCCTCCATGGCGGGCGTGGATACCATCACCTTTACCGCCGGCATCGGCGAGAACGACTGGTCGATTCGCAAGGCCTTCTGCGACTGCTTTGAGTGGCTGGGCGTGCGCATCGACAACAACAAGAACCGCGAGGCCGTGGGCAACGGTCCGCAGGTCATCAGCGCCGCCGGCTCTTCCGTCACGGTCATGGTCATCCCCACCGACGAGGAATACATGATCGCCCACGACGTCGAGCGTCTGACCAAGAACAACTAACGCGCGCATTTGCAAGTAAACGACAGGCCTCCAGAGCAACAGCTCCGGAGGCCTTTTTACTAGTAGGCGGAAATTCCAGTCCCAAAGTGATCGTCACCAGCAACGCCTGCGCTCCCAGCAACGGCACCCGATCATTCAGATTCTCAGCCCCAGCTCGTAGCCAAGCCGCCGTCCACTCCAGATACCCTGACTGCCACGTGGCGGCAGGGGCCCTACAGGGTAAAGCTCTGAAAACTTTCCGCAGGACGCATGAAACCCCCGCCGCACGAAGTGCGCAGCGGGGGTTTCATGCATGTCCGAGGACGTTTTCAGAGCTTTACCCTGTAGGGTCCCGAGGGGATAAGTCCGCTACTCAGCCATCTGAGCCTGGACGGCGGTGATGGCCACGACACCCACGATGTCGTCGGCGGAGCAGCCGCGCGAAAGGTCGTTGACCGGTTTGGCGATGCCCTGCAGGATGGGGCCGTAGGCGTCAGCGCCAGCGAAGCGCTGGACCAGCTTGTAGCCGATATTGCCTGCCTCGAGGTCGGGGAACACGAGCACGTTGGCCTTACCGGCGACGGAGGAGCCGGGAGCCTTGAGCTGGGCGACGGTGGGGACGATGGCGGCGTCGAGCTGCAGGTCGCCGTCGATGGCGAGCTCGGGAGCCTTCTCCTTGCAGAACTTCACGGCCTCCTGGACCTTCTTGGCGACCTCGCCACCGGCGGAGCCCATGGTGGAGTAGGAGAGCATGGCCACGTGCGGCTCGACATTGCCCATGAAGGTGGACCAGGAGTGGGCCGAGGCGATGGCGATCTCGGAGAGCTCGTCGGAGGACGGGTTGATGTTGAGGCCGCAGTCGGCGAAGATCAGCGTGCCGTCGGTGCCGAACTGCGGGGTGTCGGTGCACATCACGAAGAAGGCCGAGACCAGCTTGGTGCCCGGGGCGGTCTTGAGGATCTGAAGCGCAGGGCGCAGGGTGTCGGCGGTGGAGTGGCAGGCGCCGGAGACCAGGCCGTCGGCGTCGCCCATCTTGACCATCATGGTGCCAAAGTAGGTGGCGTCCATCACCTGGGCGCGAGCCTGCTCGATGGTGACACCCTTCTTGGCGCGGAGCTCGGCAAACTTCTGCGCGTACTCCTCGTGCTTCTCGGCATTGCGCGGGTCGATGACGGTGGCGCCGGGAACGTCGATCTCGTCGGGGTTGCCCAGGATGACGATCTTTGCCAGGCCCTCCTCGATAATCTTGGTGGCGGCGACGATGGTACGCGGGTCCTCGCCCTCGGGCAGGACGATGGTCTTAAGGTCGGCCTTGGCGGCAGACTTCATACGGTTTAGGAAATCGCTCATGTTACTCCTTACAAGCGTTTCGCTAAGCTCCAGGCGCCCGGCTGTACACGAATAAACCCGCTGCTAGCGGGTTTACCTTTCAATAATGTACGCCGCGGTGCTTGAGCTTTCCTTGTGTGGCAAGCTCATTATAGGACGCATTAGCGCTATAATCGCTCTGATAAATATGTCTCGAAGAATGTTCGAGAAAAGCCCAGCTAACGAGCCCGTGGCTTTTGACAAGGAGTATCGATGCAGATTACCTCAGGCCTGCCTGAAGGCTTTAATGCCGGCGCGTACGACATGATCGTTGTCGGCGCCGGTTATGCCGGTGCCGTTTGCGCCCGCCGTCTTGCCGAGACCATCGGCTATCGTGTTGCCGTTTTGGAGCGCCGTAGCCACATTGCGGGCAATGCCTATGACTGCACTGACGAGGCCGGAATCCTTGTCCACGAGTATGGCCCGCACATCTACCATACCTTTAACGAGCGCGTGCATAACTTCCTGTCGCGCTTTACCAAGTGGACGGACTACCAGCACAAGGTGCTCGCCAACATCAACGGTACCCTTATGCCCGTGCCCTTTAACCATGCGAGCCTCAAGCTCGCCTTTGGCGATGAGCGCGGCGAGGAGCTGTATCAGAAGCTCGTGGAGACCTTTGGCAAGGACGTCAAGGTGCCCATCATGGAGCTGCGCAAGAAGAACGACCCGGATCTTGCCGAGGTCGCCGATTATGTCTATGAGAACGTCTTTTTGCATTACACCATGAAGCAGTGGGGCCAGACGCCCGATCAGATTGACCCCTCGATCACCGGCCGCGTCCCCGTCTTTGTGGGCGATGACGATCGCTACTTCCCGCAGGC
>CABUZI010000075.1 GCA_902496005.1 uncultured Collinsella sp.
GCCGTGGCCGAGCCCGCCACCCAGTCGCAAAACACGCCCGCGCCGTCGCACTTTGCGACGCCCGAGCCTATAGACGTCAGCCCGCAAGATGACGAGTCGACCGCCCGCGTGTCCGAGGAGCCCGACTCCCCGGACACCGGCGATTCCGAATCAAACGCCGAGACCGACACCGTCTCTCCCGGTGACACTGCCGAGATCGACGTTGCCGCCGTTGAGGCCAAGCTCAAAGACCCCGGCTCGACCATGAGCTTTGAGCCCCTGACCGAGGAACGCATCGAGACCGACTCGACCTATGATGCCGGCACCACCACGCAACTCATGTGGGGCGCCCGCTCTGACGTTGGCTGCGTGCGCCCGCACAACGAGGATTCCTACCTGGTGCAGTCGCCGCTCTTTTGCGTATGCGACGGCATGGGTGGTCACGCTGCCGGCGAGGTGGCCTCTTCTATCGCTGTCGAGACCATCGCCAAAACAGCTCCTCAGTCTGCCGACGCCGCACGCCTGGCGGCAGCCGTCGAGGCCGCCAACGCCGCCGTAATCGAGGCTGCCTTGAATGGCCTGGGCAAGCCCGGCATGGGCTGCACAGCCACTTGCGCCTATATCGAAAACGACACGCTCGCCATCGCCCACGTGGGTGACTCTCGCGCCTACCTGCTCCACGAGGGCACGCTCATCCGCGTGACCCGCGACCACTCCTACGTGGAGGAGCTCGTGGACGCCGGCGAGATCACGGCAGATGAGGCTCGCGTCCACCCCAACCGTTCGGTCATCACCCGCGCGCTGGGCTCGGACCCCGCTATGTATGCCGACCACTTCACTCTGCATATCGAGGAAGGCGACCGTCTGATCCTGTGCTCCGACGGCCTTTCGAGCATGATTCCCGATAGCGATATCGAGAACATCGCCACGCAGTCCTCAACCGCGCAAATCTGCGTCGACAACCTAGTGGACGCGGCGCTTGCCGCCGGCGGCCACGACAACGTGACCGTAGTAGTCGTTGACCTGGTTGACGATGGCGTTATGCGCGAGGCGCAGCGTGTGCGTCGCCGCAACATTACTATCGCCGCCATCCTGGCCCTCGTCTTTGTGCTGGCAGCTGGCATCTGGGCCTACACGGGTGTCACCGGCTCGTACTACCTGGGTACCTACCAGGGCAATGTCGCCGTCTGGCGCGGCCTGCCCGGCAAGCCGCTCGGACTCAAGCTCCACTGGCTCGAAAGCGAAACCAGCATCAAGCTATCCGACCTGCCCGAAGACACGCAAAACCGCCTCAAGGCGGGTATTCCGCAAACAAGTGTCGACGATGCGCAGGACACGATATCCAAGTACCGCCACCAGATCGACGAGGAGCAGACCCGCCAGGTGATCGACGCGCAAACGATTCGCGACAACACCAATCAGGGATCGACCTCCGAATCAGATTCCGAGAAAACCGCCGAACAGTCCGCCGAGGCCGAAGCCTCCGATAAGAATTAGAAAGGGAGTGCCGCTTATGAGTCGCCGCAACACCGAGCTGCTCTTGCTCATCGCCTCGGCGTTCCCCGTCATCCTGCTGTATGCGATGTACGTCCTCACCGCGGGCGCCGCCATCTCCTTTGAGACGCTCGCCGTACCGATCGGCCTCTTTGCCGCCTTTGCCGCGGCCCACATTGCCGTGCGCATCTTGGCGCCCGGTGCCGACCCCGCCATCCTACCCATCGTATTTATACTTTCGGGCATCGGCATCACGTTCGTGACGCGTCTCGCCCCCGCTCTCGCCATCTCGCAGCTCATCATCCTGTTTGTCTCGGTGGCGCTCATGGTGGGAACGCTCGCACTGGTCAAAAACCTCGACGTGGTCATGCGCTACAAGTACACCTTTGGCATCATCGGCATCATCCTGCTGATGCTGCCTATCTTTATCGGCACCACGATCTCGGGCTCCAAGCTGTGGATTCGCATCGCGGGCTTTACCATCCAGCCCGGCGAGTTCGCCAAGGTCTTTATCGTCCTGTTCCTGGCCGGATACCTGGCCGAGAACCGCGAGCTGCTCTCCATCTCCAACCGCAAGATCCTGGGCTTTAAGATCCCTCGCCTGCGACTGCTGCTGCCGCTGTTTGCCGTGTGGGGTGTGTGCCTGCTCGTCGTCGTCTTCGAACGCGACCTGGGTTCGGCCGTGCTGTTCTACACCATCTTCTTGCTGATGCTCTACGTTGCCACGGGGCGCTTTTCATATGTCGTTATCGGCCTTGCGCTCTTAGCCGTCGGAGCCGTAGGCGCCTACAAGTTCCTGTCTCACGTTCAGGTGCGTTTCCAGGTTTGGGTCGATCCGTTTAAGGACGCCCAGGGCCAGGGCTACCAGATCGTCCAGTCGCTCTTCTCGCTCGCCGACGGCGGTCTGGTCGGTGTTGGCATCGGCAACGGCATGGCCAACAACATCCCTGTCGTCGAGTCCGACTTTATCTTCTCGGCTATCGGCGAGGAGATGGGCCTTTTGGGCGGCGGCGCCGTGCTCATCCTGTTTATGCTCTTTGCCGTTCGCGGCCTGACCACAGCTGCCCGCGCAAAGTCCGACCTTGCCGCCTTTAGCGCCACCGGTCTTACGGCAGCCATCAGCTTCCAGGCCTTCTTGATCGTTGGCGGCGTAACCCGCCTAATCCCGCTGACCGGCGTCACCCTGCCCTTTATGAGCCAGGGCGGCTCCTCTTTGCTGGCGAGCTTTATCATCGTCGCGCTCCTGCTGCGCGCCGGTGACGAGGCGACCGGACGCGAGGCCGAGCTTACCGGCACCGGCACCATGGCCGCCATCACCGATGATCAGGTCGCATCTGCCGCCGCCCCGACGGGCACGCGCTTTGCCACCTCGTCTTCCTACGGCAGCGGCAGCCATTCCGTCGGCTCGCGCATGCGCCGTCGCCTGCTCGACACGCCTGAATCCGGTGTGCTCGGCCGCGTGGCGCTCGCCAACCGTCTAACCCGCGCGGTGCTCGCCTTTACGGCGCTGTTCGCCATCCTTATCGGCAACCTCACCTATGTCCAGGTCATTAAGGCCAAGGACTATCAAGACATGCCGACCAACAACCACACCATCGCCCGCTCCAAGTACATCCAGCGCGGCTCCATCATCACGTCCGACGGCGTGACGCTGGCCGAGTCGCTGCAGCAGGAGGACGGCACCTACGTACGCTCCTACCCCAACGGTAACCTGGCAGCACACGTGGTTGGCTACGTGAGCCAGCAGTATGGCACCACCGCCATCGAGAGCGTCATGAACGACACGCTCACCGGTTCTAAGGACTACTCCAGCTGGAACAACGCCATCGCGTCGCTCGCGGGCCAGACCCAGCCGGGCAACACCGCCAAGCTCACCATCGACTCGCGCATCCAGACGGCGGCCGAGCAGGCACTCAAGGGCTTTAAGGGCGCTGTAGTGGTCATCGACCCGCGTACCGGCGCGGTTCTCGCATGTGCCAGCTCGCCCACATACGACAACACCAACATCGATGCTCTGCTGCAGACGGGCGGCGGCGAGGACGGCTCCATGTACAATCGCGCCATGGACGCGCTGTACACGCCGGGCTCAACGTTTAAGGTCGTTACGCTTTCCGCGGCACTCGAGACCGGTACCGCCAGCCTTACCAGCACCTACCAGGCGCCCGGCTCCATGGACATCGGCAACGCACCGGTCACCAACTATGCCAACGAGAGCTACGGCACCATCAGCCTGCAGCAGGCCTTTGCCGTGTCCTCCAACGTCGTCTTTGGCCAGGTGGCAAACGAAGTTGGCGCAAACACGCTCGTGCAGTTTGCCAACGCCTTTGGCTATGGCCAAAAGCTCGGCCAGGACCTGACCTCCGCGGCCTCCATCATGGCCGACCCGTCGCTCATGACCGAGTGGGAGACCGCCTGGGCCGGCGCCGGCCAGCCTGTCGGCATGGACCACACGCCCGGCCCGCAGACCACCGTCATGCAAAACGCCGTGATTGCCGCCGCCATCGCTAACAGCGGCGTGGTCATGGACCCGTACTTTGTAGCCCAGGTACTCGCCCCGGACGGAACCGTGGTCAAGACCACGCAGTCCCGCTCGCTGGGTCAGGCCGTCAGCTCCGCCACGGCCGACCAGGTCAAGCAGGCCATGCTTGCCGTCGTCCAGTCCGGCACCGGCACCGATGCCCAGATCCCCGGCGTCAAGGTCGCCGGCAAGACCGGCTCGGCCGAGATTGGCGGCACCAACGTCAATTCGATGTTCGTTGGCTTTGCACCTTACGATTCACCCACAGTCGCCATCTCGGTGGCCTTAGAGGATTACGACAAGCATGACGTCAAGGCCGCCAAGATCGCCGGCATCGTCCTGACCGCGGCGCTTGCCGCACAGGGAGCGTGATGCCCATGATCGAATCGGACACCCGAGGCGCGCCGCGGCCGAAGAGTTAGCGGCAACGCGCCACACGGCCCCAGCGGCCACATCGTAGGTACTACACACATCGTTGAGCGAATAGTTATGTTAGGAGCAGGAATGGAACAGAGGGTCCTCGGGGGAAGATACCTCCTCAAGGATAAGGTGGGGACAGGCGGCATGGCGACCGTCTACCGTGCACAGGACCAGGTCCTCGACCGCACGGTAGCCGTCAAGATTATGCTGCCGCAGTATGCTGGCGACGCAACCTTCGCCGCACGCTTTAAGCAGGAGGCCCAGGCAGCAGCCGGTCTCTCCTCCCCCTATATCGTGGGCGTCTACGATTGGGGCAAGGACGGCGACACCTATTACATCGTCATGGAGTACCTGCGCGGCACCGACCTTAAGAGCGGCATCAAGAGCCACGGCGCCCTCGACCCCAAGAAGGTCGCCCAGATCGGCTCGCAGATTAGCTCCGCGCTTTCGGTCGCCCACAAGCACGAGATCATCCACCGCGACATTAAGCCGCAGAACATCATGGTGCTGCCCGACGGCAACATCAAGGTGATGGACTTTGGCATCGCGCGCGCCAAGAACAGCCACCTCACGCAAGACAACAACGTGCTGGGAACCGCTCACTACGTCAGCCCCGAGCAGACCCGCGGTCAGGACCTCGGCCCCACCTCGGATATCTACTCGCTGGGCGTCGTGATGTACGAGTGCGCCACCGGCCGCGTTCCCTTTGACGGTGACGACGCTATCTCGGTCGCACTCAAGCAGGTCAACGAGCTGCCTATTCCGCCGAGCCAGATCAACTCCGGTGTCGACGCCGACCTTGAGCGCATCATCCTCAAGTGCATGGAGAAAGACCCGGCAAACCGCTTCCAGACCGCCGACGAGCTGCGTCAGGTGCTCAACAGCTACCTGTCGGGCCGTGCCGTCAACGTCTCGGAGCCCACGCGCATCATCGGTGCCGCCGGCGAACTGGGTGCCACCAAGACCCGCGAGCTTTCCGACTCAACGCGCGCTATGGTTCGCCCCGTCTCGGGCGTGAGCGGTCAGAACACCGCCCGTAGCGCTGTCTCGGGCTCCACGGGCTCCTACGAGGTCGAGAAGCCCAAGTCCAACAAGAACAAGATCATCGCCGCCGTGATTGCCGCCGTCGCCGTGATTGGCGTTGTAGTGGCCTTTGCCACGGGCATGTTCAGTGGCGAACAGGTCACGGTGCCCGACGTGCTGGGCAAGGACCAGGAAACCGCTATTGAGCTGATCAAGGAAGCCGGCCTTGAGGTTGGCACCGTCGACCAGAGCTACAACGACGATGTCGACGAGGGAAAGGTCGCCGAGCAGACCCCCAATGGCAACACCAAGAAGGCCAAGGGCACGAGGGTGAACCTGGTAATCTCCAAGGGCCCCAAGCCCTCCGAGAAGGTTGAGGTTCCCCGGCTTGTCGGCCTGACCAAGGACCAGGCAGAAGCCGCGCTGGCAAGCGTTGGCCTGAAGGGCAACGCCTCCGAGGAGGCCAACGAGGCCGATGAGGGCCAGGTCTTTGAGCAGAGCACCGAAGCCGGTAAGGAAGTCGAGAAAGGCACGACCATCTCGTACAAGGTCTCGGGCGGCCCGGATACCACGTCCGTCCCCGACCTGACCGACATGACCGAGGCCCAGGCGCGCAACGCCCTCGATATGGCAGGCTTTGGCGTCGACGTGAGCTACCAGGAGAACGACTCGGTTACCGAGGGCACCGTGATCAGCTGGAACCCCAGCGGCAAGCAGAAGCCCGGCGCCACGATTACCGTCGTCATTGCCAAGAAGTCCGGCAAGGCCAGTGTTCCGGGCAACCTGTACGGCAAGAGCATTTCCGCCGCCGTCACCGCGCTCAACAACGCCGGTTTCTATAACATTGGCTTCTGTGACCAGAACGGCAATCCCGTAAGCGGTAACGAGGATGCCACCGTTACGGGCGTCTCCCCCACTGGCAAGCAGTCCACCGACAGCACGATTACGCTGACGGTCGCACTTTCTGGCTCGGGTTCGGGCTCTGGCTCGGGCACGGGTGACGATTCCGGTACGACCAACTAGTCGCCACCCCACCGCTCATCACGGCTCTCGCCGCAAACATATTCGCTCACAGGCGCCCGCTTGCTCCCCCAGCAAGCGGGCGCTTCGTTTTTGACATGGTATTGAACCAGAAGAACCCGGCACCGTAGCGGTACCGGGCTCGATATTCCTCTGGTGCCCCCGGGCGGATTCGAAAACTCCCCCCGCGGGGAAATTGGTGACGCGGGTGTCGACGGCTCGAATCCGCCGGCAGCTCCCACAAACCAGAAACGGCGCCGCTCTCGCGACGCCGTCATAATCTTCTGGTGCCCCCGGGCGGATTCGAACCGTCGACACCCGCTTTAGGAGAGCGGTGCTCTATCCCCTGAGCTACGGAGGCATGTTGTACTAGTGTAGCAGATTTACTGCATCGCAATACGTCGCATGACTAGACTTCGAAGTTGCGGTGGAATAGTTCCTGTCTGAAGCATCTAAAGCCGTATTTAGGAACTATTTCACCGCAACTTATGAGGAGCTAGTTACCTTTGTGGAAGAGGTTTTTGATAACGGAGGGGATGCTCTTGGCGCCCTTGGCCGTCACATCGATAAAGTCGGGCGAACGCACAAGCTTATCCTCGTCGACGTACTTGCGGACAGCACGAAGCGTCTCTTTGTCGTCGCGCGTCGAAAACGTAAAGTGACCGTTGTCCTTGGTGAAGATGGCAAAACGCGTGATCTTCTTGGTGCCGCGTAAAACCTCGGCGGCAATATAGTCGACCTCATCCCACGGGATTTGAATATAATCCTCGGGATTGCGCTCGTTATAGTACTCAAACGCCTTATTGCCCACCATCACGTTACCGTGGCTGGTAAGCCCCATCAGGCAGGTTGCCGGCGTTGCCAAATCGACCGTGCTGTTCTGAGATTGCGCCATGCGCGCCTCGCCCTCCAAATAAAACAATCGGACCGCATCCAGTGTACCCACCGGGTGCGGTCCGTTTCAATGGCTCAAAAGCCCTTGTCTAGCTACTCTCGGTCTTAAGCCGAAGCGTGCTTACATGAAGCCGCAGAAGCGACCGATGATGCCGACGGCGAAGAGAGCCAGGATGATGACGATCGGGCTGACCTTCTTCTTGAGGAGCTTGCAGACCAGCAGGGTCAGGCACACGGCGGCAAGGCCGGGGATGAGCTGATCGAGGTTGGCCTGAAGCGTGGTGACCTTCATCTGATCAAGGGCGGTAGCACCGACGGAGTTGTACATCGTCAGCGCTTCCTTGATACCCTCGGAACCGGAGGGGAGGCTAGCCCAGTCGATAAAGGCGCCAGCAGACTGCTTGACCGTGGAGACGATCGGGGTGAAGGAAATGGACACCCAGCGCTCGACCAGGGCGCCGATGATGAACATACCCAGGATGGAAGCGCCCTCGGTGACCTTGCCCATCAGACCACCGGAGAGGTCCTTGGCGATGGAGGAGCCGACCTTGTAGCCAAACTCCTGCGTGTACCACAGGAAAGCGTAACGGATGATGTTCCACGCGAAGAAGAACAGCAGCGGACCGACGATGCTGCCGGACATGGCCAGGGAAGCGCCCAGAGCGCCCAGAATCGGGCGAAGGGTGAACCAGAAGACGGGGTCGCCGACGCCGGCGAGCGGGCCCATCATACCGACCTTGACGCCCTGAATGGCGACGTCGTCAATCGGGGCACCGTTGGCGCGCTCCTCCTCGAGAGCGAGGGTAACGCCAATGACGGGGGCGGAAACATAGGGGTGGGTGTTATAGAACTCCAGGTGGCGCTTAAGA